>NZ_JAATOX010000209.1 GCF_011806385.1 Phaeobacter sp. HF9A | reverse complement strand
TTGTTCCCTTGCTTGCTTTTCGGCCCTTGGCCTTGGCTGCGCCGCCAGCTACCACCCGCCTGCCGCTTACCTTTCCAACCACGGGAGGATACAGCTTTAACCTTGATCGCCAGGATCTTGCCAGCGCGCGCGTGGCACTTGATCTGGAAGATGCGGTTGCCGAAACTTTTGGGTCTGCACAGTTGAACCCAACGCACAGCGGTCCTCTGGAGTTGCCGCTGGTATCCGGCGCACCCGATCTGCTTGATGTTGCGGATCGCGCGGCGCCGATCAAGGAAGAGGTTAAAGCGGAAGATGGTAAATCCAAGCCAGAAGTGCTGGAAGCAGACGCCAGCCTCTTGATGGATTTGGACGAGAACCGTCGCGCCGCGATGGTCAATGACACCGAAACGCGCTTGTTGCAGCAAATCGGTCGGGCGAGTGAGCAAGGACTCTTGCACCCCACCGAGAATTCTCAGGAAAATAGTCACCTTGACCCCCTGGGAAACGAAAACCGTCCGCTCAATCCGCTCGATAATATTTCCGTGACCTCCGCGATTGATCGCGAAACCGGACTATTCGCCGCAAGAACTGGCGAAGGGTTGGAGGATTCGCACTGCCTCAAGAACCGGGATGTCGCTATTCACAAATGGGGAACGGAGGCTCCGTTTAGCGAACAAGTCGGGGGGCTGCGCAACCAGATTATCGGTGAATTTGATGCTGTCGATAAGAACGCGGTGCTGAAGCTGGCGCGCACATATCTCTATTTTGGCTTTGGGGCCGAGGCGATTTCGACTTTGAATATGCTGCCCGAAGACAGCTTGAGCCAAAAAACAAGAGATGTGCTGACCACGATGGGACGGATACTCGATGAAGCCGATTTGCCCGTGAACACGATTTTCACTGGCCAGCAGACCTGTAGCGGGGACACCGCGTTTTGGGCCGCAATGTCTGATGGGCTTGTGAAAACCGGCGCCGATACGGATGCGATGCAACAGGCATTTGCCAAAATGCCTGCGCACCTGAGGGTGCAGCTCGGTCCTAGGATGAGTACACTTTTTGCAAAGGCGGGCGACACCCACGTGGCTAAAACGGCTATGCGGGCTGTGAACCGAACTGGCGTTGAGCATGTTCCAGACAGGAATCTTGCCGAAGCGGCGATCGCAGAGTTGGAGGGCGACACCGAAGCGGTGGTGCGCAACCTGACCGAAGAGGTGGCGGAGCAAAACAAGAATACGCCGCTTGCGTTGATTGAGCTTATCCAATTGAGCTATGACGAACGCCGCGCCTTGTCGCCGGATGTCCCGGATTTGACGGCCTCCTATGAGCTTGAAGCGCGCGATACACCTCTTGGAGCGGAATTGCGGCAGGCGCAGGTCACCGCTCTGGCCTTGGCGGGCCGCTTTGACGAGGCGTTCATGCGGTTTGCGATGTTGGCCAACCGGGATGGGCAGGCGGCAAAGACCGAGGCGAATGCCCCTTTGATGACATTGCTGACAGAAAACGCGGACGACGTGACTTTTCTCAAATATGCGTTGATCTTCACGGGAGAGGCGGGGGCGGCCCAGGCCGGTCAGGTCGGTGATATTGTGGCGCGGCGGCTCTTGGATCTCGGCTTTCCCGAACAGGCGGAAACGCTGCTGGCCAAGATGAGCCTGGAGCCCGCAAACCGGGATCGTCGGATGATGACAGCAGAGGCGCATCTGGCGATGGATCAGCCGCAGCGCGCTTTGGTTGAACTGATGGGCCTGGAGGGGCGACAAGCGGACCGGATGCGCGCAGAAGCCCTGTGGCGCAACAAGGAATATGAGCGGGCGAGCGAATATATGATGTCGGCTCAGGATCTGAACGAGGCTGCCCGCGGTTTCTGGCATTCCGAAGATCTGGACGCCGCAGAAACGCTGGACGAGGCCGCAGCCCCCTTCCGCGCCGTGGCGGAACTGACCAGCGACATCGACGCCGCCGTTCAGGAACCGCAGGATCTGCCGCCGCTGGCGGAGGCTCGGGCCCTGGTTGAAAGCAGCATTGGTGCGCGAAGCTCGATCGAGGAGCTTCTGCGCCAGGTCGAGCGAACTCCTCCAAAGGACGAATAGCCTTCTTCAACAAGCCTATTCCTTGCGTTGGCCGCCTTTCTTGGGCGGCCAATTCCTTTGTGGTGATAACTCTTTGTAAAGCATAGCCGCCTACCGTGAGGATTAGGGAAGAATCCTGACTTGGAATAGGCAGAATGCCAGTGAAAACGATCATACCGGCAGGGCTAAGGCTCTGGTTTTCTGTACCCGTGCGACAAAGCGGTCCTTTGTTCGCGCGGTTTTCCCCGTTGGCGTCGCAGCGCGCCGGTGGACCTGACAGATCCTCCCCTCGTCTGACCGGCATGTCCGGTGCCTTTGGTCGCGTTCACACAAGAGAAAAACACCGTGCCGAATATATCAATTAAAGAGCTGTTCAGCCCAACTATTCTGCTTGCCATGGCGTTGATGGCGGTCATCGTCATGATGATTTTGCCCATGCCCTCTTGGGTTTTGGATGTCGGCCTTGCCACCTCCTTTGCCCTAGCGATCTTGATTTTCACCATCACGCTGTTCATCGAACGGCCCCTGGATTTCTCGTCGTTCCCTACCATCCTGTTGGCCTCGCTCATGCTGCGGCTGTCGCTCAACGTGTCCTCGACAAAATTGATCATCGGACAAGGGCACAGTGGGACCGATGCGGCTGGCAATGTGATCGAAGGGTTCGCGAACTTCGTGATGGACGGCAGCGTTTTCCTTGGTTTGGTCGTCTTCGGTGTGTTGCTGATCGTGAACTTCATGGTAATCACGAAGGGTGCCGCCCGGATGGCCGAGGTTGGTGCACGGTTCGCACTGGATGGCATGCCGGGCAAACAGCTCGCGATCGACAGCGACATGTCTGCCGGGGCCATTGATCACGCGACAGCCAAGGAACGTCGCGAGATCGAACAGAAGGAGACCACCTTCTTTGGTTCGCTGGACGGTGCGTCCAAATTTGTGAAAGGCGATGCGATCGCAGGGCTTCTGATTACCCTGTTGAACCTGATTGTCGGCCTCATCATGGGTGTTCTGATCCACGGCATGCCGATCGGAACCGCCTTTGAAACCTATGCGATCCTGACGGTTGGCGATGGTCTGGTGTCTCAAATTCCGTCGGTGATCATCTCGATTGCTGCCGCGCTGTTGCTGGCACGGGGTGGGGCAACCGGATCAACAGATACCGCGATTTTCTCGCAGCTGGGGAAACACCCGGGCGCGTTGGGTGCCGTGGCTGTACTGATGGCCTTGTTTGCGCTGGTGCCGGGTCTGCCGTTCCTGCCGTTTATTGCAGGCAGCGGGTTGCTTGGGTTCTTGGCCTACCGGACCCAGAAGACGCAATCCGCAGAAGAGCAAAAGGAGCTGGATGCCAAAGTCGAAGAGGTGCAGTCGCCGGATAAAACCAAGGCGCTGGGCGACATTCTTGATCTGGACGACCTGCATCTGGAGTTCTCGCAAGATCTGGTCTCCATGGTGTTGGATCCCGGAACCGGCCTGGATGCGCGGATCGCCAATATGCGGACCCATGTTGCGACCAGCTTCGGCTTGATCCTCCCCGAAATCCGGCTGACGGATGAACCGGAACTGGACAACGGGACCTACGTCATTCGCATTCAGGGCGTTGAGCAGGCGCGCGGCACCCTGCATCCTGATATGGTTCTGG
>NZ_JAATOX010000208.1 GCF_011806385.1 Phaeobacter sp. HF9A | reverse complement strand
CCCTCGGTGCCCACGTTGTTGATGCGCTGCCGGTCACCGCCGATGTCAAAGCGGATGTCGCGTTCGATCACCCGATCCATCTTGGCACGCCCATCGGCAAAACCGGCCTCTAGGTCGATGGTGTAGGATTCGGCGCGGAACCCGGCGAGGTATTTGGGCTGATAGGGGGCGAGCTGCGATAGATCCCAGGGCTCCAGCCCCTCGGTATATCGACGCGGCAGGCTCTTGGAGGCCAGCACCAGAACATCGTCAAAGAACCGCTGCACGCGGCCACGCACATTGGACCAGCGCACCCTGATCTCGGTCCGGGTTTGCGGTTTGCCATCGACCATGACGGTGCGGCTGACGGTATATTCGGTGCCGCGCTGGCCGGTGTAGTTGCTCTTGGTCTGGGCGTCATAGGTCCAGTAGGGCACGTAGACGCCATTCATCTTGCGCCCCTTGCGGGCATAGTCCTTGAGCCCATTGGGCGCAAACCACAGCCGGCCCAGCCAGTTCTCCATCGCCTTGTGCGCCGCACGTTCGTCGAATTGGAACGGCAGCACGCCCTTGGGTTTGATATGCCGGCTGTCGCCGGTGTCGACCACCACGGGGGTGGCGCAAAAGGGGCATTCCAGCGCATGCACCGAAGGGTCAAATTCCACCTGCGCGGCGCAATTGGGGCAGGAGGATGTGCGGGTGACCTCCATCTCCGCCTCGGGCAGCTGCTGGCGCAGGGCGGCGAGGAAATCGAGCTCCCTCAGGGCGGTGCCGCCCCAGGGGCTCTCGGTCAGTGGTTTTTCATGGCCACAGTGATCGCAGATCAATGCGCCCTGAGCCGGGGCAAAGCGATAATCGGCGCCGCATTGTTCGCAGGGAAAACGATGGGTTTCAGAGGCGGATGCGACCGGATCGCTGCTGTCGGTATCGGAGGGCGGGGGCGGTGGGGCAGAATGCACGGCGTTCTCTCAATCTGAAACGGTTTCGCGGTCGGCGTGTATTGGATTGATTTTTAAACATGATTCCCGTCGGAAATGAATCTTTCAAGGGGAAATCAGATCCCGGGTTTAGCCATTGTTTAACACCAGCAGCTAGGAACGGATGGATAGCGATAAGGAGAATGACCAATGTCTTCAGTGACAATCCGGGAAGAGATTTCCGAGGCCATCAAGGCGCATGGCACATGGAAACTGCGCCTGAAAACCGCCTCCAACGGCGGCAAGCTCGACGTGCCCTCCCAGGATATTTGCCGGGATGACAAGTGCAAGTTCGGCCAATGGCTGCATGCGCCGGGCACGAAATCCGGCATGGCGGGCGATGCGAACTATGAGCGCACCAAACAGCTCCACGCTGAGTTCCACAAGGTTGCCGGCGCGATCGCCCAAAAGATCGAGCGCGGCGACCGGGACGGCGCCAAACAGGATTTGCAGCCCGGCACGCCGTTTGAGGTGAAGACCAAGGCGCTGACCAGCCACATGATGTCCTGGCGCATGAGCTTGTAAGATCTTGCTGGTCTGTGTGGTCTGACGCCAAAGCGTCAGACCGTGGCGCGGTCACGCGCCCGCTGGCGGCGGGGGCGGAGGAGGCGGCGGCAGCACCGTGAAGAGCTGCGCCAGCTCGGTGACCTCCCCGGCCCGCATCCAGCCGTCCTGACCGGGGGTCCAGACATGGGTGTCACGGGTCAATGTCCCGTCTTGCGCCATGCGTCCCATGCGCGCCTTGGAATAGGGGCCAGAGGTCTGGCCGTTTTCTGCGATATGCCAGACGTGCTCCAGTGGCGGAGGCGGTGGCGCCATCGGTGCGGCCTGGGGCGAGGGTTGCGACGCAGCGGGTGCGGGCCGCGCGCCCCAGGGACCCGTGGTCTGACCCGCTGCCGCCGGTGTTGCACTGCTTTGCAGAGCGTTGCCCATCTGCTGGGCCATCGCCATGCCCATTCCCATGCCGAGCCCTGCGCCCATGCCGCTGTTGGGGGTCTTTGCGGCGGCCTCCATCGCTTCGGCGGCCTTGAACTGCGTATAGCGGCCCAGATCGCCGATGATGCCCATCTGGGTGCGCTTGTCCATGGTTTGCTCGACCGCGGGCGGCAGCGAGATGTTCTCGATATAAAGCTCCGGGATCGAGAGGCCGTATTCCGCCACCACCGGGCTGATCTCCGCCGCCACCAGCTTGCCCAGATCGGCGGTATTGGCCGCCATATCCAGCACCGGAATGCCCGACCCGGCGATCGCGCGGGAAAATTCCTGCACGATGATATTGCGGATCTGATAGGAGATCTCGTCCATGGTGAATTCACCATCGGTGCCGACGATCTCGGTCAGGAAGCGCGCCGGATCCACCACCCGCACCGAATAGCTGCCAAAGGCGCGCAGGCGCACCGGGCCGAATTCCGGGTCGCGGCACATGATCGGGTTCTTGGTGCCCCATTTCAGGTCATTGAACCGCGTGGTGGCGACAAAATAGATCTCTGATTTGAAGGGCGACTGAAACCCATGATCCCAATGCTGCAAGGTCGTCAGCACCGGCATGTTATTGGTTTCAAGCATATAAAGCCCGGGCGTAAAGACATCCGCCAGCTGACCCTCATGCACAAAGACCGCAGCCTGGCCCTCGCGCACCGTCAGCTTGGCGCCGTATTTGATCGCATGGCCTTCGCGCTCAAAGCGCATGACCATGGTGTCGCGGGTATCATCCGTCCAGTGGATGACGTCGATGAATTCTCCCTTGAGAAAATCAAAAATGCCCAAAGTGGCCTCCCAGGGTTGTTTGCAAAAATGTAGCGCGCAGCGCGCGCGAATGCCAGACGCTCAATGTGTCAGCTCCCCCATGACCTCCTGGGCGATGCGGGTCACCACAGGGCGGGCCTCGGCGGCGCTCATGCCGACGCGCAGGCGACGGTCATAAAGCATCTGCAAGAGTTTCTCGTCATGGCTGGTCAGCCGCGCGAATTCATCGTCGTCGTTAAAGATAGAGGGCCGCGCCTTGGGGCTGTCGTTGCGCAGGCCGAGCCCCTGAGCGACCTCTTCGTGGATGCAGCTTTCCCGCATCAGCCCGGGCTGCTCGGCGCGGATCAAGGCGACGCCCCGGCTGTAATTCAGCGGATCCTGACGCGGCCCGCCGGCGGTGACCAGACAGTAGAATTTGCGCGGCGGCGCGGTAAACAGCGCCAGATCGCTGGCCGAGAGGTTGGGCAGCAGCTTGCGCACCCGGGCTTCGGTGAAATCCGCGTCATCCAGACCGGCAAAGATCACCGTGAAATTGCCCTTGCTGCCGACCGAGACCGGATGGCCGGTGACTCGCGCCAGGCGGGCGGCATAGGCGGTCAGCATGTCCCGATCACGCGCGGCCTGCGCCGCGCTGACCGAAGGGCCAAAGACCGGCTCCAGGATCACCGGCACTTCCCAGCGGCCAAGCCCGCCAGCGCCGCCATCCGAGGCCGCCGCATATTCGTCGTAAAACGCCAGGGTTTCAAAACGCTCTGCCAGGTCTTCGGCGTCATAGGGCGTTTCCGGCCCGCCCCCATCCGTGCGCAGGAGGCCCCGGGTCAGCAGGTCCTGTTCCAGATCGGCGTAGTATTTCGCCAGCTCCAGCGAGGCCACCGAGGGGGAATAGACCGGCTTCACCGGGCGCGGCGTCGGGCGGGGGGTGCTCTTGGGGCCCGGCGCCAGGGCGAGGCAACCACTCAGCACGGCACTCATGCCAAGCGACATGAGCACGCCCAGCGGGCGCGCCACTCTCCGGCGCCTATGCT
>NZ_JAATOX010000207.1 GCF_011806385.1 Phaeobacter sp. HF9A | reverse complement strand
TGTGGAACCCGAGGTGGTCGAGGCCCTGCGCGCCGCCGTCGTGGCCGCCTACCCGAAGCTCTCGCATCGCTACTATGAGCTGAAGCGCAAATGGCTCGGGCTGGATCGCATGCAGGTCTGGGACCGCAACGCGCCGCTGCCGATGGAGGCCACCCGCACCGTTGGCTGGGACGAGGCCCGCGACATCGTGATGGAAGCCTATGAGGCCTTTGATCCGCGCATGGGCGAAATCGCGCAGCCTTTCTTTGACAAGGGCTGGATCGACGCGGGCGTGAAACCCGGCAAGGCCCCCGGTGCCTTTGCCCACCCCACCGTGACCAATGTGCACCCCTATGTGATGCTGAACTACCTCGGCAAACCGCGCGATGTGATGACCCTGGCGCATGAGCTCGGCCACGGCGTGCATCAGGTGCTGGCCGCTGATCAGGGCGAGATGCTGTCTTCCACCCCGCTGACCCTGGCCGAAACAGCATCGGTGTTTGGCGAGATGCTCACCTTCCGCAAGATGCTGGAAAAGGCCAAGACCCAGGAAGAGCGTAAAGTGCTGCTCGCCGGCAAGGTCGAGGATATGATCAACACGGTGGTGCGCCAGATCGCGTTTTACGACTTTGAATGCAAACTGCACGCCGCCCGCGCCGAGGGGGAGCTGACCCCCGATGATATCAACGCCCTCTGGATGAGCGTGCAGGCCGAGAGCCTCGGCGACGGCTTTGACTTCATGGAGGGCTACGAGACCTTCTGGGCCTATATCCCGCATTTCGTGCATTCGCCCTTCTATGTCTACGCCTATGCCTTTGGCGACGGGCTGGTGAACGCGCTCTACTCTGTCTACGCCGAAGGGGCCGAAGGCTTCGAGGACAAGTATTTCGACATGCTCAAGGCCGGTGGCTCGAAACACCACAAGGAGCTGCTCGCACCCTTTGGTCTCGATGCCTCCGATCCCAAATTCTGGGACAAGGGGCTTTCCATGATCTCCGGCCTCATCGACGAGTTGGAAGCCATGGAATCCTGAGCCCGATCAGCCTTTCGCGCCGCCTCGGCGCGGAAGGGCCGCCGCGCTCTGGCAATCAACTGCCGATCCGCGTGCCGTCAGAGATGACGGCGCGCGTTTTTTATGCATGGTAGCTACTGTGACAGAAACGCAAAATATCACTTTCCTCCGGCTGACCCGGGCGGACCATGATCTGGTCCGCCATATCGCGGTTGCCCCGGAACAAATCGTCTATTGCGGCACCGTGGATATGGCCTTTGCCTCTGATGAGGCGGGCATCGACCTCTATGCCATTCGGCAAGGCGCCACCTGCGTCGGCTTTTTCAAGATTGATCTGAAATACCCCCAAACCCACGCGTTTGCGCGCGCCGGCGATCTAGGGGTGCGGGCGCTCATGATTGATCATCAGCATCAGGGCAAAGGGCTGGGCACCGCCGCGCTCCGCGCCCTGCCCGCCGCGCTTGCGGGATGTTACAGGGACGCGAAGGCCGTGGTGCTCACGGTGAACCTGCGCAACCAGATCGCGGTGCGCAGCTACCTGAATGCGGGGTTTCACGACACCGGGGAGCTGTTCGAGGGCGGCCTGGCCGGGCCGCAGCATGTGATGCGGTGCAACCTTCCCGCGCCAGATGATGCCGCGCCCCATCGCGCCGATCTGATCGCCACCGGTCCACACGCAGATGCCTCCTAGAGGACCCCAAAGTCCGGGCAGAAAACCCCTATTTCAGCTGACTGTCCTTGCTGCCGCGCCGGTTGATGCCACCCCGCGCCTTTTGCGCGCCGTCCCGTTCCTGCGCGCAATCAATACAGAGCTTCACGCCCGGAATGGCCTTGCGCCGCGCCTCGGGGATCTCTTCTTCGCAGTCGGCACAATGGGTCAGGCTCTCGCCCATCGGGGCACGCCGTGATTTGAGACGGGCCAGCTCATCCGAGATCGAAGCTTCGATCTGCTCGCTCACCGCGCCGTCCTTTGCCCATCCGCCCGCCATGATTGCCTCCACATCCGCTCTGCGCCGCCATGCTAGACCCGGCGGCGGGCCAAGGACAAGCCGGATCTCACCCTGAACGCAGCCCAGCCTCCGGCGGGACAGGTATTGCGCCGTGCAAGGGCACGACGCCCGGGGGCAGGCCGCGCCTTCGGCGCGGCCTGCCCGGCCCAAGGGGCCGATCTGCATTTTCAATGCAGAGGGGACGCGCGGGAGCGCCCCCCCCTTTTTCAGAAGCCCATAGGCAGGTGTCAGAGCGAAGTTGCCACCGCAAATACCTGGTCCATCATACTCTGGGTCCCGCGCGAGAATTCCAGCGGGCAGGCATAGGGCGTGCCCTCGCGGATGCTGCGGCCAAAGGCCTCCACCTGGAGCTTGTATTGATCCGCCATCGGGAAGCGCTCGGTGGTCACCTGCCCCGCCGCCGCGCCAGAGGCCGCCGCGCTGTGCAACTCCAGCTGCGCCTCGCCAAACACCCGGGCGTTGAAGGGCGTCGTCACCCGCAGAACACCGGCCTCGCCGTGAAAGACCATCTCCTGATAGGGGTGCATGCGGGTGCTGACATAGGCCGTGTAAACAAAGCCCGGAAAGCGCGCCTGCACATTGGAAAGCACATCGACACCGTTTTCCCATTCGATTTGGGCGCTGATCTCCTGCGGCTCCTCACCTGTCACAAAACGCGCGGAACCAAAGACATAGACGCCGATGTCGCGCAGCGCACCGCCTGCGGTTTCGGCCCGGTTGCGGATGTTGTCGACCTCTTCGCGATTGTCGAAGGAGAACTTGCCCGAAACATGCCGCAGCCGCCCGATGGCGCCGGATTGGACCAGCTCGCGCGCCCGCTGCCACTGCGGATGATGCACGATCATATAGGCCTCCGCCGCCAGCACGCCTGCCGCATCACGCGCCGCGATCAGCTGTTCAAACTCCGGTTCGCGCAATGTGGCGGGTTTTTCCACCAGAACGTGTTTTCCGGCCTGCATCGCCCGCAGCGCCCATTCCACATGCAAATGGTTGGGCAGCGGGATATAGACCGCGTCGATCGCCGGATCGGCCAGCAGCGCCTCGTAGCTGTCATGCAGCCGCAGCCCCGGCGCGAAGGCCTGAAAGGGCGCGGCCTTGGTGACGGAAGACGTGGCCAGCGCCGCCAGTTCGGCCCCTTCGGCCGCGTGAATGGCCGGTCCCATATGCTCGCGCGCAAAATTGGCCGCCCCGAGGATGCCCCAGCGAATGGGTTCTGGCATGGTCTCTCTCCCTTTGGTATTCAAATGCCTTGTTTGCGCTCACATTAGTGGCTCTCCGTCCACTGGCAAGGGCCGGGCTCGAAGAATTCTCCTTGCTCTGCCAGCGCGCGCCCCTACCCTCTGGTTGCGCAGGCAAAGAAAGGAGCCCCCTGATGGCGACGTTGATCCGATGGCTTGGCAGGCTCTTGTTGCTGATGGCACTCCCGCTCGTGGCGGTGCTGATCTGCGGCCCCGCCTATGTCGAAAAGAGCCGCAACCGGGTGGTGCAACATGCCCCCTATGTGGTCAGCGCCGAGGCCCGCGCCCTGCATGACAGCCTGACCATCGGTGATTTGCACGCCGACCCACTGCTGTGGAAACGCGACCTGACCAAGCGCAGCACCCGCGGCCAGGTCGATATCCCCCGGCTGATCGAGGGCAATGTAGCGCTTCAGGTCTTTACCGCCGTGACCAAATCCCCAGCCGGGCAGAATTACGACCACAACGACGCGGCGGCGCGCGACAATATC
>NZ_JAATOX010000206.1 GCF_011806385.1 Phaeobacter sp. HF9A | reverse complement strand
TTCACGACCACCGGCTGAGCCCGCTGGTCAAGGCGGGCTATCAGGCGCTGGCGCTGGACGAGACCCGCGAGGTCTATGCGCCGGTGCTCTGGCAAACCGAGCCGGATTTTGAAGGCCAGATCGAGCAGGTCTGGTTTCGCGGCGCGCATGGCGATATCGGCGGTCAGCTGGGCGGCGACGAGGCGGCGCGGCCTCTGGCCAATATCCCGCTGGTCTGGATGCTGGAGCGCGCCGAAATGTCCGGCCTGCCGCTGCCGCGCGACTGGCGCATGCGCTTTCCGGTGGACCCGGATGCGCCCTCGGTTGGCACCTGGTCGGGCTGGGGCAAGATCTTTCTTCTGCGCCGCCGCCGGATCGTCGGGCGCGACCCGAGCGAAAAGATTCATCCCAGCGTCTATATGGCGGATCGTTCCAAAAAATCAGGGCATTGGTATCATCTCTTCATGCGGCGCAGGCCGCATTGATCGCCGCCGCCCGGTGTCGGTTTACTCCAGCCGCAGCTTGAACAGCGCATAGATCAGCAGCCCCAGACAGCAGAGCGCTGCCAGCAGAAACGGCGCGCGCAGGGCCAGTTCGCGCCCCATCTCCGGCTCCAGCACTGACACGATGGCGCCGCCCGCCAGCGCGCCCAGCGGCATCGAGCCCCAGCCAAAGAAGCGATAGATGCTGTTGACGCGCCCCAGCAGCGCGGGCGGGATGCGCCGTTGCCGCCAGGACACCGTGATCACGTTCCACAGCATCGCCGCCGCCAGTACCGCAAAAAGCGCGAGCCCCATCGTCGCGGCATGGCGGCTCAGCCCGACCAGCCCGTATCCCAGGCCCCAGGTGGCAATCGCAGCATAGAGGCAGGGATGCAGCCCAAAGCGCCGCACCGCCAGTGGCGCGAGCAGGCTGCCGGTGATCGCGCCCATCGCCTCGATCGAGAGCAGCACCCCATAGCCCGCCGCGCTGAGGCCCAGCACATCCTGCGCAAACAGGATCTGCACCGTGATGGTCGCAATGGCGAGGAAATTGGCCAGCCCCAGCACGATGGCCAGCCGGAGCAACATCGCATCGTTGCGCATGAAGGCGATGCCCTCTTTCAGCGCCGCCCAGAAGCGCTGATCGGTTGGGGGCACCGGCTTCATCACGATCAGCCAGACAAAGCCCGCCGCCAGCACCAGCGCTGCGATATCGAGGCCAAAGGGCAGGCCGATCCCGGCGGCAATCAGCACGCCCGCGAGCGGCGGGCCGATGAACTGGCCGGTCAGCTGCTCGACGCTCCACATCTGGCCATTTGCGGCCTCCAGATCGTCGGCGGAGACAAGCGAGGGCAGGATGGTCTGGGCCGCATTGTCGCGCAGCACCTCCGCCGCGCCCAAGAGAAAGGCCAGGCCCGCCAGCAGCCAGATCGCGCCCGTCGCTGGTGCGCTCAGCGCCAGCAGCAGGATCGCGAGCGTCAGCCCCGCGCGCAGCATATCGGCGCGTGCAATCAGTTTGCGCCGGTCCATCCGGTCCACCACCACCCCGGCAGGCACCGAAAACAGCAGCCAGGGCAGCCGTCCGGCCGCCGCCACCGCCGCAATCGCCACCGCGTCGCGGGTCATCAGCGAGGCCAGCCAGGGCAGCGCCAGCGCCATCATGCCGTCGCCCAGATTGGTCAGCGCCCCGGCGGTGAACAGCAGGCGATAGTTGCGATTGCGATATAGAAGCGGCGCGGCCATGCGGTGTTCCTTGGCTGAAATCACCCTGAGGTTGCGCGAGATCGCAATGAAAAACAAGCACCGGCGCAATGACGTGGTTCAAACGCATCCCGCCGCGCGCTGCCAGGCCGGGATCGGTGACAGCGCGCGGCGAGTAATTCTATTTTTTAGAATGGCTTACGCGACCTTTTGCAAGCGGGCCTTGGATTTGACCCCCAGTGCGTGACAGACATCCCGCGTCAGCTCCGGGCGGTTCAGCGTGTAGAAATGCAACCGCTTGACGCCGCCTTCCAGAAGATCACTGCACAGCTCGCTGCACAGCGCCGTGGCCAGCAGATCGGTGCGGTTGTCGCGCTCGGCCTTGTCGAAGGCCTCGTCGAGCCAGGTCGGGATAGTCGTGCCGCAGCTCTCGGCAAAGCGGCGCGCGCCTTTCCAGTTCTCGATCGGCAGGATGCCCGGGGTGATCCGGTCGGTGTCGATCCCCGCCTTGGCGCAGGCATCGCGGAAGCGAAAGAAGCTCTCGGCCTCAAAGAAGAACTGGGTCAACGCCTCATCCGCGCCCGCGTCCAGTTTGCGCTTCAGCCAGTCAACGTTGGACTGCATGCTGGAGGAGTCCGGGTGGGCCTCCGGGTAGGCGCCGACACGCAGCGTGAATGTGCCCTTGGCGGCCAGGGCTTCGATCAGCTCGACGGAGGAGGCAAAACCGTCCTCGCAGGGTGTGAAGGTGCCGCTGCCCGCAGGCGGGTCGCCGCGCAGGGCCACCAGATCGGTGATCCCGGCTTCGGCGTATTGATCAGCGATGGCCAGGGTTTCGGCGCGGGTGGCGGAGACGCAGGTCAGATGCGCCGCGACCGGCAGGCCAGAGGCCTTGTGCAGCGTGGTCACCGCGTCGCGGGTCAGCTCCCGCGTGGTGCCACTGGCGCCATAGGTCACCGAGACAAAGCGCGGTGCCAGCGGCGCCAGCGATTGCACCGTGTCCCAGAGCCGGAAGGAGGCCTCAAGGTTTTTCGGCGGGAAGAACTCAAAGGAAATCTCGGGCGTTGTCACTGTCGTCTTCTCCTGATGGGCCTCGGGCGGGGCGGGTTTGCGTCGCTTTTGTGCCTTGAGGTGTCGTATGGCGTTTGACCCCTTCTCTCATGAGAGCTATCAGTGAATCAAATTCATATTTCTCAAGAACAACATGAGGCCTGCGATAGTATGCATATCGAATTTCGTCACCTGCGGACGATCAAGGCGATCCATGAGGCGGGCGGGCTGGCGCGTGCGGCGGAGCAGCTCAACATCACCCAAAGCGCGCTCAGCCATCAGATCAAGGGGTTGGAGGAGCAGGCCGGGGTGGAGCTGTTCCTGCGTCGTTCCAAGCCGATGAAGCTCTCGGCGGCGGGGTTGCGGCTGTTGCGGCTGGCCGAGCAGGTGCTGCCGCAGCTGGAGGCGGCACAGGCGGAGTTTTCCGCCCTGCGCGATGGCGAGACCGGCCGGCTGCATATCGCGATCGAGTGCCACGCCTGTTTCGAGTGGCTGTTTCCGGTTTTGGAAGCCTTTCGCAAGAGCTGGAGCGATGTTGATGTGGATATCCGCCCGGGCCTCGCCTTTGAGGCGCTGCCGGCCCTGATCCGCGAGGAGGTGGATCTGGTGGTGTCCTCTGATCCCGAAGACATGCCGGGCGTCACCTTTATCGAATTGTTTGACTATAACCCGGTCTTTGTGGCCTCCAGCCAGCACCCGCTGGCGGCAAAACCCTATGTCGAGGCGGAGGATTTTCGCGGCCAGACCCTGATCACCTATCCGGTGGAGCGCACCCGGCTGGATGTGTTCAGCCAGCTGCTGATCCCGGCGGGGGTGGAACCTGCGAGCATTCGCAAGGTGGAGCTGACGGCGGTGATCCTGCTATTGGTGGCGTCCAATCGTGGTGTCTCGGTGCTGCCTGACTGGGTGGTGCGGGAGGTGAAATATTCCTCGGATTATGTGACCCGACCGCTGACCGAGGCTGGCATCACCCGCAGGCTCTATGCGGCGATCCGCAGTGATGATCAGGAAAAACCCTTTATGCAGGAACTGATCCGCCTGGCCCGGATCGAGGCGCGGAAGTTGCAGCAGCAATAGGGT
>NZ_JAATOX010000205.1 GCF_011806385.1 Phaeobacter sp. HF9A | reverse complement strand
TGTGTCAGGGAACGCACCGGGGCCGCTTTACGCCGGAACCGAGGTCGCGGCGGTGTCGCCGATCCCGTCCTTGCGGGCCTTGGCGGAGGCCAGCGTGTCGCGCAGCTCGCCTTCCATCTTCTTCAGCTCCACCTCGGCCTCGGCGCGTTTGCGCTTACCCTCATCGGCGATCTGCAAGGATTCCTCAATGGTGCCGATCAGATCCGCATTGGCCTTTTTCACGGCCTCAATGTCAAACACGCCGCGCTCCATTTCCTGGCGGATCATCTTGTTGCTTTCGCGCAGATTGGCGGCATTGGCGGTGAGAAGCTCATTGGTCAGGTCATTGGCATCGCGCACGGCGACGGCGGCCTCGGCCGAGCGCTGGATGGTTACCGCCTGCGCCAGCTGGGTTTCCCAGAGCGGCACGGTATTGACCAGCGTCGAGTTGATCTTGGTCACCAGAGATTTGTCGTTTTCCTGCACCAGACGGATCGAGGGCAGCGATTGCATGGTGACCTGACGGGTCAGCTTGAGGTCATGCACCCGGCGTTCCAGATCGTCGCGGGCGGCGCGAAGATCGCGCAGCTCCTGCGCCTTGAGCACCTGTTCATCCTCGGGCGCGGCATCCACGGCAGCCGCCAGCGCCGGGATCTCGGTCTTGTCCAGCTCGGCCAGCTTGGCCTCGCCAGCCGCAATATAAAGCGCCAGCTCGTCATAGAAGTTCAGCGTCTTTTCATAAAGCACATCCAGCGATTTGATGTCCTTCAGCAGGGTGTGTTCGTGACCCAGCAGGCTGTCGGTGATCTTGTCGATCTGCGCCTGAACGCTTTCGTATTTTGCGGTGAACTTGGCAAAGGGCGCGGCCTTGCCCAGGAGCCGTTCCCAGAAGGTGGGTTTGCGGCGCACATCGAGTTCGGAAACCGAAAATCCGCGAATGGTGGTGACGATATCGCGCAGGGAATCGCCCGCCGGGCCGACATCCTTGTTGCGCACATCGGCCAGCATCGCCTGGGAAATCTGCTGCAATTCGCCCTGCGCGGCAGAGCCAAAGGAGATGATCGAATTGGTGTCGCCCATGTCGATCTCGTCAATGCGCTTGCGGATTGCGGTGGAGGTCTCGGGGTCGGCGGTTTCCAGCGGCACCAGCTCTCCCTTGGGCTCGGCCAGGTCGACCTCGGTCACCTCTTTGACCAGGGTTTCGGCGTCGGCGGCTTTCTTTTGAACGGTCTCGGACATAGCGGGCCTTTCCTGTCAGGTTATGAGGGGCGATCCAATTGGACCCCTTCGCGCGCCAGCCGGTCGCGCAATACATCAATTTCAATGGTCAGATCGCTGCGGTCATCGCGCAGCAGTTTTTCTGTGCGGGCGGCGAAATTCTGTTCCAGATCATCCAGCAGCGCCAGATAATCCGCGCGCGCCTGCGCATCGCCGTTGCGGGCATAGATATCGGCGAATTTGATCGTCGCATCGCGCGCGCCCAGCAAATAGACGGTCAGATATTTGCGCGCTGCAGTCAGATCGCGGGGGTCTTCCTCCACCGTGCGGCAGAGGGTGCGGGCGACGGATCGGAACTGCTCCACCCGCAGCTGCACCTGACGGTCGCGGGCGCGCAGGATGGCGTCTTTCATCGCGTCCAGATGGGTTTCGGCCTCGTCGACCACACGGGCGACGCGGGAGCTTTGGAATTCGTCAATGCCTTCGGTGCCCTTGTCGCGCAGCGGATCAAGCCCAAAGGCCGCCAGATGCAGCCCGGCGCAAGCCAGACCATAAAGCGCGGCGGTCACCACGCCCGGCTCGCTCGCCCAGGCGCCAACCGCACCGCCGGCACCGCAAAACAGTGCCGCGAGGATCTTGCGGGGCAGGGCGGGTTTGCGTGCAACCTTGCGCTCATCATAGGCAGCCTCGGCCTTGAGCCCCTCGCGCAGCATCACGGCCGCCGCCGCCCAGAGGCCCGCACCGATCAGGCCGATCACAAGGCCCGTCGCCCCGGCGCCAAGCGAGAACAGCAAAAGTACCGCGGCGGGGACAAACATCAGATTGGCGCGCAGCCCGACCGGGCTCACCCGCGCGGTATTGGCCGGGCGCGGGGCCGCTCCGGTGGGGACGTTGGCAGAAGGGGAGCTGCCAGAGGGGCTGAATTTGCCGCCGAAACGCTGTGCCATCCGCTCAGACCCCGACGATCCAGCCGGTCCCGATGCCCAGCATCAGGATGAGCAACGCAAGATATGCGATGGTTTGCACCGTTTTTGGCCCCCAGATTGTCCCCAACATGTTGAAATGTAGGAGATCGCGGGTCTCTGTGCTAGGGGGA
The DNA here is from genome assembly GCF_011806385.1 of Phaeobacter sp. HF9A. Classification (GTDB taxonomy): domain Bacteria; phylum Pseudomonadota; class Alphaproteobacteria; order Rhodobacterales; family Rhodobacteraceae; genus Epibacterium. Next base: position 1,515 of record NZ_JAATOX010000205.1, on the reverse strand, counting down.
AGTCCGCCGATGCGGGCTCAGCCCTGCGGTTTTTTGCCGAAACGACCGCCTTTTGCGCCACCTTTGGCAGCGGGTTTGCCAAAGCTCGGCTTGCCGGAGGGCGGTTTGCCTCCGCCCGGCTTGCCCGCACCCGCTTTGCCAGCTGTGCCGCTAGACCTGCTGTTGGGGCCATATTGGGCGCGCTGTTCTTGTGCGCGGCCGCCGGGCTGGCCTTGGGCGGGTTTGCCGGGACCCTTGGCTGGCCCCTTGCCGGGCGCTTTGCGCGGGCCGCGGGTCGGGCGCTGTGGTTTCTTGGTGGTGTCCTCCCCGCCCTCGGGCGCGGCCAGCCCCAATTGATCGCGGACCACGCGGGGGCGCAGTTCCTCGACTTCGCCCTCCTTGAGGGTGCCGAGCTGGAACGGGCCGTAGGAGATCCGCATCAAGCGGTTCACGGAAAAGCCGATATCCGCCAGCGCGCGGCGGATTTCGCGGTTCTTGCCCTCGCGCAGGCCGATGGTCAGCCAGGCATTGGCGCCCTGCTGCCGGTCCAGGCTGACGATCATCGGCTGGAATTGCTCGCCATCAATCACCATGCCCTTGCGCAGGGGCTCAAACTGATGGTCCTGCGGGCGGCCATTGATGCGCACCCGATAGCGCCGCAGCCAGCCGGTGGAGGGCAGTTCGAGCTGACGTTTGATGCCGCCGTCATTGGTCAGCAGCAAGAGGCCTTCGGAATTGAGGTCGAGCCGCCCGACGGTCATCACCCGGGGCAGATCCTCGGGCAGCGCGTCAAAGATGGTCTTGCGGCCCTTCTCATCCGAATTACTGGTCACCAGGCCGTTGGGTTTATAATAGAGCCAGAGCCGCGGCGCCTCGGCGGTGGGCAGCGGTTTGCCGTCCACCACGATACGATCACTGCCAGAGACATTGAGCGCGGGGCTGTCGATGGTGGTGCCATTCACCACCACGCGACCCTCGGCGATCATCCGCTCCGCTTCCCGGCGCGAGGCAACACCTGCGCGGGACAGAACTTTGGCGATGCGATCCCCCTCGGGCGAGGCAGGCCGCGCGTCGCCCGTCGCGGGGCTTTGCGGGCCTTTGGGTCCGCGCGGCGCTGTGGGCGGTTTCGCCTTTGGCCGGGCGGCGGAGGGGGTGTTGCGCTTGGCGCTCGCGGGAGGGGTTTTCTTGCTCATGGCGCTGCCATAGCCTATTCGCGGGGCGTGGGAAAGCGTGCATCTGTGGTGTGCGGAATGATCTGGCGAGGCGGAAATGGTGTTTCGATCCTTCATGGGGCAGGCGCTGGAGGAGGCGCGCGCAGCGGCTGTGCGCGGCGAGGTGCCCGTGGGCGCGGTGCTGGTTGCGCCGGGTGGGGAGATCGTCGCCCGGGCTGGCAATCGCACCCGCGAGCTGAATGACCCCACCGCTCATGCCGAAGTGCTGGTGATCCGCGCCGCCTGCGCGCAGCTCCGGAGCGAGCGGCTGCCGGGCTATGATCTTTATGTCACGCTGGAGCCCTGCGCCATGTGCGCTGCCGCG
>NZ_JAATOX010000204.1 GCF_011806385.1 Phaeobacter sp. HF9A | reverse complement strand
TGTCAGCGCAGAGAGACGCCGTGGCGACCGGCCAGATCGGTGAAGAATTGCCAGGCCACCCGCCCGGACCGCGCGCCACGTGTGGCCTGCCACTCGATCGCCTCGGCGCGCAGGGTCTCGGGCGCGACCTCAAGGCCATAGGCGCCGCAATAGCCCTCGATCATCGCCAGATAGGCGTCCTGATTGCAGGGATGGAAGCCAAGCCACAGGCCGAAACGATCCGAGAGCGAAACCTTTTCCTCCACCGCCTCGGAGGGGTTGATCGACGAGGAGCGCTCGTTCTCGATCATGTCGCGCGGCATCAGGTGGCGACGGTTGGAGGTGGCATAGAAGACCACGTTTTCCGGCCGCCCTTCGATACCGCCGTCCAGCACCGCCTTCAGGCTCTTGTAATGCTGGTCATCATGGCTGAACGAGAGATCATCGCAGAACAGGATGAAGCGAAAGGGCGCATCGCGCAGATGGTTCAACAACCGCGCCACCGAAGGCAGATCCTCGCGCTGCAACTCCACCAGCTTGAGGTCGGGATGCTCGGCCACCAGGCTGCCGTGGATCGCCTTCACCAGCGAGGATTTCCCCATCCCGCGCGCGCCCCACAGAAGCGCGTTGTTGGCGCCATGACCGGCGGCAAAACGGCGGGTGTTTTCCAGCAAGGTATCGCGAGAGCGCTCGATCCCCACCAAAAGCTCCAGCTCTACCCGGCTGATCTGTGCCACCGGCGCCAGACGGTCGGGTTCCACATGCCAGACGAAGCCCGATGCGGCGGCGAAATCCGGCGTGGCCTCGGGGGCCGGGGCCATGCGTTCCAGCGCCGCGGCGATGCGGTTCAATGTGTCCTGATCCATGTGCTGCGCCATCCCTTCAGTCCTTCTGTCGCAATGTTGGCCCTGACAAACCATGTTCCGGGCCAGGCGGCAAGAGGGCGGCGGCCACGCAAAAGGCGCGCCCCGAGAGGCGCGCTCTGCTTCTGTTCACAAGGACGATCCGGCGAGATTACTCCTCGTCCAGCTCGTCGTCATAATAGCCTTCGGCCCGGAGCTGCGCTTCGCGTTTCTTCTCGACCCGGCCCACCAGGAAGATCGAAATCTCATAGAGACCATAGACCACCGAGAACAGAATGATCTGGGTGATCACATCCGGCGGGGTCACCAGCGCGGCGAGCACCAGGATCGCCACCACCGCATATTTGCGCATCGCGCCCAACCCGGCCGCACTGACCAGACCGGCCTTGCCCATCAGGGTCAGAAGCACCGGCAGCTGGAAACACAGACCAAAGGCCATGATGAACTTGAGCGTGATATCCAGGCTCTCGTTCACCTTGCCAAAGAAGGTGATCTTCACCCCCGAGGCCGTTTCCGGCACCACCGCGATGTCACTGGGAATATTGCCGGTGGCCTTGGACATGAGCCCGGCAAAGATCGAACTCACATCGGCAAAGCCCAGAAAGAACTGCATCGCCAGCGGCGTGACGACGAATTGCGCAAAGGATGCCCCCAGAATGAACATGAAAGGCGAGGCAATCATGAATGGCAGGAACGCGCCCTTTTCGTTCTTGTAAAGTCCCGGCGCCACAAACCGCCACAGCTGATAGCCGATCACCGGGAAGGACAGCGCAAAGCCGAACACCATGGAGATGCGGAACAGCGTAAACAGATATTCCTGCGGCGAGGTATATTGCAGCGTCGGCGACGGATCCCCGAGATCGCGCAGGGTCTGCTCGATCGGATGCACCAGGAATTGCAGGATCGGCTCCGCCACGATGAAGGCCAGGATGATCCCCACCGCAAAGGCCGCAACCGAGCGGATCAGCCGCGTGCGCAGCTCCGCCAGATGCTCGATCAGCGGGGCTGTGGAATCGTCGATATCGTCGGTGTGGCTCATGCCTTGGTCTCACTGTCGGGGGCCGCGGCCGGGGTCTGGGCCGGCTCGGCGGGGGCGCTCAGCGCGGCTTCGGCCTTGTCGGCGGCGGCCAAGGCTTCGGCAGCCTCTTTTGCCTTGCGCTCGGCGGCGGCACGGGCGGTCGCGGCCTGGATTTTCTTGGCGCTTTCGGCCCGGTCGGCGGCGAGTTTGCCGGTCTCGCTGTCGGGGTCGAATTTCGTCGGGTCAATGCCTTTGGTCAGGTCGCGGGCGGCGTCCTTGAGACCATCCATCGCCGAGGCCATCGGATTGGTCGCGGTCTTGAAGCTCTTTTGGATGTCGCTGACGCCCGCCTCATCCGCCGCATCACTCATCGCGCGGCTGAATTCGCGCGCCATGCCACGGGCCTTACCCACAAACCGGCCGACGTTGCGAAACAACACCGGCAGGTCCTTGGGCCCGACCACGATCAGCGCGACGACGCCGATGACCAGAAGCTCGGTCCAGCCTAGATCGAACATCTAGACCTTACGCCTTGTCTTTTTCTGCGGCGGGGGTCACGTCCAGCGCTTCTTCGTTGGAGTCGTCTTCCAGCTCCTTGCTGCCCTCGCTGATGCCCTTCTTGAAGGAGGTGATGCCCTTGCCGACTTCGCCCATCAGGGAGGAAATCTTGCCGCGACCAAAGAGAACCAGAACCACAATGGCGATGAGGAGAATGCCGGGAAGACCGATGTTATTGAGCATGTGATGTGCCTTTCAGAGAGTAGCGGCGCCATATGGGACCGATCCCGCGCGCCGATGTCAGTTGTCCTGCCCCTTGATAGGCAGCGCCCAAAGACAAGCAAAGCGCCGAGCTACCCCGCTACGGGCGCAGAGGCAGGTGAATTGCAAGATTCTGCATCGCCGCAACTTCAACTGACAGGTTTATGTCAGTTGCCCTCCTGTAGGACGGGAGCATCGCAACCGTCAAGACAAGGAAGACGAGAGATGACCAATACCGTGATCGAAGTGGTGACCTTCAAGCTGAAAGCCGATGTCAGCGAGGCCGACTATGTTGCTGCCACCGAGAAATCCCAGCGCTTGATTGGCGGCATGCCGGGATTTATCTCCCGCAGCCTGTCCAAGGGCGCGGATGGCAGCTGGACGGATTACACCATCTGGGTCGATATGGCCTCTGCCGAGGCGGCCATGGCCCAGTTCCCGCAGGCAGACTGCACCGCCGATGTCATGCGTATGATTGACCCGAGCACGCTGGTCATGCGCCACGAGACACAGCAGTGGGCGCGGCGCGCAGAGCCCGTCATGGCTTGACCTTGGGGGGCGCTGCGGGCGAAAGATCCTCCCATGCGCCGCACCGACCGCCTTTTTGAAATCATCCAGATCCTGCGCGACGGTAAACTGCACCGCGCGCAGGACATCGCCGAACGGCTGGAGGTCTCCACCCGCACCATCTACCGCGACATGGATACGCTGGTGGCCTCCGGCGTGCCGGTGGAGGGCGAACGCGGCGTCGGCTATATGGTGCGCGAGGCGATCACCCTGCCGCCGCTGACCCTGACCCCGGCAGAGCTGGAGGCGCTGAACCTCGGCATGGCGATCGTGGCCGAAGCCGCCGATGCCGAGCTCAAGGCCGCCGCCGAAAGCCTCGCCGCCAAGGTGGATGCGGTGCTACCGGTGGAAACCGTGGCCGAGGCGGATGCCTGGAAATTCGCCGTCTACCCCTTTGCCGATGCGGCGCGCGGCCTGGCCCAGATGCCGACCCTGCGCGCGGCAATCAAGGCGCGGCAGAAACTGGCGCTGCGCTATCGCCGCATTGACGGCACCCTGACTGAACGGGTGATCCGCCCGCTGCATATGGAATATTGGGGCCGGGTCTGGACGCTGACCGCCTGGTGCGAAACGCGGGGCGATTTCCGGGTGTTCCGGGTTGATCTCATTGAGGAGGCGCAGGCG
>NZ_JAATOX010000203.1 GCF_011806385.1 Phaeobacter sp. HF9A | reverse complement strand
CCCACACCGGTTGCGCCATTTCCATCAACATCAAACTTCAGCAGGTTGGCGCCGTTGAATTGCGCGGCATTGATGATAGCGTCGATCTGCTCGACCTTGGAGTCGATGTCTTCCTGGATCTTGGCGTGGTCGGCTGTTTCCGACTGGCCGGAGACGATCAGCTCTTTCATCTCGGTCAGTTTTTCCACGATCTGCTCTGCGCCGGCGGAAGCAACCGCAACGGTGGCTTCACCCACGGCGAGACCTTCTTCGATCGATTCAAAACCCGCGATGTCGGATTCCATGGTTTTGGAAATCGCCCAGACAGCGGAGTTGTCTTTTGCGGAACCGACTTCTTTACCGGTCGAAATATTGGTCTGAGTTTTGTTCAGATCGTCATTGACGGATTTCAGAGTTTGCAGCGCAACCATTGCGCCGTTGTTGGTCAGAATGCTGGACATATAGCACCTTTAATAATGGCTGGACAGTTATTTTTATTCTGTCCTGTATTCAGGTTACCCCGTTACACGGGGGGCGAGTGGTCCCGTCCTAAACCTGCTTCCCGCTTTGCAGCGTCCGCGCCATCCGTTACCAGATGCACCGTGACATTGGCATAAATCATCTTACCAAGTCATTAACGCAGAGGGCGAAGATCGCAAAACTTTTACCGAACTGAATATATCCCTAATCGACAAAAACTAACCTTAATTTTGTTTATCTAGCATCTAAAACTTTCGCTTCACTTGAGCGTTCTCGCCCCCTATTTCACCCCTGTATTTACCGCAGCCGCGGTGCCGGATAACCCTTTGAAATACTGAAAGGACTCTCATGACAAAATTCTCTCTCCTGCTCGCTGCCCTGAGCATTTTACCGCTGGCCAGCTGCGCGCCTTCCTATGTTCAGAAAGGCCGCACGCAGGCGGTCTCTTACCCGCTGCCTCCTGCTGGCTCCGCAAGCGCGCATTGCACCGGCGAAAAAGAGCGCCACGCAGGCGCCTATCGCGACGCGCTGCTGGGGCTCTGCTAGGATCAGCCCCGCCCCCATCGCCGCAACATCGGCAAAGCTCCGCCCCTGGTTCGCGTGGCGCTTGTCCGGGGCGGCGTTCCCGTTAGGCTAGGGTGAAAACAGATTCGAAAGCCCAATATGAATCGGCGTCATTTTATGCACTCCCTCGCCCTCCTGCCGGTCGCTGTCACGGCCGGCTGTGCACGCAGCGAAGATGTCGCGAGAAAGTACAATCCCCCCCTCTACCCCAATGAAACGCCAACGCTTCGCAAGAAGATCAACTATTGGGCGGATCACTATGAGGTCCCCCGCAGCCTGGTGCATCGCCTGGCCGTGCGCGAGAGCACCCATCGCCCCGAGGCCACGAACCGGCCCTATTACGGGCTGTTGCAGATCCTTCCGGCGACGGCGCGGTCGATGGGCTTCAAGGGCCAACCACAAGATCTGCTCGATGCCGATACCAACCTGAAATATGCGGTGCGCTACCTGCGCGGCGCCTGGTTGCTGGCCGATGGCAGTCAGGACATGGCGGTCAAGCACTATTCCCGGGGCTACTACTACGAGGCCAAGCGGCGCGGAATGCTGAAGGAAACCGGTTTGCGCTAGGCCCAGGCCCCGCCCCCGCGAAACCTTGCGAAAGAGCCGCTGAACATGCAGGCGGACTGAGGGCCTGAAACTGGGCTATCCCTCAGTCACGCATAGAAATATTTGACCAGCGGCTCGACAAAAGCTTTGCTTTGCAACATGCCCGTCACATGAATTGACTAGGTCAGTTGCCAGCCCCCGTTCCGGGGTCATCACCACTCAGGAGGAGCATCATGCCCATTTCCCTTTCTCGTCGTTCATTTCTTGCCAGCAGCGCTGGATTCATCGCTCTGCACCCTTTCTCTGTTCAGGCCGCCGCGGGTCAGGTTCATTTGCGCCTGATGGAGACCACAGACCTGCACGTGCATGTATTCCCCTATGATTATTACAGCGACCGCCCTGTCGATACCGTGGGGCTTGCGCGCACCGCTTCGCTGATTGGCGATATCCGGGCCGAGGCAACAAACTCGCTCCTGCTCGACAATGGCGATTTTCTTCAAGGGAACCCGATGGGCGATTACATCGCCTATGAACGCGGCATGAAAGAAGGCGACATGCATCCGGTGATCACCGCGATGAACACTGTGGGCTATGATGCCTCGACGCTCGGCAATCACGAGTTCAACTACGGGCTCTCTTTCCTGATGAAATCGCTGGCCGGGGCCGGCTTCCCGGTGGTCTGCGCCAATATCGCCAAGAGCACCGGCGCCACCCCGCGCGAGGATGAGACGCTGCTGCCGCCCTATGTGCTGCTTGATCGCGAGTTGACCGATGGTGCAGGCAACCGCCATCCGATCAAGATCGGCATCATCGGCTTCGTGCCGCCGCAGGTGATGAACTGGGACCGCAAGCATCTTGAGGGCAATGTGCAGGCGCGCGACATCGTCGAGGCCGCCCGCGCCTATGTCCCCGAGATGAAGGAAAAAGGCGCCGATATCATTATCGCCCTGTCGCATTCCGGCATTGGCGCCGCCGATCTGACCGACGGGATGGAGAACGCTTCGGTGCCGCTCGCCATGGTCGAGGGCATCGACGCGATCATGACCGGCCACAGCCATCTGGTCTTCCCCTCCTCCACCTACGCCGATTTCGCCGGGGTGGATGCGGACAAAGGCACGATCCACGGCACGCCTGCGGTTATGGGCGGCTATTGGGGCAGCCATATGGGGCTTATTGACCTGATGCTGGAACGCGACGGCAATGGCTGGCGTGTGGTCGGCCATGCCTCCGAGGCCCGCCCGATCTCCAAACGCAACGAAGATCGCTCGGTGACAGCGCTGGTCGAAAGCAGCCAGCCGGTGCTTGAGTCGGTTCAGGCCGAACATGACGCGACGCTGGCCTATGTGCGCCGCGCCGTGGGCAAGACCGATGCGCCGCTGCACAGCTATTTCGCGCTGGTCGCCGATGATCCCTCCGTGCAGATCGTGTCGATCGCCCAGATCTGGTATATCTCCCAGATGATGAAGGGCACCGAATACGAGGGGCTGCCGATCCTCTCTGCCGCGGCGCCCTTCAAGGCAGGTGGTCGGGGTGGGCCGGACTATTACACCGATGTCTCCGTTGGCGATGTGGCGATCAAGAACGTGGCCGATCTCTATCTCTATCCCAATACGGTGCGCGCAGTGAAAGTGACCGGCGCGCAGGTCAAGGATTGGCTGGAGCGCTCCGCCGGGATCTTCAACCAGATCGAGCCCGGCAAGGCCGATCAGCCCCTGCTGAACCCGGCGTTCCCCTCCTATAACTTTGATGTGATGGATGGGGTCACCTATGAGATCGACCTGAGCCAGCCCTCGAAGTTTTCCACCAAGGGCGAGTTGGAACACCCCGAGGCCAACCGGATCGTGAACCTGATGTTCAATGGCGCGCCGATTGATCCCGACCAGGAGTTCATCGTCGCCACCAATAACTATCGCGCAGGCGGTGGCGGCGATTTCCCCGGTGCCAAGGGCGATACCGTGGTGTTTGAAGGCCCCGATACCAACCGCGACGTGATCGTACGCTATATCGTGGACCAGGGCACGATCAGCCCGAAGGCGGACGGCAACTGGCGCTTTAGCGCCCTGCCCGGCACCTCTGTGCTGTTTGAAACCGGCCCGAAAGCAGCCGCCTATGCGGATGCGGTGCCCGGTGTCAGCATCAGCCCGGCAGGCGATGGCCCCGACGGTTTCGCCCGTTTTCGGATCGAGCTCTGAGCCAGATCCCCGCCTGCCCCCTATGAATATGGTGCAGGGCCAAAGCGGCCCTGCACAGGATTAGCCGCTATCGCGGCCAGGCGAGGCCCTGCCTCGCGCTCCGGGATATTTTGGAAAAGATGA
>NZ_JAATOX010000202.1 GCF_011806385.1 Phaeobacter sp. HF9A | reverse complement strand
GAAAAACCCGGTGGTTCGGAGCGCCATCAGGATCTCGATGTCCTCCGCCTCGCCCTCGCCCAGCATCACCGGCGGCAGCGCCAGCAAGCGATCGGCCCAGTCTCCGGCCGCCGCTGCCGAGACCGCGCGGCCGGTTTTGGGCGAGACATAGGCCAGCCCCTCCGTCGTGCCGGTGACCGCGCAGGCCGAAAGATCCAGCCCGTAGCCGAGATCCTCCAGCAGCGCCATTTCCCAGTGCAGATAGCCCAGCGGCCAGAGCTCTTCGTTGTCGAGAAGATCCAGGAGCGCCTCGCTGCGGCGATAGAGATCCGGGTGCGCTTCGCGCTCCGGCAGGGCAAAGGCCAGAAGCCCGCAGACCGCGTTGAGACCGGCCAGCGCCAGCCGCCCCGAAAAGGCCGCCGCGGCGCGGCTGCGCAGGGGTTCGGCCTTATAGGTGCCCAGGTGATCTTCGAGCCGGGCGGACCATTCCAGCGAGAGCTGCGCGCCCGGTTGCAGAAGGATGCCTTGATCGCGCCAGTCCATGGATCAGTCGAGCCCCGGTTCATCCAGCAGGTGGCGGCCCTGGCGGTCTTCGACCTCGATCACCCAGAGATCGCTGTCAAACTGGCGTTGCCTGGCGATGGAGGCGTCCACCTCGGCCTCGGGGCCGCTGGCGTGTTCGATCCATTTGCGGGCGCCGCTCATCAGATCAAAGCTGCGCTGGTAGGCGACCGCCTTACCGTCCAGCGTGTTGAGCTTGACCAGCACCGCACCGGCGGTGTCATCGCCATGGGCGGTGACAAAGGCGGGGATGTCCTGAAAGCGCAGCCGGGCGAGATAGGCATCAACCCAGAAACGGGCGGTGAGGCGGGTCATGGGGGCTCCTGTTGCTGACTGGGCCGCACCCTCGGTGCGCGCGGCGGGGATGGAGGCCTCCGGCGGGGATATTTGGAAAAAGATGGAAGCCCAGCCGGTGGCTTTGGCTCAATTGCCGTCTTTGAATTCCAGCCCCATTTCCGAGTAGCGTTCGGATTCTTCCAGCCAGTTGGGGCGCACCTTGACCTGGAGGAAGAGATGGACCTTGCGATCCAGGAATTCCTCCAGCTCGGCGCGGGCGGCCTGGCCGACGGCCTTGATGGTTTCGCCGCGTTTGCCGAGCAGGATCCCCTTGTGGCCGTCGCGCACCACATAGACCACCTGATCGATGCGGGCGGAGCCGTCTTTGCGCTCCTCCCATTTTTCGGTCTCGACGGTGAGCTGGTAGGGCAGTTCCTGATGCAGGCGCAGGGTGAGTTTCTCGCGGGTCATCTCGGCGGCGATCATGCGCAGGGGCAGATCGGCGATCTGATCCTCGGGGTAGAGCCAGGGGCCTTCGGGCATCTCGCCCGCCAGCCATTGGCGCAGATGGTCGGTGCCATGGCCCTTTTCGGCGGAGATCATGAAGGTCTCGGCAAAGGGGTAGCGGTCGTTGAGATCCTTGGTCAGGCCGAGGAGCGCATCGGATTGCACCCGGTCGATCTTGTTGATCGCCAGGGCGACGCGGCGATTGCCGGCGACATCGGCGAGGTTTTCCAGGATGCGCTCGACGCCTTCGGTGATGCCGCGATGGGCCTCGACCAGCAGGACGATCAGGTCGGCATCGGCGGCCCCGCCCCAGGCGGCGGCGACCATGGCGCGATCCAGACGGCGGCGCGGCTGGAACAGGCCCGGCGTGTCGACAAAGACCAGCTGACTGTCGCCCTCTATCGCCACGCCGCGAATGCGGGCGCGGGTGGTCTGCACCTTATGGGTCACGATGGAGACCTTGGCCCCCACCATGCGGTTGAGCAGGGTGGATTTGCCCGCGTTGGGCTCGCCGATGAGGGCGATAAAGCCTGCGCGTGTTGTCATGTTGCTTGCTCCAGCTTGGTCAGCAGCGCCTTGGCCGCAGCCTGTTCCGCCAACCGTTTGGATCCGGCGGTGGCTTGTTCCTCGGTGCCGTCCTGAAGGCGGACGGCAATGGTAAAGACGGGTTCGTGATCGGGGCCGCTGCGCGCCACCAGAACGTAATCGGGCGGCGGCTGGCGGCGGGCCTGCACATATTCCTGCAAGGCGGTCTTGGGGTCGCGGGCGTCTTCCTCGACGGTGCCGATGCGATCGCCCCAGAGCCGCAAGATCACCTCTTGTGCGGCCTCGAAACCGGCGTCCTTGTAGATCGCGGCGATGACCGCCTCCATCGCGTCACCCAGCAGCGCCTGTTTGCGCCGCCCGCCCGAGAGCATCTCGGAGCGGCCCAGTTTCAGCACCGCGCCGATGTCGATCTGGCGGGCCACATCGGCGCAGGCCTCCTTGCGCACCAGCGCGTTGAAGCGCGGCGCCAGCTGGCCTTCGCTGGCCTTCCTGTCATACTCCAGCAGCGCCGTGGCCATCACCAGCCCCAGCACCCGGTCGCCGAGAAACTCCAGCCGCTGGTTGTCCTGCCGGTTGGGCGAGGAGACCGAGGGGTGGGTCAGCGCACGGATCAGGAGCGCGGGGTCGGCGAAGTCATGGCCAAGGCGGGTCTGAAACGCGCGAATTTCTTTCGATAGCTTCACTTGATCTCCTTGAAGACACGGCTCCAGCGCCAGTTTGACACCGCCCAATACGTCGCGGCGGGCTCTGATACAAGCACACGGGCCACAGGCCCCACCAGGTTTTCCCCGGCAATGAAGCCCGCGCCGCCGGCGATCAGCGGCATCCGGCTGTCTGCTGAGTTATCACGATTGTCGCCAAGGAAGAAGTAGTGGCCCGCCGGCGCGGTGAACACGGGGGTCATGTCGCCTCCTCCCGGGGCAGACACTGCGGATCAGCCGCTAATGCAGCATAAAAAAGCAAAAAGGCCGCGGCAAACATGCCGCGACCTGTGGGGCCGCGCCAGTTCAGCGCGGCTCCGATAAAGCGGGAAAGCATCAGTGGATCGCCTTGAAAAAACGATCCCCGCGCCAGGTCCAGAAGAACAGCATGGAGCGACCGGCGGAGGAGAACATGATGCGATCCGCACGGCCGATGAGGTTTTCAAACGGCACATAGCCAACGCCACCGACCGACTGATCCACCCGGCTGTCCGCCGAATTGTCGCGGTTGTCGCCCATGAAGAAGAAATGCCCCTCCGGCACGTGATAGATGCCCGTGTGGTCGCTGCCCTGATCGCCGATGTTCAGGATCGCGTGCGAGACGCCGCCCGGCAGGGTTTCGATCTGACGGGATTTGATACAGGCGCCGCCCTGCCCCACCGGATCGTTTTCGCAGCGCGGGAAATGCCCCTGCGGCCCCTGGCGTTCCATCGTCTCGACGAATTCGCCATCGTCCATCAGGCCGACCGCCGCGCCGTTGATCTGTAGCACACCGTCCTTGACCTGGATCTTGTCACCGGGCAGGCCGATCAGGCGTTTGATGTAATCGGTGCCATTCACAGGGTGGCGAAAGACCACCACATCGCCGCGTTCCGGCATGCGCCCGAGGATGCGGTTGTTGTCGCCATCAAGGAAGCCGCAGAGATCCTTGGCGTCGATGTTCACCCCAACCGCGCCGAGGCGGATCGACGGGCAGGAGGCATAGGAATAGCCATAGGCCATCTTGTTCACAAAGAGGAAATCACCGACCAGCAGCGTTTCCTTCATGGAGCCGGACGGAATCCAGAAGGGTTGAAAAAACAGGGTGCGGAAAACACCGGCGATCAACAGCGCGTAGACGATGGTCTTGATCGTCTCGACAATGGAATTTCCGGTTTTGGTTTGCGACGCCATCAGGCTCTCCGGTTATTTGAGGAGGGGTCGGGGGCTACATGCGGGCGCGCTCGCCGCGAGTCAAGCCATCGCCCCGTTTGCCCGCCACGACCGGCGGCAAAGCGGGGCACGGAGGACACGTGTGCGCAACGCCCTGAGCGGTCTTGGGCCGCTGCGGGGGCTCTCCCGTCCCTTTGACACAGAGGCGGAGCCTCTCTGCAAAGCGT
>NZ_JAATOX010000002.1 GCF_011806385.1 Phaeobacter sp. HF9A | reverse complement strand
TCCACCATGACCGACACCAATATGGAAGAAGCCTCCGCACGATTGAGCGCCCTGCAAACCCAGCAGGAACTTGCGACCCAATCGCTGACGATTGCCAACGAAGCTCCGGGCACATTGCTCCAGCTCTTCCGCTAAATAGCCTTTTGACCGGGGCGCCTGCCAGTGCCCCGGTCCCTACGTCTCTGAGAATCAGTGAATAACAAAACGTTAGGATAACACGTGAATGCCCTTCTAAAGGCGAAGAGCGCCTACGCGGCGGCAAAAGCCCCGACCCGCACGGCTCGGAACACTGAGTATGAGATCCTTGCACGTATCACGCATCGCATGATCGCGGCAGACAAAAAGGGTCCCGATGGCTTTAAGGAGCTCGTTGCGGCGGTTTCCGACAACCGCAAGCTTTGGACACTCTTCACTTCGGATCTGGCCAAGGAAGGCAACAAACTGCCGACCGAATTGAAACAACGTCTGTTTCATCTGGCCCGCTTCACGCGTGAGCACAGTAGCAAAGTCCTGGCCCGCAAGGCCAAGATTCAGCCACTGGTGGAAATCAACACGGCCATCATGCGTGGCCTTAGAAGCGGAGCGTCCTGAATATGAGTGGATTGGTCCTGAAACTTGCGCCCAAAGAGCGCGTTTTGGTCAATGGAGCGGTGATTGAGAATGGTGATCGCCGCAGTCGCTTGTCGATCGTAACACCCGATGCAAATATTTTGCGTCTGCGTGATGCGATCCATCCCGAACAAGCAAATACGCCGGTACGCCGGGTGTGCTATGCTGCACAGCTGGTTCTCTCCGGCGATGTCGATCCCGAAGAAGATCGTCTGCCGATGCTGCGCCGCATCGAAGAACTGAGCCAGGTCTTTACCGACCCGGACAGTCGTGCGGCCCTGTCGGAAGCCACCGAAGCGGTGATCGCAAACAACCACTATCGCTGCCTCAAGGCATTGCGCGCCTTGCTGCCGCGAGAGGAGCGGCTCATGGCTGTCAGATCGCAATGACGTACACACCCCTCATTCCATCCACAGGGGTCGCGGGGTGGAACTTTTTGCAATCGACCTATGACCGGCAATATGAAGCCTTCATTCAAGCCGGTCAGCTCAAGAGTGACAGTGAATACTTTGCCGAGAATATCGGCAACGTAAACTCCACCGATGACCTTCTCAACGACCGCCGCCTTCTTCAGGTGGCGGTCAAGGCATTTGGTCTGGAAGAAGAAATCAACTACCGCGCGCTGCTTCAGCGTACGCTGAATGAAGGCACCTCGGCCAAGGACGCGGTCGCCAATACGATGAACGACGAACGCTACGTGAACTTTTCCGACGCGTTTGGATTTGGCCCCGGTCAGTCGCCGCTGACCAGCGATACAAAAGCGATGAAAGCGGTTCTCGATAAATTCCAGTCGGCCTCCTTTGAGGAAGCTGTGGGCGACGTCGATGAAACCATGCGCACCGCGCTATTCGCCAAACGCGCAATGCTGGAGGTGTTCGGCGAGCCGGACGAGGAAGACCTCTCGGTGCTAAGCGTCAAGGATCGCGCCCTCAAGGAATTCAACAAAGCCCTGGAAGAGATCAACGGCCCTGAAGATGATGCTCTGAGCGTCACATCAGCGCAAGACCAATGGGCAGACATCATCGAACGGGATGTCTTGACGGAGTTCTTCAACAGCGCATTGCGTATTCCCGCCTCTAGCGCCGGGCTGGAAGATGACGAACTGATCGACCTCTACCGCTCCCGGGCCAATGTCGTCTTTGGCAGCGATGACCCGACTGTTCTGTTTTCGAAGGACAACAGAGAGACAACCATCGGCGTATATAAATCTCGGGCGACAATTGATGGCGTTCCGGCGGAAGAGGTTACCCGAACCGCCACATTGGCAGGTAACGTGCTTGATCAGATGGTGTCCCGCGATGCCGCCCTGAACGAAGAATGGGATTTTATCTCCCGCCAGCAGCCACTGGCCGATTTTATGGACATCGCCTTGGGGCTCCCGGATGATATCGACCGTCGCGACACCAGTGAAGCCATGCGCATTTACCGGGAAAAAGCGATTGAGGCCTTTGGCACCGATGACCCAAACATTTTTGCCAATGGAAGCAATCTGGATGCCACCTTGGACGTCTTTCGCGAGAAGGCTGCGGAAACTGGCATGAGCAACAGCGAGATTTCCTCGACTCTGCGCACGGCTGAAACAATCCTCAAATTCTCTTACAGTGAAAAGACGAACACCGTGGAGGCCGATGCCGCCGCCAAAGCCGCCGAAGTGGATGCCGGATGGTATACCATCATGGGCCAAACCGGCGTTCCACGGTTCCTCAATACAGCGCTGGACGTGAATTCCGCCCTGGACGCCGGCGAGATTTTTTCGGACCTAACGCCCGACGAACAGCTGGAAATCTATAAAGAACAAGCCGTCGCTATCTTTGGCAGCGATGATCTGAGCAAGCTGACCAGCACCTACGAAATCGGGTCGCTGAAAGATGCCTATCGCACCAATGCCGAGGCCGCAGGCGAGAGCGAGTTCTTTATCACCTACTATGCGCAGATCGCTGAACGTGAGCTGAACACCCTGTTCCAAAGCGACGAAACAGACACTGAAGCAGAGTTCGAAAAGGCGCTCGAAAAGCTGCGGAGCATGAACGACGATGATGAGGGTCCATCTGCCAATTCGGAATGGTTCACCATCATGGGGCAACAGGCCATGACCGACTTTATGCAAGTAGCGCTCGGATTGCCAAAAGAAGTCGGCCAGATGGATGTCGACCGGGCCGTCGAAGTCTATAAACGCAAATCAATACAAGTGCTTGGGACGGACAAGCCTTCTGAGTTCATTGCTCAGGGCAAGATGGATGACCTGGTCAACCTCTACCTGACCCGTTCACAGCTGAATAGCAGGAGCAGCGGCTTCAGCTCGGGAAATGCTGCGCTGATGATGCTGCGCGGCTAACGTCAAAACCGTCGGAAATATAAAGCGCGCCGAGGGTCACCTCGGCGCGCTTTTTTATGTCTGCGATGGCTGGATCCCCTGAACCAAGCCTGCCCTCAGAGGGAAATTTGCGACGTATTATCGCCCCTTGCCCGCTCTGCGCAAAAGCAGCGCCAATCTGTTGAAGCTTCCCTTGATACCATCCGCCTCTGCGCGCCCGAAAAACGCGTCCAGCTCAGGCCAGACTTTCACCGCCTGGTCGAGAACCAGGTCGTTGCCCTCCGAATAAAGGCCCGCGCGGATCATCACCTCGGACTGCTCATAGGCGCCAAGGAATTTCCGCACCGCGAGAATCATCTCGTTTTCATCCGCCGTCGCCGCCGCGGGCAAGCAACGGGACACGGAGCGCGACACATCAATCGCAGGGAATCGCCCCCGTTCGGCGATTTCGCGGTTCAGCACGATGTGCCCATCGAGAACCCCGCGCAAAATATCCGCAATCGGCTCATCCATATCGGAGCCGGCAACCAACACGCTGAACACCGCCGTGATGTCGCCCTGCCCCTCGGAGCCCGGCCCCGCGCGCTCGCACAGGCCGGTGATCAGCGGCGTCACCGATGGCGGATAGCCCCGCAATGCCGGGGCCTCACCGGACGCAACCGCGATTTCACGATGTGCTTCGGCAAATCGGGTCACCGAGTCGGCCATAAACAGCACATTCAGCCCCTGATCACGAAAATGTTCCGCCACCGTCATCGCGGCCCAGGCACAGCGACGCCGGACCAGCGCGGATTGGTCCGATGTGGCGGCAACCACGATCGCACGTTTCATCCCCTCAGGGCCCAGCACCTCCTTGACGAAGTGATTCACCTCCCGCCCCCGTTCGCCAATCAGCGCCATGACGACCACATCTGCCTCCATGTTTTGGGCAAGCTGCGCCATCAGGGTGGATTTACCCACCCCGGAGCCGGCAAAGAGGCCAACCCGCTGGCCGGTGACAATGGGAAGCACCGTATTGAGGATGGAGAGCCCGGTAGAGACCCGCTGGCCCATGCCGCGGCGTGCAGCGGCCTTGGGGGGACTCGCCATCAGGTCCCGGCTGTCTACGCCGCGCATCATAGGCTTGCCGTCCAAGGGTTCACCGAACGGATCAATCAAACGTCCGATCCAGCTGTTATCAGGGGCAAAATCCGGCGTCGGGAACAGTAGGACCGTATCGCCGATAGAGGCACGCTCAGGCGCCGTATCCGGCAGCATGCGGATGTGGCCGTCGCTGATGGCAAGAACCTCGCCGTGCAGGTCATCATTCTTTCCACGCCGCAGGACCAACCTGTCGCCGATCCGCGCCTGGCTTTCCAACCCGGAGACTTCGATCTCGCCACCGGATATTCGGGTGACACGTCCCATCGGGGCCGAAAGACGCGTATTGGCCAGTTGCTGGCTGAGCGCTTGGATCGATTTCAACATTTGTGGGTTCTCCAACATTCCTCTGAAAACAATTTCTAAAGGAATCAGGGTTAAGCCTTGATTGAAATTGATCGAGGGAGAAGCCCCGGTGTTCGAAAGACTGAATGTTTTTAATATCGCCTATTCCATGGCGACTCATGCGGGTAAGCGCCAGGCGCTTATCTCGGAAAATATGGCGAATGCTGATACCCCCGGGTATCACGCCAAGGATATCAAACCCTTCAAGGAAGTGTTTGCTGCCGGTGCGACGCAGGGCGACATGGTCGCCACGCGCGGGTCGCATCTGAACAGCGGCGACGGGTTGAACTGGGCCATCACGACTGACGATTCGGCCCTGGATCCAAATGATAACTCCGTTTCGATCGAGGAACAGATCCTCAAGGGCGTAGAGGCCAAGCGGCAGCATGACCGTGCTTTGGCGATCTACCGTTCATCCATGAACATTCTGCGCGCCAGCCTTGGCCGTAGTTGAACAGGAGACGAGACATGAGTGACTTTGCAAATTCTTTGAGCGTAACCTCCAGTGGCCTCCGGGCGCAGGCCGCGCGCCTGAAACACCTGTCGGAGAATATTTCCAACGCCGATACACCTGGCTACCGACGCAAGAATGTGTCGTTCCAGGCGGTGCGGGATCTGGATTCCGACGTGAGCCAGGTCAAGGTCGGCCGGGTGACACTGGACCAAACCGAGCTTGAAGATGTTTACGATCCCTCCCACCCGCTGGCCGATGAAACCGGCCACTACGAGGGATCCAACGTCGATCTGATGATCGAAATCGCGGACGCGCGCGAAGCGCAGCGTACCTACGAGGCAAACCTGAAAATGTTCGATCAGACCCGGCAAATGTCGGCCTCTCTGATGGAATTGTTGCGCCGCTAACCTGAAACGAATGGAGATCCAGAATGGATATTCGTGCTATCAACGCCACCTCCGGCTATGCCGCCGCCCGCCCTGCAACAAAGGTGGATCCGCAATATACGCCCGGTTCCTTCCAGGAACAGGCCAAGACCAGCTTTGAGGACTTTACCAACACGCTGGCCAACAGCGAACAGGTCTCTGTCCAGGCCATGACCGGCGATGCAGATCCTCACGCCCTGGTCCAGGCCCTGGCGCAAACCGAGCTGGCCGTCGAAACGGCTGTGACCGTGCGCAACAAGGTTGTTGAAGCCTATCAGGAAATCCTGCGGATGCCGGTCTAAGCCATGATGACCGAGGGCGTATTTTACGACACCCTGCGTCAGGCCATCCTGACTGCGATCACAATGTCATTGCCCATTCTGATCGCAGCGCTGGTCATTGGCCTGACCGTCGGCTTGTTTCAGGCACTCACGTCCATTCAGGAAATGACGCTGACGTTTGTGCCAAAGCTGGCCGGAATTCTTGTCGTATTCTGGCTGACCATGGGGGTGATGACGCAGACGCTCGTCGCTTTCTTTGATGGTCGGATCATTCCTCTCATACAAGGAGGCGGATTTTAATGGGAAGCATCGGCTACACAACTCTGTCGCGCCAGTCCGGCCTGCTGAAGGAAATGCAGGTCGTGGCGAACAATATCGCGAACTCCTCGACCACGGGGTATCGGTCCGAAGGGCTGATCTTTTCGGAATATGTGAAATCTGCGCCCGGTCAGGAAAGCCTCTCCATGGGGCGGGCGAACATCCGAAACACCTCGCTGGAGCAAGGCACACTGAGCCAGACAAACGGCTCGCTTGATCTGGCGATCGAGGGCGACGGGTTCTTTATGGTGGAAACGCCTGCGGGCAATCGGCTGACTCGTGGCGGTAACTTCAGCTCCAACGCCGCCGGCGATCTGGTGACCGCTGACGGGCACCGGGTTCTCGATGCCGGTCAGGCACCGGTCTTTATTCCCGGCGATGCCCGCAGCATCGCTTTCGGCGCGGATGGCACATTGAGCGCGGATGGCCAGCAGATCGGCCAGATCGGCGTGTTCCTCCCCGAAGAAGGGGCCCAGATCCTGCGCGAAGATGGAGTCATGTTCCGCGTCGAGGGCGAGACCGTGGCCGCCCCGGATGCCAAGGTCCTGCAAGGGTTTCTGGAAGGATCCAACGTCAATACGATTCACCAACTGGCCCGCATGATCGAGGTGCAACGCGCCTATGAAATGGGCCAGAGCTTTCTCGACAACGAAGACAAGCGCATCCGTGCCGCTGTCGACAACCTGATGAAATCATAGGAGAGACTCATGCGTGCACTCAAGATCGCCGCCACCGGGATGAGCGCGCAACAGCTGCGCGTCGAAACCATCTCCAACAACCTCGCCAACATGAACACCACCGCCTATAATGCGCGGCGGGCGGAATTCGCTGACCTGCATTACCAGCAGGTCTCCCGCGCCGGGACCGTCAATGCGTCTGATGGCACGGTGCTGCCGACAGGTGTGCAGGTTGGTCTCGGGGTGCGGACCTCTGCCGTTTCGATTTACCTGAACCAAGGCGCGCTATCGCAGACCGGCAACGATCTGGACTTCGCGATTGATGGCAACGGGTATTTTGAGGTGACCCTGCCCTCCGGCGACACCGCCTATACCCGCGACGGGTCGTTCAAACGCTCCGCCGAAGGTCTGGTCGTGACCAATGATGGCTACCCCGTATCGCCGGAAATCACCGTTCCCGACGATGTCACCTCGCTGTCCGCAAACGCCCAAGGTGAACTTTATGCCTATTTTGACGATAGCATCGAGGCGCAGCTTCTGGGGCAGTTCACTGTCTCCGGTTTCACGAACGCCAAAGGTCTGGAAGCGATCGGAAGCAACCTGTTCAAGCAGACCGAAGCCTCTGGCCAGCCGGTGACCTCCGATCCCGGCAGCGATGGGCTTGGCACCTTGCGGCAGGGCTATCTGGAGGACAGCTCCGTCGATGCGGTTCGCGAAATCACTGAACTGATCGAAGCCCAGCGCGGCTACGAGATGAACTCCAAAGTGATTTCCGCCGTTGATCAGATGATGTCGGCAACCACACAGGTACGGTAAATGAAACTCCTGCTCGCCCTCGTCGGATTGCTTTGCGCCCAGTCTGCACTGGCCGATATCCTCGTGCCGGTTCGCACAATCCGGGCCAAGGAAATCATCAGTGCCGAAGATCTGATGTTCAAGAACACTCAGTCTCCAGGCGCGTTGAGCAATCCACAAGAGGTGATCGGACAGGAAGCCCGTATCGCGCTTTATGCAAGCCGCCCCATTCACCCCGGCGACATCGGCCCTCCGGCCATCGTGGATCGGAACGACATGGTGAAACTGGTGTTCAGCCAGGGCGGACTAGAGATCACAACAGAAGGCCGCTCACTCGGCCGCGGCGCGGAAGGAGAATACATCCGCGTCATGAACCTGTCCTCGCGCACCACGGTCACTGGCCGGATCAGGGCGGACGGAAATATCGAGGTAAATTGATGAAACTCACACTCGTAGCAAAATGTGCCGTTCTTGGTCTTGGGCTCCTCAGTGGCTGCGCCCGGATGGACCATATCGGCAAACCGCCCAGCTTCACGCCGGCCAATGAAACCGACGAACATGTCGCCATGCTGTATCAGGGCTTGCCCCTGACCTCGCAGACGCAGCGTGCGGTGGATCACTCCTCGCTTTGGAGCGGGTCACGCCAGTCCCTGCTCGGGGACCGGCGCGCCACCAAAAAAGGCGATATCCTGACAGTGGTCATCGAAATCGACGAAAAAGCCTCGATTTCCAATGAAACGGATCGCTCGCGCAGCTCGTCGGAGAGCATGAAACTGCCGCAGCTTCTTGGCTTGCCGCAACGATTGGACAACGAATTGCCCACCGGTGCATCCAGTGCGGATCTTGTTGATCTGGGCAGCTCCTCCTCCTCTGGGGGCAGCGGCTCTGTTGCGCGCAGCGAAAAACTGGAACTGCGCGTCGCCGCCACGGTGGTGGATGTGTTGCCCAATGGGGTTCTGGCGATCAGCGGCTCGCAGGAATTGCGGGTAAACTTCGAATTGCGCGAACTTTTGGTCTCCGGCTATGTCCGCCCGGATGATATCAGTCGTCAGAACGAGGTCACATACGACAAGATCGCCTCTGCGCGTGTGTCCTACGGCGGTCGCGGACAGATCACCGACGTGCAACAACCCCGCTATGGCCAACAGGTCCTGGATGCAATCCTTCCCTTCTGAGGTACTGAGATGTTGTCGAAATTACTCCCTATTCTCATGCTCTTGATCGGAGTCGGCGGCGGGATCGGTGCGGGCATCATGCTCGCACCACCTCCTGCCGAGGAACACGACGCCATGACCGCCGAAGAGGGCGCCGACCATGGTGACGGCCATGGCGAAGAAATGGCTGAGGATGCCGGACACGATGAAGATGGGCACAGCGATGACGAACACGCAATCCCCAACGACTTCATCAAGATCAGCAACCAGTTCGTGATCCCGGTTGTCGAGCGCGATCAGCTCACCTCGATGGTGGTGGTTTCGCTGAGCCTCGAAACCAAACCCGGACTGGCCGAAAAAGTGCATTCTTTTGAACCCAAACTGCGGGATGTGTTTTTGCGGGTTCTCTTTGATCACGCCAACATGGGTGGGTTTCGAGGTGCCTTTACCCGATCCGAAGTGCTCGACCCGCTTCGCACGTCGCTGCGCGAAGAAGGCAGGCGTTTTCTTGGCAAGGATCTGGTGGATGTCCTCATTCTGGACATCACCCGTCAGGATGTCTGATCTCACGCGGCGGCAATGGCGCCAACACCATTGCCGTCAGCACAGTTGCAATGCATCCCTGTCTGGCGCAACGCAAAAGCAACGGAAAACCGTCAGCGCCTTCGGCGTCCGAACGCAGAAGCCCTCGTCTTGGTTAACGATTCTTCAACCATCATCGCAGCACGATGATGGTGGGAGGACGCGCCATGGGACGCTCCGGTCATTTTGAAGAGCAGATGTTGCCCCTGTTTGGTGATCGCCTCGCCGGCACGGCAGAGGAGGACGAAGCCACCGCAGCACCAATGCCGCAGGGGCGATTGCCCTCCTACATCAAGGATCACCGTGCGCGCCTGCGGGAGCGGTTCATGCAGGGCGGGGCCGCGGCGATGCCGGATTATGAGCTCCTGGAGCTGATCCTGTTTCGCTCCATCCCGCGCAAGGATGTCAAACCGATTGCCCGCAAGCTCCTTGATCAGTTCGGCGATCTGAACCGGGTTGTGACCGCCTCCCCTGAACGTCTGGCCAGGGTCTCTGGCATTGGCGAGGCGGTGATTTGCGACCTCAAGATCCTGGAGGCCACCGCCCAGCGCATGGCACGCTCCAAGATCATGCAGCGCCCGGTCATATCGGGGTGGGATGTGCTGTTGGACTACTGCCATACCGCCATGGCCCATCGTGATACGGAACAGTTTCGCGTGCTCTACCTTGATCGCAAGAACGTCCTCATCGCCGACGAGGAACAGGCGCGCGGCACCGTCGATCACGTGCCGGTCTATCCGCGCGAGGTTGCCAAGCGGGCGCTGGAACTCAACGCAAGCGCCCTGATCCTGGTGCACAACCACCCCTCGGGCGACCCGACGCCGTCGCAGGCCGATATCGCAATGACCCGCAAGGTGGAGGCCGCCGTGGAGGCGCTTGGCATTGCGCTCCACGATCACCTGATTATTGGCGCCTCTGACGAGCTGTCCTTTCGCTCCGAGGGCTTGCTCTGACCTCTCAAAGCGTCCGGCGCAGCACCCCAGCGGCGGGCAGCACGCCAACCTCGGTTTCCACCGGCTCTGCGCGATGGTTGAACCAGAACTCCTCCGTCGCAGTGCGGCGGGTGCGCACCCCCTCCGGCATTTTACGCATCACCAGACCCGCCGCCTTGCCCAAATCGGCGATCAGCCGATCCAGGCCGGGACCATCCAGCCAGCCGCCGCAATAGGTCTGCCGCCCTGCCCGGAGCGCCACCGGTAAACCCGCCTCGGTTTGCAAGACAACCTCAGCCTGACCTTCCAGCACCTCAAGATAGCCGACCACCGCGCCGCCTCCCTCCAGCGTCACCGGCATATCGGGGCGCAGGCTTTCCACCCGCGCAACCTGCACATCCAGGCCGGTGAGTGCCGGCGGCAACGGGGAGGTCGGAATGCTGAAATGCCCATCGCGCGCGCCGCTGCGCGGCCCATACAGAACCTGTGCATCACTCTCGGCCAGCGCGGATTTCAGATCCTGCGGCATATGCATCATTCCCGGCGCAAGAACCAAGCTGTAGCCGGAAAAATCCCGCGTGGTGGGCGGCAGAATATCAATGGTCAGCCCCGCCCGACGCAGCGCCTTATAGTGATCGAGGATCAAAGAGAAATAGCTCAGTCCCGCGCCGTGAGGCTGCGTCGACCAGGCCCAATCGGCGTCGTAATCAAACAGGATCGCGACCGGTGCCTGCGCGGGCTGCACCTCGGGCGCCTGCACCAATTCCTCGGCCACTTGCCGCGCCTCAACGATGGCAGGGGCCTCCGCGCTGTCAGAGCGCAGCATCCCCGCATGCATCTGCTCTTGCGCAAAGGGCGCTTGCCGCCAGCGGAAGTAGCAGACCGCCTCGGCACCGTGGGCAAAGGCTTCCCAGCTCCAGAGGCGCACCATGCCCGGCAGGGGCGCGGGATTGTAGGGCGCCCAGTTCACCGGCCCGGGTTGCTGTTCCATCACCCACCATCGCCCGCGCCCCACGGCACGGTAGAGATCATGATGCAGGGCCTGGAAATCCGGATCGCCCTGGCGCGCATAGGCGCGTTGATCCTCGGGCGTGGCGCCCACCCGGTCTTCGAGAAAGCCCAGCGGGTAGCTGTCCCAGCTGGAAATCTCCAGATCCTCGCCCAGCTTGAAGTGATCAAAATCCGTGACCCGCCCCATATAGTTATGGGCAATCGGCGCATCGGAATATTCCTTGATGATCTCCACCTGCGCCCTGTTGAAGGCCACCACCTGATCAGAACTGAACCGTTTGAAGGCCAGAACATGCGCCGGGTTTGCTTCTGTCACCGTAAGGTTCGGCAGGTCGACCTCCGCAAAATCGCGATACTCCATCGACCAGAACACATTGCCCCAAGCGAGGTTCAGCGCCTGAATATCGTCGCCAAACTGCACCCGAAGCCAGTCCCGAAAGGCCACGCGCGCCGAATCGGAATAGCTAATGGTGGTGTCATGACAGCCATATTCATTGTCCGTCTGCCAGGCGGCCACATGAGGGTTGGCGCCGTAGCGTTCGGCGATCTTGCGGGTGATCCGCTGGCTCTCGGCGAAATAGCCCTTGTGGCTGAAACAATAGTGCCGCCGCGACCCAAAGCCCCGGGCGCGTCCCTCAGCATCGCAGGCAAACATATCCGGGTGACGCGCCACCATCCAGCGGGGCGGCGTGGCGGTTGGGGTGCCCAATACCAGTTTCAGCCCCTTTGCACCCAGCGTTTCAATCGCCTTGTCGAGCCAGCTCCAGTCGAACTCCCCCGGGTTCGGTTCGATCTTGGACCAGGCGAATTCGCCGATCCGCACCCAGGTCAGGCCCGCATCGGCCATGCGCGAGGTGTCGTCTTGCCAGATGTCCTGAGGCCAATGCTCCGGGTAGTAGCAGGTGCCCAATGTACGTTTCATAGTGGCCTCACAGAATGACCGGGTGTTCGCGCTGGCCGACGGCCACGCCTGCGATGGCAAATGTCTGCCCCGCAGGCGCGGGCAGGTCGCCAACCGCCGCTGTCGTCACAAAAAGCGTCTCAAGGGTCTCGCCGCCAAAAGCGGGGCAAGAGGTTTGCGGCGTCGGCAGAGAAACAGTCTCTAACAAGGCACCTTTGGGCGAATAGCAGGCAACGCGCCCCGCCCCCCATTGCGCGTTCCAGAGGTTACCGGCGGCATCGACGACCGCCCCATCGGGGCCGAACTCCTCTGCGCTGAGATCGACGAAAACCTCTGCCTGCCCCTCGGGCCAGCCGTCGGCCGCGGCAAGAGGCTGGCGCATGATCTTTCCATCCGCCGTATCGGTATAATAGGCGCAGCTCTTGTCCGGCGCGAAGCAAATCGCGTTGGAGATCGTCACATCGGGAACCACCACCCGCAGCTCACCCCGGAAGTAGCGGTAAATCGCCCCCGCGCCGGGCTCTGCGTCAAAGCCCATGGTGCCGATCCAGAACCCGCCCCAAGGATCCGCGCGCCCGTCGTTGGAGCGGGTCACGGGGTTGTCTGCCTCCAGCGGGCAGAGCAGATCGCGCGCCCCGGTCTTCAGGTCAAACCGCCAGAGGCCGGTTTCGCTCGCCATGATCAGACTG
Organism: Phaeobacter sp. HF9A; assembly: GCF_011806385.1. Classification (GTDB taxonomy): domain Bacteria; phylum Pseudomonadota; class Alphaproteobacteria; order Rhodobacterales; family Rhodobacteraceae; genus Epibacterium. The sequence goes on along the minus strand of NZ_JAATOX010000002.1, from coordinate 90,166 downwards.
TCCTGATCCACCCATCCGGCGGCGGACACGCATTCGTCAAACTGCCAAATGCGTTCGTTGCCGTCCTCGACCGTCAACAGTCGCTTGCCAAGGATATCGAACCAAAAGAACTGCTGGCGGAGCGGGTGCCACAAGGCGCCCTCTCCCAGTTCACACCGCGTGTTGCTGAACACCTCCGGGCTGCTCATGATGTCACCTCGTCATAGGCTGCGACCATGTCTTTGGCCCGTGCAGCGATCTCGGCCGTGCTGAAACCGGGTTTGTAGAGGTTCGAGCCAACGCCAAACCCGGTGATGCCAGCCGCGATCCAATCGGCGAAATTCTCGGGCCCAACGCCGCCAACCGCAAAGGTCTGGGTTTCCGCGGGCAACACCGCCTTGAGCGCCTTGAACCCATCAATGCCCAGCTTGAAGGCCGGAAAGAACTTGAGCCCATCGGCCCCGGCGCGCAGCGCGGCAAAGGCTTCGGTCGGGGTGAACACTCCGGGATAGGAACGCATGCCGGCGGCCTTGGTCGCGGCTATGACCTGTGGATTGCAATCGGGCGAGACCACCATGCCCGCACCGATGTCTTGCAGCCGCTGCACGGCCTCGGTGTCCAACACGGTTCCCGCCCCAATGAGACCCCGCGCACCGGCATGAGAAACCATAGTCGCGATGCTCTCAAACGGCTGGGGCGAGTTCAGCGGCACCTCGATCCGGGTGATCCCCGCGTCAAGCAGCGCGTCCGTAACCGGCAGCGCCTCATCCGGCGTCAGCCCTCGCAGAATTGCGATAATATTCCGGCTCATCTTCTGATCCTCATCACATTTGTTTTCGAGCGGCGCAAAGCCCCGCAAGCGTCACCGCCTCGGCATCCATCACCTGCGCGACCACGCCCTGGGTGCCCAGAGCCGCCGCATAGGCGCCTGCGATCTCATCTTCGCCGACAATCACGACGCTGCGGTCCTGCCACTGCGCGCGCATTGCCTCGATCTCCATCCCCAGCACATAGCCCGAGGCCCGGGAGCGCGCGATCACCGGATCAAGATCCTTCAGCAAGCCTTCTGCGCGCAGGCTGAACAGCATATTCGCAAACGCATGCGGGCGTTCGATCACGTCAAGGCAACTGGCCTCGAATGTGGCTCTATCCCAGCCTTTTGGAGCCAAACTATGCCGCAGGACCGAGTGTTTGCTCAGCAATTGAAACAGCTCTCCGGTCAAGAACGTGGCGAAGCGCTGGATTTCTCCGGCTTGAACAGACACCCATTTGGTATGTGTGCCGGGCAGGCAGATCACCCCATCCAGCTGCGGCTTGAGCGCCAAGGCACCGGCGATCTGGGTTTCCTCACCGCGCATCACATCGGCCGGCTCCATTTGCTTTACGCCCGGAAGAATATGCACCGCAAGGCGGCTATCACCACAGGGAGCCCGCGTTGCCTGCGCAAAAGAGGGCGGCGGACAGGGGGTTTCGGCATAGGGGGCTTCGATCCATCCCTGACGCGATCCCGCCATGCCGCAACAGAGCACATCCAAGACCCTGTCAGGTGATAAATAAGGCTCTAACAAGGGGATTAATGCCGCTTCAAAGCCTTGACGTTCGAGCGTTCCCATACCCCTGTCCGAGTCGATGCGACACAGGGGACGGTTGTCTGCCGCCATCGGCCACAAACGCAGATGCGAGGTACCCCAATCCGCCGCGACCCAGGCTGCTTTGGTGTCCGCGTCCTCCGTCATCCCGACACCACGACCCCGCCATCGACCACCAGCGACTGGCCCGTGACCATACGGCTGGCCTTGGACGCAAGGAACAGAGTTGATTCAACAATGTCCTGCGGCGCCAGATGGTCGGTCAGGCATTGCCGGTCCAGATGCGCCGCGAGGCTCTCTGGCGTGGCCCATTTGTCCATCTGTTTTTGGGTCAGAACCCAGCCGGGCGCCAACGCATTGACGCGGATACGGTCCGGGCCAAACTCGCGCGCAAGGCTGCGGGTCAGCCCGTTGATACCGGAATTTGCGCTCGTATAGGCCGGATAGCCACTGTTGCCCATCATGTAGCTGATCGAGGTGAAATTCACGATCGCGCCGCCACCCAGCGCCTGCATGCCCGGAATAACCGCTTGGCAGGCAAAGAAATACGCCTTGATGTTGATCGCTTGCGACCAGTCCCAGAAGGCTTCGTCCACCTCCAGCGTGGCATGGCGCTGATCATTGGCGGCGTTATTCACCAGCACCGAGATCGGCCCGTTGGTCGCTGCTGCCTGTGCAATTGCCGCCTGCAAGGCAGCCGTATCGGTGATGTCACATTGCAAGAACAGCGGGCGGTTCCCGGTCTGTGCTTCCATCTGATCGACAAAATCCGACGCATCCGAACGACCGACAAAACTGACCTTGGCCCCCTGTTGCAAGAAGCCCTCGGTCAGCGCGGCCCCGATGCCCGAGCCACCGCCGGTAATAAAGACAGAGGCGCCGTCGAGATCATGAAACGTTGCGTTTAAATCCATAGCAGTCGCTTTCTTTCGTTACGTTCCCAAAGGGCCGTTGATCATAATTTGTGCCCCTCGACGACCCAGATCGTTTCGGGAAATTGCCAGGGCAGGGTCAGCCCCTGCTGCATCAAGACCTCGCCGCTCAGTGTTAGCGGGCCTTGTTTTATCGCGGTGGTGCCGCGCGACAGGTGATGCAGCTCGTCGCGGTTGACCAGATCAACCCGGTAGAGCGCCTGCGGATCCAAGCCGGTCAGGCGCAGGGGGCGCGGCATGATTTGGCTTGCCGCACGCTGCTTGCCCGCAAAGACCACAAACCGCGATCCATCCGCCGCCAGTTGCTGTTCGGCGATCACGCTCGGGTCAGCGCTGTCGAGCCGCAGGATATCCGCCGCCAGCCGCCAATCGCGGTTTTGTTTCCACCAGGTGGTGACCCGGCGCAGCACCTCGGCCTCGTCTTCGGTCAGCTCGCGCGGGTCCATCTCGAACCCCATATGCCGCTGCGCTGCCACCCAAGCGCGCATCCGAATGTCCAAGGTCCGCCCGGAGGTATGGCAGCTGCGTGGCCCGACATGCGATCCGGTCACCGCCATGGGCAACAGCAGCGCCGCATCATGCTGGATCCGCAACCGTTCCAGCGCATCATTGCTGTCGGAGAGCCAAACCCGCTGGGTATGGGCCAGAATGCCCGCATCAATCCGCCCTCCGCCCGAGGCGCAGCTTTCGATCTCCACCTGCGGGAAGGCACTGCGAAGATCCTGCAACAGCGCATAGACGCCTTCTGCCTGCGCCGCATCCGCGATGGGGAGCAAGCGGTTGTGATCCCATTTCAGGTAATCAATGCGGTTCTCGCGCAGGATCGCTGCGAGCTTCTGGAACAGATGCTCCCGCACCTCATCGCGCGACAGATCCAGCACCCGCTGCTGGCGCCCTTCGATCTGATCCACCGGCCCGAGGATCCAGTCGGGATGCGCCCGAGCCAGATCACTGTCGAGGTTCACCATCTCCGGTTCAACCCAAAGGCCAAATGTCATGCCAAGGCTTTCGACATGCTCAATCAGCGGTGTCAGCCCATCGGGCCATTTGCGCCGGTCAATGTCCCAATCCCCGAGGGAGGAGGTGTCATCGTCGCGCTTGCCGAACCAACCATCATCCAGCACGAAACGCTCCGCGCCGAGCTGCGCCGCGCGCGCCGCAATCTCGCGCAGAACGGTGAGGTCATGTTTGAAATAGACCGCCTCCCAGCAGTTATAATGCACCGGGCGCGGCGTCTCGGGCTTGGGCCAGACCACCACATGATCGCGCAGCAGGCGCTGAAAGGCGACCGCACAGCCGTTGAACCCTCGTTGCGACACCGCCAGATAGAGCGGCGCGCTGCGGAATGTGGTCCCTGCGGCTTGCGTCCCCGTGGCATGGCCCCATTGGATCTGCCGCCGCCCGGAGGGCAGCTCCTCGGCCAACATGACATGGCCACCGGACCAGCCATAGTGCATCGCAAAGACAGTCCCTTGGGTATTGCTTGCATGCGCTTCGGGGAAATAGGCCAAGGGCGGATGCTCATGCCCGGAACGGCCGGAACGTGCCTCGCGTTTGTGGATGCCGGCGCGCCAGGGCGTGTGTTCCACGTGGAACTCTCCGATCCAGCGACCGGAGAAATCCACGATCTCCTGCCCCATCTGCGGCCCCGGCACCACTGGCGCGGCGAGGTGATGCAGGGTGATCTCGGCATCCGAGGTCAATGTGGTCGAGGCCGCAATCGTTTCGCCCCGCACGTCAAAATCAAAGAACAGCGTCAACCCCAGCTCACGGTCCCGGCAGGTGAACTGCGCGCCATTGGTCTCTTCCAGCTTAAACCGCGGATAGAGCGCCACGCCCTCGCGGTAGGCCACCAGCCCCGGCTGCCCCTCAAAGGACAGCGAGGCCTCCGGGCAGAGCGACAGCGGCGGCAGCCTGTCGATCATCCCCCCCGTCACCTCCTGTTCAGTGGCACGGGCCAGTTCGGCCAGATCCGTCTCCGGGTGCAGCGCAGGCCCCCAGTAGAGCGCGCCGGGAAGACCGCCATCCGAAGACAGAACCAGCGTTTGACCCGGCGCATCGACCCGCCAGAACTGAAGCCTATCGCTCATTTCACCGCTCCAAGGGTCAAACCCGCAATAAAGTGCCGCTGCATCAGAAAGAACATCGCCACCGGCGGCAGCGCCGCCACGATCGAGCCTGCGCTCATCAGGTGATAGGCGGCGCGATATTGCGCGTTGAACGAGGTGATCCCCGCCGTCACCGGCTGGCTCTCGGCCCCTTGGGTCAGCACCACCGCCCAGAAATAATCGTTCCAGATGAAGGTGAAGATCAACACCGCCAACGCCGCGATCGCCGGCTTCATCAGCGGCAGCACCACATACCAGAAGATCCGCCACTCCGCGACGCCCTCCACCCGCGCGGCCTCGATCAGCTCAAACGGCAGGGCGCGGATGAAGTTGCGCATGAACAGCGTGCAAAACCCGGTCTGAAAGGCCACATGGAACAGCACCAGCCCCGTCTTGGTGTTGTAAAGCCCGAGATCCAGCGTCAAATCCCGAACCGGCACCATCAGGATCTGAAACGGCACAAAGTTCCCCGCCACGAACATGAAAAACAACAGAAGGTTGCCCCGGAACTTATACACGCCCAGCGCAAATCCGGTCATGCAGGACAAGGCCACCGCGCCGATCACCGTCGGCACCGTGATAAAGACCGAGTTCAGCAAGTAGCGCGGCATATCCGAGGCAAAGAACACCTTGCCGTAGTTTTCGAACCCTTTGAAGGCGGAGGGCCAGCCCCAGTAGTTGCCAGTGGTGAAATCCGCGTCCGGCTTGATGGAGAAGACCGCCACCGCGATCAGTGGCAGCAACCACAGCACCAGCGCCATCGGTATCAGCGCCTGATACGTGGCGGCCCAGGCGCGCGAGGATTTCTGGATCGGACGAGGAAACATCAGCGGCCGCCTTTCTCTTCTTGGTACATCGACCACAGGAAATAGCCGATAAACAGCAGCATAATCAGGAAGAGCACCACCGCGATGGCGGCACCGTAGCCCATGCGGAAACCGTATTCCGACAGCGCTTTTTCGAACATGTAGAACGACAGCACCCGCGAGGAGCCAAACGGTCCGCCATTGGTCATGATGGAGATCAGATCAAAAGAGCGCAGCGCCCCGATAATGGTCACGACAAAGGCAATAAAGGTCGCCGGCCGCAGCTGCGGGATGATCACATACCACAGCATTCTGAGCCCCTTGGCGCCATCCAGCCGCGCCGCCTCGACCTGCTCGGGGTCAACCGCGTTGAGGCCGGTCAGATAGAGGATCATGCAATAGGCCGTCTGCGGCCAAAGCCCGGCAGCGATAATGCCATAGGTGACCAGCGTGGGATCCCCCAGAACATTCAATGTACCAAAGCCAAAGAAACCAAGGATCTGATTCAACAGACCAAAGCTGGGATCATAAAACCAGCTGAACACCAGCCCCACGACCACCTGACTGATCACAAAAGGGAAGAAAAACAAAGACTTGTAAAGCCGTATTCCGATAACGTTCTGATTGAGAAACAACGCGATCGCCAGCCCCGCCGGAATCGCCAGAAGATAGAGAAACAGCCATTTGAAGTTGTTCCAGAGCGAGACCTCAAAGGCGCGGTCGTCCATCAGCTCTGTATAGTTTTCCAATCCCACATAGACCGGCTCCCCCAGCCCATCCCAGCGATAGAACGACAGATTGAAGCTCTGAATGACGGGAAAGATCACGTAGAACAGAAAGAACAGCACCCCGGGAAGAAGGAACAGAAAGGGCGCCATCGCCTGTCGGTTGCGGCGAATCCAGCTGGGCGCGCGCTCTGACTGCGGCATCAACCTGTCGGACATTGCTATTTCTCCCGGAACATCGGGCCCGCGCCGGACACCGGGGCAGGCAATCATTCGGCTGGATCTCTTGCGGACAGATATCGATCGCGAGAGACCGCAAAAGGGGGTAGCGGGCGGAGGATGTCCGCCCGCTTGTCAGGATCAATAGGCCCGCTGACGGGTCTTTTCGAGACGGTTCAGGATGTCATCCAGATTGTCCGGGAACACCATGAACTCCTGAAAGCCTTCCATCGCGACCGAGGCCATTTCCGCCGGTGCGTCGCGGTCAAAGAACTGCGCGATACCGCCGGGGCTGTTGGACGACAGCATCTCAAATCCCTGGTTCAGCATCTCGTCGTCATCCACCGAGGAGGCAGAGTTCACCGGCAGCTGACCCAGCTTGTCGCCGCCGTTGATGTCGGTCTGAACATCGGCAGACACCACATAGCGCAGGAATTCCCGTGCCGCCTCTTTGTTCTGCGCGCCAGACGGGATGTGGAAGGTATCGGTCGGCGCGTCCTCGGCCAGTTCCACATCCGGGTTGATCGCCGGGAATTGGTAGAAGTCGAGCTGCTCGTCGGTCAGACCCGCTTCGCGCAGCGGTGCCACGGCGAAGTTGCCCATCAGATAGGCCGCCGCCTCGCCGTTGACCATAAACGGCAGCGCTTCCTGCCAGCTGTAGGACTGGTGGTTGTCGATGAAGGCGCCCATGTCGATCAGCTCGCGCCAATGGGCAAAGGTCGCCCGCACGCGGTCATCGGTCCAGGGGATTTCGCCATTGGTCAGCGCCATATGGAAGTCATAGCCATTGGTGCGCATGTTCAGGTAGTCAAACCAGCCACCTGCGGTCCACAGGAATTTTGACCCGATGGTAAAGCACTTGCGACCGGAATCCAGGATCTTCTGACAGTTGGATTTGAAGCCTTCCCAGTCTTTGGGCTCTTCCAGGCCCAGCTCTTTATAGATGTCTTCGCGGTAGTAGACGCCCCACTGATAATAGGTATAGGGCACGCCCCATTGCTGGCCGTCGAGCGTCATCGCGCCTTTGGTGGAGGCGAGGTTTTCCGCGATTTCGGGCTCTTGCCAGAGATCAGAGACATCCTCGAACAGGCCGGCGGAAACATAGGGCCGCATGCGGTTGGCGGCGTACCAGTTGGCCACATCCGGCGCGTTTGCGGTCAGGAAGTTGCGGATCTGGGTCTTGTAGGCCTCGCGGTCGATCACCGTCAGCTCCACCGTCAGATCCGGGTGCAACGCGTCAAAATCCGCCGCCAGCTGCTCGATCACCGCGCGCGGCGCCGGGTTCGACATATCCGAGAAAATCTTGAGCGTCCCGCTCAGCTCAGCGGCCTGTGCGGATGCGGCCAATCCAACGGTCATCGCAAGCCCTGCGACCGTTCCCTTCAGCAAGTTCATGGTATCCTCCCATATTGAGTGTCGGAGCGTATGTTTCATATATTGAAACCAATTTCCAACTATTGAAACCATGGCCGATACTGTCTAAGGTTGTCAACAGTCAGTTCGCCTTCGGGCGCAACGACGCAAGGGAGGACATCAATGGCAGAGTCAAATGCGCCGCAGCGCAGCAATGACGGAACTGTCGGAAAAGCATTGGAAATCCTGGATCGGGTTGCGGAATACGGCCGCCCGGTGCGTTTTGCCGAACTGCTTGCCGCCTCCCCCTACCCGAAAGCCACGCTCTACCGGTTGCTGCAAACCCTGACGAATCAGGGGATGCTTGGCTTCAATGAGGATCAGCAAACCTATTCCCCGGGTCTGCGTCTGGTGCGCCTTGCGCATGCGGCCTGGCGGCAAAGCTCCCTCGCTCCGGTGGCGCGCGATCATATTGATGCGCTCTCGGCAGAGGTCGGAGAGACCATTCACCTGGCGCAGCTTGATCAGGGTCAGGTGCTCTATGTGGACAAGCGCAACGCCCGCACCCCGATCGAGATGTTCAGCCAGGCCGGCAAGATCGGCCCCGGGTTTTGCACCGGTGTCGGCAAGGCGATGATTGCCCATCTGGACGGCCCCGCCCGTGAAGATGCCATCCGGCGCCAGGCCTATGTGCAGCACACCCCGCATACATTGGCCACCGAAGCCGCCTTTCGCGCCGAACTCGACGAGATCCAAAAGGCCGGTATCGCCTTTGACCGCGAGGAACACGAACCCGGAATCATCTGCATCGCCGCCCCGATCCTCACCAACAAGGGCCGGGTCATCGGGGCGCTCTCGATCACCTCATCCACCCGACGGCAGTCACTGGAGGGGCTCAACGCCCTGCGTCCGCTGCTGCTGAAGACCGCCACTGACATCGCGGAGGCTGCCGAAAACTGGCAGTTTCCCACCTAACGCGCCGCCAGAAGGATCGTCACCATGACCGGAGTCACACTGACCAATGCCGTGAAGAAATACGGTGAAATCCAGACCATCTTTGACGTCAATCTCCAGATCGACGATGGCGAATTCTGCGTCTTTGTCGGCCCCTCCGGCTGCGGCAAATCCACCCTCCTGCGCATGATCGCGGGGCTGGAGGAAACCACCTCCGGGCAGATCCACATCGGCGCGCGCGAGGTGACGCATGTGGATGCCGCCGAGCGGGGCGTGGCGATGGTGTTTCAGTCCTATGCGCTGTATCCGCATATGACGGTCGAGGAAAACATGGGCTTTGGCCTCAAGATGAACGGCCACCCCAAGGCCGAAATCCGGGAGAAGGTCGCCGAGGCCTCGCGCATTCTCAAGCTCGACGACTACCTGAAACGCAAACCCAAGGCGCTGTCGGGTGGTCAGCGGCAACGGGTTGCGATCGGCCGCGCCATCGTGCGCGGGCCAGAGGTCTTCTTGTTCGATGAACCCTTGTCGAACCTCGACGCGGAGCTGCGTGTCGATATGCGGGTGGAAATCGCCCGGCTGCACAAGGAAATCGGCGCCACCATGGTCTATGTCACCCATGACCAGGTGGAGGCGATGACGCTGGCCGACAAGATCGTGGTCCTGCGCGCCGGACGGGTGGAGCAGGTCGGCACGCCGATGGCGCTCTATAATGACCCCGACAACAAATTCGTCGCAGGTTTTATCGGCTCCCCCAGCATGAATTTCGTCACCGGCATCGTCCGTGGCGGCAAACTGGCGCTTCCCGCTTTGGGGGGGCGAATGATTGCAGTTGATGTTGCCCTGCCGAGCGAGGGCGCAGAGGTCACTGTCGGCCTGCGCCCGCAGGATCTGCGCCTGACCAACGGCGATACGGCGACGCTGGAGCTGCGCGAACAGCTCGGCCCCGTGGCCTATGATCACCTGATCTGCGCTGATGGCGCCAAGATCATTGTCGAAACCCGGGGCGAGGATGATTGGTCCGAAGGCAGCCGCGTCGGGCTCGATTTCGACGATGCGGATGTCTTGCTGTTCGACGCCAAGACCGAAGCGCGGCTGCGATAGAGAGCGCTTGCGAATAGCAAGGGCCGGGGAGTCGGAGTCGACGGCCCAGCGGCCCTGTTAGCGCACCCAGACCTCGACCCGGCGGTTGACCTGCCGGCCCCAGGCGCTGTTATCACAGGCGATCGGCAGCGCCTCGCCGAAGGCCTCGGTTTCGATGGAGATCCGGTCCAGATTGGCGGTTTCCGCCGCCTTTTCCCCCGCCCGCCGCACCGCTTCGGCACGGCGGAGCGCAATGGCGCGGTTGCCGTCTGCCGGACCTTCGCCATCGGAAAACCCGACAAAGACCAGCCGCCGACCATCATAGACGCCTGCTTCGATTTCGCGCGCCAGCAGCGCGACGTTGTTGCGCGATTGCGCGTCCGGGCGGGAGGAGCCCGCCTCGAACCGAAATGACAGGGTCAGGCGTTGCAGCCCGTCCAGCCCCACGACCATGCGCTGGAGCTCGGTCAGCGAAATATCCGCCCCTGCCGCCTTGATCGCGTTGCTCAGCCGCTCGCCCTGCACCGCCAGCGGCATGCGCTCCGGCGCCTGATCGACAAAACCCGCGCGTCGGATCACGATTTGCGCCGCCGGGCCACGCACATAGGTCAGAAAATCCCGCGCCACACGAGGCAGGCGCCGCGCCGGCAAATAGAGGAACATCGGCGAGGTCAGCGGGTAATCCTCAGTCTTGATGGTCCGCCGCCCGGCGCTGAGCGAGAACCCGCAGGATCCGGTCAGCGTCAGCATCCGCGCGGTGCCGGTTTCCGCAAAACTGGCGATGCCGATCGCAAATGGATCGGTCGCCACGGTGCGCACCAGCGTGCTCCCCCGATCATGGCGGCGGATGTCTTGCGAAAGGCTCAGCTCGGCGGGGGCCAACAGCTTGTCCTCCAGCGCCTGCGCCAAGCCGGAGCCCGCAACCGGCAGATGCGCGGTGATCGGCGCGTCGGGGCCGCCAAGTTCCGACCAATTGGTGATCTTCCCGGCATAGATCCCGGCCAGCTGCGGCAGGGAAATCCGACGCACCGGATTGGTCGGCGCCACCACCGGCACCATCGCATCCAACGCCAGAACGCGACCACGGTTGGAAACGGTCATGTCCCCCATGCCGGCTTCCTTGGCCAAGAGATGCTCCGCCTCGCGGATCTCGCGCAGCGCCATCACGATATCGGCCTGATTGGCAAGCAGATCGGCGAAGCCTTCGTCCGTATTGCTGATATAGAAAATGAACCGCGCCGCCACGTGACCATTGCGCGACAGGCTATAGGCGAACTCGCGGGAATCGGTCTGTTCGCGCGCGGTCTGATAGCCGTTGCGCAGGGCAAAGCCTTCGATCAGCGCGGGCAACAGGACCTCCGCCATGGTAGAGGAGCCCGCAAGCGTGACCTCGGCCACAAAGTCAGACAGGCTCGGGCAGCCCGGTCCGTCACAGAGCACGCCGGAGCCATCCACCGTCAACTCGCCAAACTGCGTATCGACCCGATAGAACTCTCCGTCAAACCCAAGCAGGTTTCCCGTCACCTCGATTGCGCCGTCTGGCGAGGACAATGTCACATCTTGCCCGGAAACCGGGGTGACTGCGCCAAACAAACAGAGTGCGGCGCAAACCGCCGCACGAAAATAGCTCATGAGAAATCCTGTAGTCCCCGTCAGTTGGAGGCGATTTTCAGGGTTTCCACAATATTATTCAACACCAGAAAGTCACCAACGGCGGAACAATCCGGCATGTTCAGCACAAGGTCGCGTGAACGCAGCCTTCCGCCGCGCCATTCCACCAGTTCCGCCTCTATGGCGCGGTCGCAATTGGTGGCGGTGACCTCTGCCTCGATCGACACCGAAACCTCGCCCCGGCGCTCTGTCACATCCCGGCGGGGCAGCGAATAGACCTCGACGAGATTGGGCGCCGACTGTTCCGGCGCACCGATCAGATCCACCTGCCCGGTGCCCTGCCCCGGCGCGGATTGGCTCCAGACATGGCCCGCGTCGCCGTAGGTTGCGCCAAATTCCAGCGCGTGCACTTCCAGCCCGCTGTTGCCCTGCCATTGCAACGCAATACGATCCACCGATTGCAGATCCTCCACCTCGACGGCGGCGTCCAGATCCTGCCCCGTGACGAAATCCGCAATCACCACCGCATGCGGGGTAAAGGCCGGCAGGCTGCCGGTGAAGTGACCGTCATGGTCAAGCGCCTCTGTCACCATGAGGCCACCGTGATGCAGCGTGAATCGTTCCCCCGCATGACACGGCGCCTCAATCTCGACCGCCAGCATGGCCCCGGGTTCGGCCCTCACGGTCATATCACCGTGACAGGCAACGCTGGACTGCGCCGTTTCGGTGGGCGCGTCCACTGGCGGCGGGGCGGAGGTGAAGCTCATGTCTTGAATAAGCAGATCACCAGAGATCGGATCGGTGGGAATGTCAGGAAGAGCGGCCACATTCAACGGTGCCGCGGTGGCCCGCTGCTCTGCCCGTTTCTGCATGTATAGACCAGTGCCCAATGCGCAAACGACAGTTGCCGCCACGGTCAGGGCCGTCACTCGTGTACCCATAGCACTCTCCTCACCTCAAAAGGTTAAGGAAGTGTAATTCGGGAAGGGGGCCACACTATGGCAAGGAGATGGAGAGTCCGCAGCTCCTTGCCATAGTTTTGCTTTGATTTCAGCACCTAGACCGACGCGAGGACGCGGCGGATCAGGCCAGTTTTCCGTGGCAATGTTTGAATTTTTCGCCGGACCCGCAGGGGCATTTGTCGTTGCGCGACGGATTTCCCCAGGTTGACGGATCGTCCTCGACGAATCCCTCGGCGGGGGCTTCGACCTTTGGGGTCGCGACCTGTTGCAGGCTGGCCTGACGCGCGGCCATCTGCATCAACATCTCGCGCTGTTCGTCCTCGTTCAACGGACGCACACGGGACAATTGCTGCGTCACGGTTTCCCGCAGCGAATCGAGCATGCTCTCAAACAGCTGGAAGCTCTCGTTCTTGTATTCATTGAGCGGGTCGCGCTGAGCATAGCCCCGGAAGCCCACGACCGAGCGCAGATGTTCCAGCGTCAGCAGGTGCTCGCGCCATTTGGCGTCGATGGTCTGCAACAACACCTGCTTTTCGATGTTGCCCATGCCCTCTTCGCCAAAGGCGGCGGTTTTCTCGGCCATCAGCGCGTCAGAGGCTTCAATCAGGCGCTCGCGGATCTGTTCGTCATCGACGCCTTCCTCTGCGGCCCAGTCGGCGACCGGCACATCAATGCCGAGCTTGTCGAGAACCTCGGCCTTCAGCCCCTCGGTATCCCACTGATCCGCATAGGATTTCGCCGGCATATAGACGTCGATCAGATCGTCGATCACCTCGTGGCGCATATCGGTGACAATCTCGTGGCTGTCCTTTGCCGCCATGATCTCGCGGCGCTGTGCAAACACCACTTTGCGCTGGTCATTCATCACGTCGTCGAACTTCAGCACGTTTTTACGCATGTCAAAGTTGCGACCCTCGACCTTGGCCTGGGCGCGTTCCAGCGATTTGTTCACCCAGGGGTGCACGATGGCCTCGCCTTCCTTCATGCCAAGACTGGAAAGCAGCTTGTCCAGACGCTCAGAGCCAAAGATGCGCATCAGGTCATCTTCGAGACTGAGATAGAACCGGGTGCGGCCCGGATCCCCCTGACGACCGGAACGGCCGCGCAGCTGGTTGTCGATCCGGCGGCTTTCGTGGCGTTCGGAGGCCATCACAAAGAGGCCGCCAGCCTCAAGCACGCGCTGTTTCTCTGCCGCGTGTTTGGCTTCCTCGGCGGCGCGCAGCTCTGCCGGATCGGCGTCGGGGTTGGCTTCCAGCGCGTCCATCACTTTCAGCTCGACGTTGCCGCCCAGCTGAATGTCGGTGCCGCGACCGGCCATGTTGGTGGCGATGGTCACCGCGCCGAAGTGACCGGCCTCGGCGACGATCTTGGCTTCCTGTTCGTGGTGACGGGCGTTCAGAACGTTATGCGGGATGCCTTCCTGCGTCAGCAAATGGCTGAGCAGTTCGGATTTCTCGATCGAGGTGGTGCCAAGGAGAACCGGCTGGCCCTTTTCATGGGCCACCTTGGTTTCGGCAATCATCGCCTCGTATTTTTCCTTGGCGGTGCGGTAGACTTGGTCGTCCTCGTCGATCCGGGCGATCGGCTTGTTGGTCGGAACCTCAACCACGCCAAGACCGTAGATTTCCGCAAATTCCTCGGCCTCGGTCATCGCGGTGCCGGTCATGCCGGAGAGCTTGTCATAAAGGCGGAAATAGTTCTGGAAGGTCACCGAGGCCAGCGTGGTGTTTTCCGGCTGGATCTGCACCTCTTCCTTGGCTTCGATCGCCTGATGCAGCCCTTCCGAGAGGCGCCGCCCCGGCATCATACGGCCGGTGAATTCGTCGATCAGCACAACATTGCCGTCGCGCACGATATAGTCCTTGTCGCGCTGGAACAGCTTATGGGCGCGCAGGGCCTGGTTCACATGGTGCACCACTGTGGTGCTTTCCGGGTCATAAAGGCTCGCGCCCTCCTCCAGCAGCCCGGCCTGTTGCAGGGCGGCTTCGAGGAATTCATTGCCCTCTTCGGTGAAGGTCACACCGCGGGTTTTCTCGTCAACCTCGTAGTGGTCCTCGGCCAGCGTCGGGATCAGCTTGTCGATGGAACTATAGAGATCCGAGCGATCCTCGGCGGGGCCGGAAATGATCAGCGGCGTGCGCGCCTCGTCGATCAGGATCGAGTCCACCTCATCGACGATGGCAAAGTTGTGATAGCGCTGAAAGACCTGATCCAGCGAGGGCTTCATATTGTCCCGCAGGTAGTCAAAGCCCAGCTCGTTGTTGGTGGTATAGGTGACATCACAGCCATAGGCCGCCATTTTCTCGGCGTCGGGCTGGTTGGAATAGATCACACCGGTGGTCATGCCGAGGTGGTCAAACACCTTGCTCATCCATTCGCTGTCGCGTTTGGCGAGGTATTCGTTCACCGTCACCACATGCACGCCCTTGCCGGTCAGCGCGTTCAGATAGGCCGGGAAGGTGGCGACAAGCGTTTTGCCTTCGCCGGTCTTCATCTCGGAAATGTTACCTTGATGCAGGAAAACACCGCCCATCAACTGGGTGTCAAAGGCCCGCAGACCCAGTGCGCGGCGCGCGCCTTCACGCACGTTGGCAAAGGCTTCGGGCAGCAGATCATCCAGGCTTTCGCCGCCGATTGCCCGCTTGCGCAGCTCGTCGGTCTTGTCCTTCAGCCCCTGATCACTGAGCGCTCCGAACTCCGGCTCCAACGCGTTGATTTTTGCGATCAACGGCCGAGTCGCCTTGATTTTACGGTCATTCGGGGTCCCGAAGACCTTTTTGGCGAGAGTTCCGATACCCAGCATGTGCGCTCCAAAAAGTCCAGTTCACGACCTTGTTTCCCGGCAGGCTTGCCCGCCGTGTTCGCAACCCATAAACAAAGGTGGAAAGACGGTCCTGCCCTAGGCCCAGATGCGATGTAAGCGGCAGGAAAATAAGTGTCAACGCCACGACCCCCCGTGGCACCAAGATAGGAAGACTTCCATGCGCAAAGGTCTCACTTTTTTGCAGGGCTGCGTTGCCGCTGCGGTTTTTGGCCTCGCCGCCCTGCCGGCACAGGCCCAACCCCAGGCCAGCAGCGTCGTTGCAAAGGTGAATGGTGAAGATATCACCATCGGCCACATGATCGTGGCGCGCTCCAAACTGCCCGCCCAATATCAGAGCCTGCCCGATGACGTGTTGTTCAACGCGCTGCTGGATCAGCTCATTCAGCAAACCGCGCTGAAGCAGCAGTTGCATGGCGATATGCCGGAGCTTGTCCGCCTGACCGTGGAGAACGAGACCCGCTCGCTGCTGGCGTCCGAGGTGATCGAAGCGATCATGCAGAGCGCCCAGAACGAAGACGCCATTCGCGACGCCTATGACGCGCGCTATTCCACTGGCGACGGCGGCGACGAGTTCAACGCCTCCCATATCCTGCTGGAAACCGAAGAAGCCGCCAATGAAATCAAGGAGCAGCTCGACGCGGGTGCCGATTTCGCGGCGCTGGCCAAAGAATCCTCCACCGGTCCTTCTGGCCCCAATGGCGGCTCGCTGGGCTGGTTCACCAACGGCCAGATGGTGCCGGAGTTTGAAACCGCAGTGGCCAGCATGCGCCCCGGGGATGTGTCCGATCCGGTCAAGACCCAGTTTGGCTGGCATGTGATCAAGCTCAATGAGCGTCGCAAGCTGGAGGCACCCGACTATGACCAGGTGCGCGACGAGCTGGCGCAGGAGATTGCCCGTCAGGCCGTCGAGGACCGCGTCAATCAGCTGACCGCGAGCGCGACCATCGAGCGGCCCGAGATCGACGGACTCGACCCCTCGGTGCTGCGGGACATGAGCCTGATCACCAACTGATCGCCAGACACGCCCCATCAGGAGACCTAGAATGGCCACCCCTATGCCCCGCTCGCCGCTTGCGCCTGCCGCATTCCCCGACCTGCCCGTGATCGGCGGCCTTCGCTTTGCGACGGCGGCCTCCGGTATCAAATATCAGGGCCGCACCGACGTGATGCTGGCGGTGATGGATCCGGGCACTTCGATCGCCGGGGTTTTCACCCGCTCCGCCACCCGCTCCGCGCCGGTACTGGACTGTCAGGCCAAGCTCGGCAGTTCGACGGATCAGGGCGCGGCGCTGCTGGTCAATTCCGGCAATTCCAACGCCTTTACAGGGCATTACGGGCAGACATCGGTGGCCGAAATCACCGCTGCTGTTGCCGCTCAGACCGGCGTGCCGCAGGACCGCGTTTTCACCGCCTCCACCGGGGTGATCGGCGAGCCACTGCCGCATGACCGTATCGTGGCCAAGCTGGCAGAGCTGAATGGCGCGCTGTCGGACGCATCCATCGAGGCCGCCGCCAAGGCCATCATGACCACCGACACCTTTGCCAAAGGTGCCAGTGCCACGGTCGAGATCGACGGCAAGCCGGTGCGCATCGCCGGGATCGCCAAGGGCTCCGGTATGATTGCGCCGGATATGGCGACGATGCTGGTCTATATCTTCACCGATGCCGCCTATGATCAGGCGGCGTTGCAGGGCCTGCTGTCGGCAGAGACCGACACATCCTTCAACTGCATCACCGTGGACAGCGATACCTCCACTTCCGACAGTCTGATGCTCTGTGCCACCGGCGCGAGCGGTGTTGATGCCACCGGGAACCCGGCATTTACCGAAGCCCTGCGCGCGGTGATGCTGGATCTTGCGCACCAGGTGGTGCGCGATGGTGAAGGCGCGACGAAGTTTGTCGAAATCCAGGTCACCGGCGCCGAAACCGCCGATGATGCCAAGGTGCACGGCATGTCGATCGCCAATTCTCCGTTGGTCAAAACGGCCATTGCGGGCGAGGATCCCAACTGGGGCCGGATCGTCATGGCGATCGGCAAATCCGGCGCCAAGGCGGATCGCGATCTTCTGTCGATTTCCTTCGGCGATGTGTTGGTCGCTGAAAAAGGCTGGGTCGCGCCCTCCTACAAGGAAGAGCTGGGCGCCGCAGAGATGAAAAAGCAGGAGATCACCATCAAGGTTGATCTTGGGCTTGGCGACGGGCAGGCCACCGTCTGGACCTGCGATCTGACCCATCAGTATATCTCCATCAACGCAGATTACCGGTCATGAGCGACGGCAAGAAAATGGTTCTGGTCTCCGCCGTCGCGCTGATCGACGTCGAAGGTCGCATCCTTCTGGCGCAGCGGCCCGAAGGCAAGTCCATGGCGGGCCTCTGGGAATTCCCCGGTGGCAAGGTCGAACCCGGCGAGACCCCAGAGGCCGCGTTGATCCGCGAACTGCAAGAGGAGCTGGGCATCAACACCTGGTTCAGCTGCCTGGCGCCGCTGACTTTTGCCAGCCACAGCTATGACGATTTCCACCTGCTGATGCCGCTCTTTGCCTGCCGCAAGTGGGAAGGCATCCCGCAGGCGCAGGAGGGTCAGACCTTGAAATGGGTCCGCGCGAGTGAGCTGCGCGACTACCCCATGCCGCCGGCTGATATTCCTCTGATCCCGATCCTGCGGGACTGGCTCTGAACACAACGCGCCCGGCGTGTCCGCCGGGCAGTCGCTGCCACATACGCCAGATGCATCGCCCCAAACAAAAAAGCCCCGGTCACATGGACCGGGGCTTTTCTTTACATGACCGAGCAGATCAGGCGAGGGTGCGGGTGACTTCCTCGCGCTCGAAGATCTCGATAACGTCCTTGGCGCGGACATCATCGTAGTTTTCAAACGCCATGCCGCATTCCTGACCGGACTGAACCTCGGCAACTTCATCCTTGAAGCGCTTCAGCGTTTTCAGCGTGCCTTCGTGGATCACCACGTTGTCGCGCAGCAGGCGCACACCGGCGGAGCGACGCGCAACGCCTTCGGTGACCAGACAGCCGGCAACCTTGCCGACGTTGGACACTTTGAACACGTCCTTGATCTCGGCATAACCGATGAAGTTCTCGCGGATCTCGGCAGAGAGCAGACCGGATGCCGCGGCTTTGACGTCGTCCACAAGGTCGTAGATCACCGAATAGTACCGGATCTCGACACCCTTTTGGTTGGCGGTATTGCGCGCCGAGGCATTGGCCCGGACGTTGAAGCCAAAGACCGGTGCGCCGGAGGCTTCTGCGAGGCCGATGTCGGTCTCGGTAATCGCGCCCACACCAGAGTGCAGCACGCGCACGCGCACCTCGTCGTTGCCGATTTTTTCCATCGCCTGAACGATCGCCTCGGCAGAACCCTGCACATCGGCTTTGACCAGGATCGGCAGTTCGGAGACGGATTCGTCTTCCTTGGCCTTCTGCATCAGCTGTTCAAGCGTGGTGGCAGCACCGGCAGCAGCGCGTTTTTCCTTGGCTGCGTGGGCACGGTATTCTGCGATCTCGCGGGCCTGCGCTTCGGTTTCGGTGACGTTCAGAACGTCGCCAGCCTCGGGCGTGCCATGCAGGCCGAGCACCTCGACCGGAACCGACGGACCAGCCTCGGTGACGCGCTCGCCCTTGTCGTTGATCAGCGCACGGACCTTACCGTATTGCTCACCCACAACGAAGATATCCCCCTGACGCAGCGTACCTTTCTGGATCAGAACGGTCGCGACCGGACCCCGGCCCACGTCAAGCTGAGCCTCGATCACGGCACCCTGGGCGGCGCGATTCGGGTTCGCTTTGAGTTCCAGGATTTCCGCTTGCAGCGCGATCGCTTCGAGCAAATCATCGAGCCCCTGCCCGGTATGCGCTGAGACTTCGACGTCCTGCACTTCACCAGACATGGCTTCCACGATGACTTCGTGCTGAAGCAGCTCGGCGCGGACTTTGTTCGGGTCAGCAGCCGGTTTGTCGACTTTGTTAATCGCCACGATCATCGGCACATTGGCCGCCTTGGCGTGGTGGATCGCCTCGATCGTCTGCGGCATCACCGAATCGTCAGCCGCGACAACCAGAACCACGATATCCGTCACCTGGGCGCCACGGGAGCGCATCGAGGTGAAGGCCGCGTGGCCGGGCGTGTCGAGGAAGGACAGGACTGCGCCGCTGTCGGTTGTCACCTGATAGGCGCCGATATGCTGGGTAATGCCGCCGGCCTCGCCCGCGACAACCTTGGCGTCGCGGATCGCGTCCAGAAGCGAGGTTTTGCCGTGGTCAACGTGGCCCATGATGGTGATGACCGGCGGACGCGGTTGCAGATCTTCTTCTGCGTCCACAACCTCGTTAATGACATCCTCGACGTCAGCATCGGAAACCCGCACCACATTATGGCCGAATTCTTCGATAATCAGCTCGGCGGTATCGGCGTCGATGGTCTGGTTCTGCGTGACCATCATGCCCATTTTCATCAGCGATTTAACCACATCGGCGACGCGCTCAGCCATACGGTTGGCCAGTTCGGAGACCATGATGGCCTCTGGCAGCTGCACGTCACGGATGACCTTTTCGCGTTCGATCTGACCCATGGCCTTTTGGCGGGCGCGTTCTTGCTTGCGCTTCATCGACGCCATGGAGCGTTGACGGCCACCTTCACCACCGGTTGCCTGGCTCAGGGTCAGCTTGCCGGAGCGACGACCATTGTCATCACCGGCGGCACGGCCCTTGGTGCTACGACCACGTTCTTCACGCTCGCGTTCCGCCTTGCGCGGACCGGCGGCGGCGGGTTTCGCAGCGCCAGCGGCGGCGGGGCCACGTGCGGCGGCCGGCGCACCAGCAGCTTGGTCTGCCTGCGGCGGCGCAGCTTTTTCGGCGGCGGCGCGCTTGGCAGCGGCTTCTTGTTCCTGGCGCTTGCGCTCTTCTTCTTCGGCCTTTTGACGGGCTTTTTCTTCGGCTTCGCGCTGTTCGCGTTCCTTCGCCTCTTGCTCGGCGCGGCGGCGCTCACGCTCTTCGGCGCGGGCCTTTTCCTCAGCTTCCCGCTGGGCGGCTTCTTCGGATTCACGCGCCTTGGCGGCCTGGAGCGCCTTCAGGCGACGTTCCATTTCCGCATCAGAAATACCAGCAGGGCGCCGCGAAGCATCGCCGGCCGCAACGCCACCGGCGCCACCTTTGCCTGCGCCCGGCTTGGGGACAACCACGCGCTTACGCTTGGTTTCCACCACGACATTCTTGGTCCGACCGTGGCTGAAGCTCTGTTTCACGTTCCCGGGACGAGATCCGCCACCACGAAGACCCAATGTCTTTTTGCCGTCACTATCGCTCATAAAGCTCTTTATCCTTCCGTGCGGCCGTTGCCGCCCTTTTCGCGCAAACCCTGCAATCGCTGGGCTTCCTCTACAACACGTTGGCTGAGTCCACCAGAGGCGAGCGCTGCATGTATGACAGTTTCACGCCCAAAAGCCATCCCGAGCTCGTTTGCCGTCAGACAACCGATATATTTTCCCCTGTGGGGCGTGCTCAGTTTGGACTTCCCTCGCCCTGACCCGTCAGAGGCCTGGATCAAGATCCGTGCCTCCTCTTTGGCCAACATGTCCTTTACCTTCTCATATCCACCCACGGCGTCGCCGGACTTGCGTCCAAGGCTGATCAGGTCGATGGTGCGGCGCAAAACCTGCCGTTCCACCTCGTCAGCCAACCCCTCGGGCACCGTGACCTGCGTCTTGAATCCGCGTGCAAAGAGTTTTTTCTTCACCGCCAAGTCTAACGCAGACCGCGTGGCAGAGACGTAAACACCACGACCGGGCAGTTTACCCATGACATCAGGAAACACCTGATTGTCAGGCCCCAGAACGAAACGGATCAGCCCCGATTTCGGCTCTGTCTCGCCAGTGGCGAGACATTTCCGTTCGGGTCCGTTCTCACGGGATTTTTCTGCACCACCACGGGTCATTCACATCTCCTGAAGAGCAGGGGCCGCTTAGGCCTCTGCCTCCTCTTCCGCCTCGTCGCCGAGGTCTTCTGCATCTGTTTCAAGCTCTGCCGGATCCACCCAACCCAGCATGATACGCGCTGTCATCACCAGATTTTGCGCGTCTTCGAGGCTGACGTCGAAGGGTTCGAGGATACCATCATCCTTCACCCGCTCGCCGTTTTCGGTGGTCCAGCCACCGGCCAGTTCCCAATCCGCGCAGGTGGCAAAGTCATCAAGCGTTTTTACGCCGTCTTTTGCCAGTGCTTCCACCATCTGGGGTGTGAGGCCATCAAAGTCAATAAGGCTGTCCTCTACACCCAGGCTGCGGGCATTGTCCAAGGCCGCCTTGGCTTGCGCCTCCAGATAGTCACGGGCGCGCGCTTGCAGCTCTTCGGCGGTGCCATCGTCAACACCGTCGATCACCAGCAGCTCGTCGAGTTCGACATAGGCGACCTCTTCGAGATTGGTGAAGCCTTCGGAGACCAGAAGCTGGGCAAAGAATTCGTCCAGATCCAGCGTTTCCATGAACAATTTGGTGCGGGCCTCGAATTCCTTCTGACGGCGGGCGGATTCTTCTTCTTCCGTCATGATGTCGATATCGAGGTTGGTCAGCTGCGACGCCAGACGCACGTTCTGACCACGACGGCCAATCGCCAGGCTGAGCTGTTCGTCGGGCACGACAACTTCGATCTTGCCGGCCTCTTCGTCCAGAACCACCTTGGTCACTTCTGCCGGTTGCAGCGCGTTCACCAGGAAGGTCGGCTGATCCTCGTTCCACGGGATGATGTCGATCTTCTCGCCTTGCAGCTCGTTCACCACGGCCTGCACACGAGAGCCCCGCATACCGACGCAGGCGCCGACCGGGTCGATGGAGCCATCATAGGACACCACGGCGATTTTTGCGCGCGACCCCGGATCGCGGGCCACGGCCTTAATCTCGATGATACCGTCATAGATTTCCGGCACTTCCATCTTGAACAGCTCGGCCATGAATTCCGGCGCGGTGCGGCTGAGGAAGATCTGCGGGCCACGGGGTTCGCGGCGCACGTCCTTGATATAGCAACGGATGCGGTCGTTGGGGCGATAGCTTTCGCGGCCGATTTTCTCGTTGCGACGCAGGATCGCCTCGCCGGAGCCAACATCGACGATGACGTTGCCGTATTCTTCGCGTTTGACCAGACCGTTGATGATGGTGCCGTTGCGGTCCTTGAACTCTTCGTACTGACGATCCCGCTCGGCTTCACGGACCTTTTGCAGAATCACCTGTTTCGCGGATTGCGCCGCGATCCGGCCCATTTCCACCGGCGGCACCTCTTCCGAGAACACATCCCCGACCGAGGGGTCCTGCATGTACTGGCGCGCCTGTTCGACGGTCAGCTCTGCCTGGTAGTTCTCCAGATCCTCATCCGCCACCACGGTGCGCACACGGGTGAAGGTCGCCTTGCCGGTTTTCCGATCAATCGACACACGAATGTCCATCTCGCTGCCGTAGCGGCTCTTGGCAGCGCGGGCGAGGGATTCTTCCATCGCTTCGACCACCAGACCGGGGTCGATCATTTTTTCGCGCGCCACGGCCTCGGCGGTTTGCAACAGCTCCAGCTGGTTTGCAGAGGTGATAGCCATTACTTGTTCTCCTCTTCGGACCCTGAGGTCCCTTCTGCGGACCCTTCGGTCTCGATGTCGTCAAAGGCGTCTTCGTTCAACACACCAGCGGCTTTGCGCTGGCGCAGCATTTCCGTGATCAGATCGTCGGTGAGCACAAGTTTTGCATCGCTCAGCCAATCGAATTTCAGCCCGATCGTCACCTGTTCGCCCTGATCCTCGATATTGATCAGGACCTCGTCGCCCTCCACGCCGGCAAGCTCGCCCTTAAAGCGGCGGCGGCCGCCGACCATCTCGGCGGTTTCCAGCTTGGCCTCGTAGCCTTCGAACATCTCAAAGTCTTTCAGCCGGGTCAGCGGGCGGTCAATACCGGGGCTGGAGACCTCCAGCGTATAGGCATCGAGAATCGGGTCTTCGACGTCCAGCGTGGCGCTCACCGCGTTGGAAATCTTTGCGCAATCATCGACTTCGATCCCGCCCTCGGGACGGTCCGCCATGATTTGCATGGTTGTGGTTTTGCCGGACATCAGCCGAATACGCACCAGCTCATAGCCCAGATCCTCGATCACCGGGGTGAGGATCTCGGCCAGGCGACGGTCAATCGCGGCTTTGGCAATCAGGTCGTTGGTCATCAGTCGTCCAAACACAAAAAAACGGGCGCGCGGCCCGTCGAAATTAATCGGTGGTGCCTCGGACCAGAGCCCGACGCGCCGCTGTTGAGCGAGGATATACGCCGCGTGTGCCCGTTTTGCAAGACCTTCCTCAAGCAAGGGGGTCACCCTTGCTTGAGCCGCTCCCGCACCTCTTGCGCGAAAGTCCGGGTTCGGGATGGATCCTGGCCACCAATCACCAGATAGCCAACCCCGTCGGACACCCAGGATGTTACCGCCAGCCCCTGCGCCATCTGATCTGTCAGCGCTTTGTCCGCCCCGTCGGTATTGAGCACACAAAGCGCAAAAGGCGTTCCGTCCTCGCCCAGATACGCCATTTGCATCAATGGCTTATTCTTGAACCCCAGAACCTGCGCGCGGTGGAAATCCAGCCCGTCAATGGCCGTGGCCGCCGCCAGTTCCACACCGCTGCGGGTTTGGAAATCTTTCAGCGCGGCCTGCACCAAATTCGGGGACTGGGTGGTCTGCTCCACCGTCTCGGTCATATAGAGCGACTGATAGCTCGCCACCACGTCGATCCAACCCGGGGCCTTTTGACCCGGCTGAAACAGGTAGCCGCCGGAGAAGCCGATTCCCAGGGCCAGCACGACAGAGGCCGCCAAACGCAGCGGCACCACGGAACGACGCGGCTGCGGCAGCGCAGGCATCGGCGGCGGCGCCATGCGCTCCATCGCAAAAGCCTCTTTCAGCGCGTCCATCGGCAGCATCAACGCTTCCAGCCGCGGCGGCAAATCCGGGTCGCTCTCCAGCGCCAGATCAATCTTTTGGCTCAGCGCGGCATCCGCCTCGCCGTCCAGATAGGCGGTCAGATCCTCGTCGGAAATGCTCGGACTTGCTTCGATCATGTTCCAGCCTCCACCGCAGACAGGGCACCTGCGATTTTCTTGCGTGCACTGGCCAGACGGCTCATCACGGTGCCGATCGGAATACCCAGCGTATCTGCAGTCTCCTGATAGGTGAAGCCCTCCACGTAGGCCAGCAGAACCACAACGCGCTGCCCTTCCGGCAGTGCTCCTATCTTGGCAAACACCTCAGCGACGAAAATATTCTCCTCTGACGTAGCGGAAGCATCGGGAATTTCGGTTTCTTCCAGCGCGACCAGGCCGCCGCCGGTGCGCACAGCCGTGGCGCGGATCTCGTTCAGCCACAGCCGATGGGCCATGGTGAACAGCCAGCGGTCCACATGGGTGCCGACCTGATAGTTTTGGTGTTTTTCCAACGCACGCAGGCAGGTCATCTGCGCCAGATCATCCGCCCGGTCGCGCTTGCCGGTCTGCACCAGACAATAGCGCCAGAGCCGGGGATAGACCGCCTCTATGCCCTCGCGAATCTCGTCCAGGGCAGATTTTTTCCGAAAACCGAGAATAGCGGCCACTCCTGCGGTAGATCCAAGCTGTCATGTCTCAAAAACGTTGGCGCCAACATAGGTGCAACCCGCGGGGAAGCTCAACTGCATCAGCGGAATTCTTCTTACAATATTGGCTCTCTGGGCAAAATACCTGCCCTCAGGCCATCCACCAGCGCTCTGCGATCCGGTAATCGTCCAGCGGGGCGCGCGCCGAGATCCGGGTTGGAAGCGCCACATGCTGCCCCGCCGCCAGGGTCAGATCGCCCTCGGTCGGGTGAACATGGAAGCTGCCACGCCCCACAATCCCAGAGGGCAAGGGCAGCGCCGCCACATCAACATAGCCCTCGCGCAGCGCTTCGGCGCGCACGGCGGCATCGGGAATGACAATCAGATCAAGCGCTTCAACCCAGCCGGCGCGACCATCCTTGTAATGCTGCTGCCGGCGACTTGCGCGAAAATGGCGGCCCTCCTGCGCCCGCTCAACGGAATAGAGCCCGGTGCCGACCATACTGCCAAGCGGGGCGTCGATGCTGCCATCAGGGGCGATTCCCAACCCCGCCTTTGCCAGATGGTAGGGCAGATGGGGATTGCCCTCGGCGAGGTTGATCAGGACGCCGCCATCAGGTGTTTCTTCTATGTTTTTCAAGCCGGTCAGCTGGAGTTCACCCTGCCGTGCATGCCCCTCCAGCGAGGCGACCACATCCGCCGCCGCAAGTTTGCGCCCATCGTGGAACATGGCATCCCTGCGCAGATCCAGCACCCAGCGACGGGCACCGTCCTCGCTGTGCCAATCCTGCGCCAGCTCGCCGCGCAGCAGCCCATCCGGGGCCACTTCGGTCAGCTGGTCATAAACGGAGCTGCGCGCCACCCGCGTCAGCAGATCGCCATCACGCGGCACCGCAAGCCGCAGGGTCCCGCCCCGGCGCGGCTGCTGCGACAGGGACGCCCCGGTCGCCGCCAGGAGCGCCGCGGCCGCACCGGAGGCAAAGAGAGCCCGACGGTCAAGGCGCTTCATGACATCAGATCCTCTGCCAGTTGGTCCATGGTTCGAACCAATGCCGCGCTAATCCCCGGTTCTGACAGGGCATGCCCGGCATTGCGGATCATCAGAAGATCGGAATTGGGCCATTTCACGTGAATGCTATGGGCCGAGGTCGGCGGGCAGATCATGTCATAGCGCCCCTGCACGATCACGCCGGGAATATGCGCAATGCGCCCCATATTGGCGAGGATCTGACCATCCATATGCAGAAAGCCGCCATTGCTGAAGTAGTGATTCTCCAACCTGGCAAAGGCGCGGGCATACTCGCCCGGGCTGTCACCGGAGGTGCCATTGGAATGCACCGAGGCGAGCGCGTTTTCCCAGGCGGACCAGGCCCGGCCAAAACGGACCTCTTCGTCTCGGTCGCCGGAAAACAGGCGTTTGTGATAGGCCGCGATCAAACCGCCCTCCCCCCCGGCGGGAATGAGATCGGCAAAGCGTGCCCAGGTCTCGGGCCAGAATTTCCCCGCACCACCGCCATAGAACCAGTCGAGCTCCGCCTGCGTCATCAGGAAGACACCGCGCAGAATCATATGCGTCACCCGGTCGGGATGGGTCTGCGCATAGACCAAGGCCAGCGTCGCGCCCCAGCTGCCGCCAAACAACATCCAGGCGTCGATCTCCAGCAGCTCGCGGATCACTTCCATATCTGCGACCAGATGCCACGTCGTATTGTCCTCGCAAGAGGCATGCGGCCGGGATCGCCCGCAACCGCGCTGATCAAACAGGATGATACGATAGACGCGCGGGTCGAAATATCGCCGCATCGCAGGGCTGGTGCCGCCACCGGGGCCGCCATGGCAGACGATAACGGGCACCCCCTCGGGGTTGCCGCATTGCTCCATATAGATGCGATGCCCCTGCCCAACCTCCAGCATCCGCTGATCGAAGGGCTCGATCGGCGGGTAGAGAAACTGCACTGCGCGCTTTTGATCCGGGTATTTGTCCATTACTGACCTAACTGACACCTTGGGACACAAGAAAACACACGGAGACAGGAATGCAAGCGCAACAGTCCACGGTGGACCCCTCCGAGATCGCCAAGTTCGAGGCGATGGCCGCAGAATGGTGGGATCCGAACGGGAAATTCAAACCGCTTCACATGCTGAACCCCTGCCGGCTGGATTATATCACAGGCCAGATCGCCGGGGAATTCGACCGTGACCTGACCACCGCAGAGCCCTTTGCCGGGCTGCGCGTGCTGGATATCGGCTGCGGCGGTGGCCTGCTCAGCGAGCCGATGGCGCGGCTTGGCGCCGAGGTGGTCGGGGCCGATGCCGCCGAAGGCAACCTGCCCGTCGCCCGCATTCACGCCGAACAGTCCGGGCTGGAGATTGATTATCGCCACACCACAGCCGAAGCGATGGCCGAGGCCGGCGAGACCTTTGACGTGGTGCTGAATATGGAGGTGGTCGAACATGTTGCCGACCCGCTGGCCTATCTCACCGCCACCCGGCAGCTCTTGAAACCCGGCGGGCTGGAGATCTGCTCGACCATCAACCGCAATCCCAAAAGCTATGCCATGGCGATCTTTGGGGCCGAAGTGGTCATGCGGTGGCTGCCGCGTGGCACCCATGAATGGTCAAAATTCATCACCCCCGACGAACTGTTCGACCTGCTGCGCCAGGCCGGACTATCCCCGGTTGATCGCAAGGGGTTCGTGTTCAATCCCCTACTGTGGCGCTGGTCGATTTCTGATCGTGATCTGAGTGTAAATTACGTAACGGCAAGCATAAATTCATAGTCAGATAGCAACGCATCGAGGGTGAGACAGGGTCAAAACCCGGTTTCACCCTTGCAATGAAAGCCAGCCTATACTTTGGTATAAAAACACATCCCATAGAGCGATTGTGCCCGCTGTTGTTCCTGAATAGTTTGGCAGCTACGCGTTGGGACCTCCGTGATGCCGCACTCGCACACTCATGGCATCATGTTCGAGGACTATGTGTAAAATTGGGGCGCACTCACACCACTCACGGCCCTAACTATCAAAAAGAGCGTCGGCATTTTCCGACGCTCTTTTTTTGTGTTTCACGCTCTTTTTTGTTTTTCACAAGGGGGCGATGCGGCGCCTAGTCTTCGCTTTCCAACTTGCCGCGGAACTCTCGAAGAATGGGCAGGGCGGAGCGGACACGCTCGCCGCCAAGCTCGCTCACCACCTCGGAAATCATCGGAATGATCGAGGTCAGCGCCGCGTCGCGGGCCTTGCGACCTGCGGGGCTGATCGCGACCATCTTGCGCCGGGCGTCATCCCAATCCGGGCGCACATGCACGTAGCCTGCCACCTCCAGCTTGTGAATCGTATTGGTCATGGCACCACGGGTGACATGAAAGGCCTTGGCCAGTTGCGCCGGGGATCGTTCCAACCCGGCGCGCGCCAGATGGTTCAGAACCGAAAAATGCGACAGTTCCATCCCCTTGGGCAGCGCCTTGCTCAGCCGCGAGCGGGCCAGTTGGTCGGCCATCAAGATCTCGCTGAACAGCGAAATCGCCAGGGAGTGATTCTCATCCATCAGGGCCCATCGAACTCCCGGTCGTGGGTCAATGAGGGCACGCGGCTGCGCGCATTCCTGACCGCATCGAGATCGAGATCAACACAGGTCACGCCGACGTCGGTGCCCGCATCCGCCAGCACCTCTCCCCAGGGGGCGACCACCAGCGAATGCCCGTAGGTCTGGCGCGTGCCGCCCCGGCTGGCCGGATGGGTTCCGACCTGGGCCGCCGCCAGAACAAAACATCCCGTCTCGATCGCCCGTGCCCGCAGAAGGCTGTGCCAGTGGTCGGCTCCGGTCACATGGGAAAAGGCTGCTGGCGCGGTGAGGATCTCTGCCCCGGCCTGTGCCAAACGCCTGTGCAACGCCGGAAAGCGCAGATCATAGCAGATCGTCAACCCGATCCGCGCAAAGCCAGCATCGGCCACAACGGCCCGCGTGCCCGGACGATAGCCATCTGATTCGCGATAGGTTTCCTCGGGCGTGACCTCCACATCGAACATATGGATCTTGTCATAGCGCGCCGCGATGTCACCGGTTGGCGTGATCAGAAACTGCCGATTGGCAAAGCGCCCGTCCACGTCATGGGTCTTGAGCCCCAGAGAGCCGATCGACAGCCAGATGCCATGCCGGGCCGCGACCTGGCGCAGCCCTGCCAGGGTTGGGTCGCCGTCCTCGTGGCAAAGGACCTCGCGCTGGTGCTGACGACTGGTGGAGAGGCAATTGGTCACCTCGGGCGTCAGCACGAACCCCGCCCCCTGCGCCACCGCGTCCGAAATCATGGCGGTCGCTGTGGCCAGGTTTTCCTCCGGGTCGTCGGAGGATGTCATTTGCAGCAGGGCAGCGCGCATCGCGGACCTCAGGCGCTCAGCAGCGGGTCAAGCTTGCCCGCGTTTTCCAGCGCATAAAGATCGTCGCAGCCGCCGACATGGATCTCGCCGACAAAGATCTGCGGCACGGTGCGCCCACCATTGGCGCGCTGAATCATCTCGGTCTTGCGCGAGGGATCGGCCAGAACGTCGATCTCGGAAAAGCTCACGCCCTTTTGGGTCAGCAGCCGCTTTGCCGCGTGGCAGAAGCCGCAAAGGGGAGATGTATAGATTTCAACCGGTTTCATAGGGCACTCCATGCGCGTTGTTTGGCGGGGTTTTGCGCCATGTGGGGGTTCTATACAAGCTTTGCCAGTCTTTTCACAGCACTGAGACCCGGGCGAGAACCACAACGCCTACCTCCTCGGCGCCCGCGTCCAGACAGGCGCGGGAACAGGCAGACAATGTTGCCCCGCTGGTCATCACGTCATCCACCAACAGGATTTTTCGCCCCAGGAACCGGTCCCGCATACGCGGATTTATGCTGATCGCATGATCCAGCAGGGCATGCCGTTCGTTCCGACTGCGCCCTTCCAGCATCGGCGTTTGTTTGCGCCGCAGCAATCCATCCGGGCAACAGTCACAGCCCGTCCGCGCGGCCAGTGCTTGCGCAAGGAGGGCGGATTGATTGTAGCGCCGTCGCAGAAGGCGGGTCCAATGCAGCGGAACCGGCAGCAGCAGCGGGTCACCCTGCAACAGATCAGTGGCCGCGCGGGCCATCCAACCCGACGCCGGCCCCGCCAGATCCGTGCGATCCCCATGCTTCAGCGCCAAAACCAGACGCCGCCCCTGCCCGTCATAAAGAAACGCCGCCCGCCCCTGCGCCCAAACGCGTGGGTTCTGCAAACAGGCGTCGCAATGCACCAGCTGACCGTCATCCTCGCCCGGCAACGGGACGCCGCAAGCATCGCACACGAGGCCCGAAATAAAGGAGGTCTCCCGCCAGCAGGCGCTGCACAGACCAAAGTCGCTCTCGACCAGCCCGCCGCAGTTCAGACAGCGCGCGGGATAGACCAGTGAAACTGCCGTTTGAATCCGTGCGCGCAACGTCATAGGTACACCTCATGACACAAGAACCGATGGCTCATCCCCAGATCTTTGACCTTGACGCACTTCGACTGCGCCGCGCCCGGCGTAAACCGGAGGCGATGTTCCTGCACGACTTGGCCAGAGACGAGATCGAGGATCGGCTCTCCATGGTTAAGAGAGTCTTTACCAATCCCGCGATTATCGCGCCTTTTGCGGAACGCTGGGAGGGGCTGCTGCCCGGGGCAAAGATCATCGCAGATGGCGAGCTGCTGGATCTCGCGCCTCAGGCCCATGATCTGGTGATTCACGTGATGTCGCTGCATTGGGCCAACGACCCGGTCGGACAGCTGATCCAGTGCCGCCGTGCGCTAAAGGAAGATGGCCTGCTCCTGGTGGTCACGCTTGGCGGGCAGACGTTGCATGAATTGCGCAGCGCCCTGGCCGAGGCGGAGACCTATGTCAGCGGCGGGCTGTCGCCAAGGGTCGCCCCGATGGGAGAGATTCGCGAGTTTGGCGCGCTGCTGCAACGGGCGGGCTTTGCCCTGCCGGTGGCGGATCTGGTGCCGCTGACGGTGCAATATCGCGACCTGCCTCATCTGATGCGGGATCTGCGCGACATGGGCGAAACCAACGCGATGACCAACCGCTTGCGCAAACCGACACCCCGCGCCCTGTTCGAGCTGGCCGATCACATCTATCGTCAGAACTTCGCCAGCGAGAACGGCAAACTGAACGCCACCTTCGAGCTGATCTGCCTCACCGGGTGGTCGCCGGCGGACAGCCAGCCACAACCGCTGCGTCCGGGGTCGGCCAAGATGCGGCTGGCCGAGGCGCTGAAAGTGCCGGAAAGCAAATTGCCCGACGGGGCGTGATAACCTGAGCCAATGGTCGCAGTCAGGTGATCCGATTGGCCTTTCTCGCGGGATCGCCGTATCTAACGACAAACTCACATTCGTGACCTCATACAGGACATCTTCCCATGCTGGACAAGACACCCTCCGCGACCTGCCCTGCCCATGCCCCTGCGGATCACCCGCCTGTCACCAGGGAGAAAGTCGGCATCCTGCTGGCGAACCTCGGCACACCGGATCACTACAGCTATTGGCCAATGCGGCGATATCTGAGCGAATTCCTCTCCGATAAGCGGGTGATCGACTACCCGGCGTGGAAGTGGCAGCCGCTTTTGCAGCTCATCATCCTGACCAAGCGCCCGTTTTCCTCGGGTGCGGCCTATAAATCCATCTGGAATCACGACAAGGGCGAAAGCCCGCTGATGACGATCACCAAGGATCAGACCCAGGCGATCGCACAGGCGATGGAAGAGACCTATGGCGATCAGGTCATGGTCGATTTCTGCATGCGCTACGGCAACCCCTCAACCGAGGCAAAGGTCGAGGCCATGGTCGCGGCGGGCTGTCGCAAGATCCTGTTTGTGCCGCTTTATCCGCAATATGCCGGGGCGACCTCTGCCACTGCCAATGACCAGTTCTTCCGCGCGCTGATGCGGCAGACCTGGCAACCTGCCGTGCGCACCATCGAGCCCTATTTCGATCACCCCGCCTATATCGAGGCGCTCGCCAAATCGGTCGAGGAGGGCTATGCCAAGCAGGAACAGAAGCCGGATATTCTGGTGGTGTCCTATCATGGCATGCCGCAGCGCTATCTGCGTCAGGGCGACCCCTATCACTGCCAATGCCAGAAAACCACGCGGCTGCTGCGGGAACGTCTGGGCTGGGATGAGACGCAGATCACCACGACCTTTCAATCGGTCTTTGGCCCCGAGGAATGGCTGCGCCCCTATACGGTGGAACATGTCGCCGAGCTGGCAAAGCAAGGAAAGAAACGCATCGCGGTGATCGCGCCGGCGTTTTCTGCCGACTGCATCGAGACGCTGGAAGAGATCAACGAAGAGATTCGCGAGAGCTTCGAACACGCGGGTGGCGAGGAGTTCACCTATATTCCCTGTCTCAACGACGCGCCGAGCCATGTTGAGGCGCTGTCGCAGGTGCTGCGGGAAAATCTGGCGGGCTGGCTCGACTGAGCCCGCTTTCCAAAACAGCAGACACAAAAAAAGGCGGCTGAAACTCAGCCGCCTTTCTTCAATTCTTGTGCAACACTTAGTTGCTTGCAGCAGCAGCGGCCACAACGACCAGCAGCAGCAGCGGCAGCAGGATGCCGGAAGAAGAAGAAGTTGCTTCTTCAACGATAACCGGTGCTTCAACGATCGGTTCTGCCAGGGAGCCAGCGGTCGCGGCGGACGCGGAAGCGGCCAGGGCAGCAGCGAGAACGAGTTTCTTCATGTTAACTTAACCTCCAGAATACGCGCACGGCACACATATGGCGTGCGCACTCAAGACTTACCTCGTGGGTTTTTCTAAGCAGTAAACCCATCAGATTGCAATTGCTTGTTAAATCTCGATGCGCGCCGCCGGTACGGTTGTCGTCAAATTAGCAACACCTGCGTGCCGGTTTGGGTCAACTCATACAGCTGGGCGATATGTTCGTTGTAGAGACCGATGCAACCATTGGACGAGCGACGCCCGATTTTGCGCGTGTCATGCGTGCCGTGGATGCGATAATACTTCCAGCTGAGGTAAAGCGCATGGGTGCCGAGCGGATTATCCGGCCCCGGCGGGATAAAGGCGGGCCATTCCGGGTTGCGTTTGCGCATATTGGGCGTCGGCGACCAGCTCGGACCGACAACTTTGCGAACAATCTTGGTCCGGCCACGGCGAGTCAGGTCATTTGTCAGCGGCACCGACGAGGGAAACAGCTTGTAGACCGATTCGTCTTGCGACCAGAAATGCAGGGCGCGGCTGTCGATATCGACCAGAATCGCCCCGCGCCGCAGGTTATCAAAGTAAGGACGCCAGTCCTTTGCCCGGAACGCTGAAATATTGCGCCGCACATTTGGTTCTTCTTTCGGCGGCGGCCGCAGCGGGTCGTAGGTCGCCTCCTCTGCTTCTGCTGCCTCCTGCGCCAGCGCCGGTGTGACGATCAACGAGGCCGAGCCCGCCAGAAATTGGCGGCGGCTTGGGGCCCAAAACGATTTGCGTGTCATGACGTGCTACTCTGCAATGATTGTGCGGGATTTTTTCGGCAGTCTATTGCCGGAAAGCCTCAGTCGCAATTCAATCCCGCCGAATCGCAGCATTGTGACCCACCTGCGTTTGCCTATAAGTCACAGGAGAGCTATGGGACGCTGTGAAATCATCACTTTTTGGGACTTGGAATGACACGCGTATTTCTGATTCTGGCGACATTGACGTCTTTCATCCTGGCGGCCTGTACCGCTGGCAACGACGGCTCGTCGAGCGGCGCTGGCGTATACAGGATTAGAAACGAGGAGCGTGTCCAGTTCCGCATGCTGGATTCGGTCAACGCGCTGCGCGAAGCCGCTGGCAGCCAGCCTGTGCAGTTGAACGCCAAGCTCAACGCCGCTGCCGCCACACATTCCCGCGATATGTCGGTGCAAAACCGCCCCTGGCATTTCGGCTCTGACGGCTCCTCGCCGCTGGATCGCATCGCGCGCGTGGGCTACACCGGATCGCTTCTGGGCGAGACCATCTCTGAAACCTACGAGAACGAGGTGCAAACCCTCACCGCCTGGATGGAAGACAGCAGCACCCGTGCCGTCATCATGGACCCCAAAGCGGTGAACATGGGCTTTTCGTGGTTCCAGGAACCCAATGGCAAGATCTGGTGGACCCTGGTGATGGCCGATTAAGATCGCCAGCCTCCAGAAATAGCAAAAGCCGCGCTCACATGAGACGCGGCTTTTTTGTTGATCACCCTCTCGGAAGGCCGATCTAGGGGCGCAGGGTGATCAAGGTTCCATCCGTCACCATCGACCAGATCTCCTCGATCTCCTCGTTGCGCACGGCGATGCATCCTGCAGTCCAGTCCTGAACCCGTGCCGCGCGCTTGCGATCCTCGCGGCTGTTGGGCTCGCCATGAATAAAGATATCACCGCCCGGTCGAACCCCCAGCGCACGCGCCGCAGCCCGGTCGGCCGCATTTGGATAAGAAATGCCCAGCGACAGATGATACTTGCTGCGCGGATTGCGGCGGTCGATCAGATAGGTGCCCTCCGGCGTGCGGCCATCGCCCTCCAGCTGCTTATGCCCAAGCGGCGCAAAGCCAAGCCCGACCTGATACTCCCGCAGCACCGTGTGCTCGTTCAGCAGATACAGTTTTCGCGCGCCTTTGTTCACCACAATGGATGTAACCGGAGGCCCGTTATACCGCGACACATGTGGGCCGCTCGAACAGCCCGCTGTGCCAAGGGCAGCCAAGATGCCCACCCCAAATGTACGCCTGTGCATTTTCTTTTCTGTCCGCTCTGACTGGCTTCGTGCTCTTTTTGGGCACTACAGCAAATTTTATACGAATTTGATAATCACTTTTGCGTCGAGCTGCTCTGGATCCGTTCCAGGTGCGTCTCGATCGCCTCAAGCCGCGACATCACCTGATCGCGATAGGCATCGGTGCGTTCGCCCGCCTCTTCGGAATGGGCATCCTGCATGGAGTTCACGATCAGACCCACCAGGAGGTTCACCACCGCAAAGGTCGTCACCATGATGAAGGGCACAAAGAAGGCCCAAGCGTGCGGGTAGATCTCCATCACCGGGCGCACGATGCCCATGGACCAGCTTTCCAATGTCATGATCTGGAACAGGGAATAGGCGGAACGCCCCATGGTGCCGAACCATTCCGGGAAACTATGACCAAACAGCTTGGTCGCCATGACAGAGCCAATGTAGAAAATGATCGCCATCAGCAGGAACACCGAAGCCATGCCCGGCAGCGCGGTGATGAAGCCTTCGACCACCCGCCGCAGGCGCGGCGCCACCGAGACCACGCGCAGCACCCGCAAGATCCGCAAGGCCCGCAGCACCGAGAAGCCTTCGGCGCCCGGCACCAGCGAAATCCCGACGATCAGAAAATCGAAAACGCTCCAGCCACTGAGGAAGAAGGACAGCCGCCGCACGATCAGCTTGCTGACAATCTCCAGGACAAAGATCAGCAGGCAGAGATTATCCACCAGATGCACAAAGCCGCCCGCATGGGCCATGACCATATCGGACGTTTCCAGCCCCAGGGTCACAGCGTTCAGCAGGATGACCGCGGTGATGAAACGGCCAAAGCTGGGACTCTCCAGCACGGAGTTCAGGCGGTTGATCATACTGGCAGCTCTCCTTGGGCGCTATCGGGTCAGTGTCAGGCTGGCGGCAAGTTCGGTATGGGTGGACCATCGGAACTGGTCAACAACCTGTACCCAATTCAGCCGATATCCCGCCGCAACAAGGGTTTCTGCATCACGGGCAAAGCTCACCGGATTACAGGACACATAGGCAATGACCGGCACGCGGGCCTTGGCAAGCTCGGCAACCTGCGCCTCGGCTCCGGCGCGCGGGGGGTCGATGACCACGGCCTCAAACGCAGCGCCAAAGGGGTTGAGATCCTCGGGCAGAAGCGGGTTGCGAAACAGATCCCGGGTTTCGGTGGTGACCTTGCGCAGCCCCTTTGCCTTGCGCCAGCCCTGCTCCAGCGCCTGCATCATGGCGCGCTCGCCTTCCACCGCGTGCACCTCTGCGCGCTGCGCCAAGGGCAGTGAAAACGTCCCGCAGCCCGCAAAGAGATCGGCCACGCGACGCGCATCGCCGACAATCTCCTGCACCGCCGCGACCAGCGCCGCTTCACCCTCCGGCGTGGCCTGTAGAAATGCGCCCGGAGGCGGGCAGACCTGTGCCGGGCCAAAGCTTTGCATGGGGGGCTGTTCCATGCCGATGGGTTCATCGTCCCAGGTCAGCCGCGACAGCTTGTGCCGCTCGGTCGCCTGCGCGAGTTCAATCCGCAGCGGCCCGTCCAGCGGTTTGCCGTTCTTCACCAGAACGTCGAGCCCCATGTTCGAGGTGGTCACGGTAACCGCCAGCGGCGCCTTGCGGCTGGCCCCGATCATCGCCAGATCCTCCGCCACCGGGATCGCCGCCATCAGCTCGGGCGCAAGCAGGTGACAATCGGAAATGGCGGTAATGATGTCGGACGCGCGGCCATGGAACCCAGCCATGGCGCCCTTCTTGGTGCGTTTGACCGAGAGTGTCGCCCGGCGACGCGACCGCGCAGGCGAGGTCAGGATGGGGCGAAATTCCGTCTCTAACCCGCGTGATGCCAGCGCGTTGCGCACCACATCGCTCTTCCACTCAGCCACAAAATCATCGCTGGCGTGCTGCAACTGGCAGCCGCCGCAGGATTTATAGTGGCGGCAAGGCGCCTGCACGCGATCCCCGGAAGGGGTTTCAATGCGGATATCACTCAGGCTCTGCCCCTCGGCGATGCCGCTGATCACCTCGCCCGGAAGCGTGCGCGGCGCATAGAGGGGGCCGGGGGCAATTCCATCGCCCTGATGGCCCAATCGGTCAATCGTTGCTGTGGTTCTGGCTGCGTTTGTCATGCCCTTGCCTTAGCGCGAGATGCGTCCCTGCAAAAGGTGGAAACGCCGCACGTTCTGGCTCGGAAATGAATATTCTCCAGCCTCAGCGGACCAGAGCCGCGCATTACTCCGCCGCCTCTTCCGCCTCGGTGCCGATAAACCCACCAGATTGCCGGTCCCAGAACCGCGCATAAAGCCCCTGTCGCGCCAGCAGTTCCTCGTGACTGCCCTGTTCGACGATCCGCCCCGCATCCATGACGATGATCCGATCCATTTCAACCAGTGTCGAGAGACGGTGCGCGATTGCCAGAACCGTCTTGCCCTCCATCACCCGCGACAGGGCCGATTTGATCGAGGCTTCCACCTCGGAATCCAAAGCTGAGGTCGCTTCGTCCAGCACCAAGATCGGCGCGTCTTTCAGGATCGCACGGGCCAGGGCAATCCGCTGCCTCTGCCCGCCCGAGAGCTTCACTCCCCGTTCGCCCAGATAGGCGTCATAGCCCGTGTTCCCCTGCCCGTCTTCCAGATTGGCGATGAACTCATGCGCCTCGGCGGCCTCGGCGGCGGCAATAACCTCCGCCTCGCTGGCTTCGGGGCGACCATAGAGGATATTCGCCATGGCAGAGCGATTGAACATCGCGGTTTCCTGCGTCACCATGCCGATCTGGCTGCGCAGGCTGTTTTGCGCGACGGTTGCAATATCCGCTCCATCAATCAAAATACGCCCAGATTCCGTTTCATAGAGCCGCAGGAGAAGAGAAACCAAGGTCGATTTTCCGGCACCAGAGGCCCCGACGATCCCGAGTTTTTCGCCCGCATGAACGGTCAGAGAAATGTCCGATATCCCGCCGATATCCCGTCCGTAGGCAAAGCTCAG
The DNA here is from genome assembly GCF_011806385.1 of Phaeobacter sp. HF9A. Lineage (GTDB taxonomy): Bacteria > Pseudomonadota > Alphaproteobacteria > Rhodobacterales > Rhodobacteraceae > Epibacterium. Next base: position 52,693 of record NZ_JAATOX010000002.1, on the reverse strand, counting down.
ACCGTCAAACACGATCTCGCCCTGGCTGATTTCCAGATCCCGCGCGCCCTCGGCATCCTCGATCCGATCCGGCCGCGCCAGAGTCTTCATGCCGTTTTCAATCTCGCCGACGTTGGAGTAAATCCCCATCAAGGTGAAGCTGACCCAACCGGTCATCTGCGCAATGCGGATGGAGACCGCGCCGGCAGCAACGATATCGCCCTCAGTGGCGCCACCCGTCTGCCAGAGCCAAAGCGTCGCGCCGATCAGGAACACCGGCAAGACCCCCGCCAGCGCCATCAGGCAGAACCGAAACGACGCCGAAAGATAGCCAAAGGACAGCGCCTTGTCGCGGAATGTGACCATCGCATCCTGCGCGCCGCGTTCTTCGTGATCGGCATGGGCAAAGAGCTGCACCGTCTTGATATTGGTGATCGTGTCCACCACCTGCCCCGTCACATTGGCGCGCGCTCCGGCCCGCCCGGCAGAGCGTTCACGGATGCGCGGCAGAAACCATCGGATCAGCGCGAAATAGGCCAGCAGCCAGACCAGAAACAACAGCGTTATGCGCAGATCAACCGCCCCAAGCAGGATCAGCGCCCCCACCAGCGACGCCAGCGCAAAGGCGACAACGTTGATGATCTCCACTGCCACGTTGGTCACGGCATTGGAGGTCTGCATCTGTTTCTGCGCAATCCGCCCCGCGAAATCATCGTCAAAGAACCGCACCGATTGCCCCAGAGTCCAGCGGGTCAGGCGGGACAGCACAAGCGGGCCGACATTGGGCTGCACGATGATCGCGTTGGAAGCCGCAGAAAGCCCAAACAGAACCGGGCGCAGCAGCAGGAAAAAGGCCAGCGCCCCGAGGATGGTCGCCAGATTGTTGGAAAAGAAACCATCAGGCCCGCTGGCGATTGCCGTATCTATAACCAAACCAAGGATATAGGCGGTGCCCGCCTCCATCCCCCCGGCCAGGGCCGAACAGAGCGCCGCAACCAGCAACATCGGCCAGGCCCCCGACAGGCACCAGCCGATAAAGGCCCCCAACCTTTGCGGCGGGGGGCCCTTTGCGGGCTGAAACGCGTCGATCATATTTGCCAGGTTCATTCTGCTGCCTCTACGTTCAGGAACCCACCAGACTGGCGCGCCCAGAATTCTGCATATAGGCCCCCCGTCGACAAAAGCGCCTCGTGGCTGCCTTCCTCGACGATCTTTCCCGCGTCCAGAACCAGAATACGGTCCATCTGCGCGATGGTAGAGAGCCGGTGCGCGATAGCGATAACAGTTTTCCCCTCCATCATGCCATAGAGGGTTTCCTGAATGGCGGCTTCCACCTCGGAATCGAGCGCAGAGGTCGCCTCGTCCAGGAGCAGGATCGGCGCGTCCTTGAGGATCACGCGCGCCAGGGTGACCCGCTGACGTTGCCCACCGGAGAGTTTCACCCCGCGTTCGCCCACATGCGCATCATATCCGCGACGGCCCTCCGGATCTTTCAGGTCGAGGATGAACTCATGCGCATGCGCCTTGCGGGCGGCGGCGATCATCTCTTCCTCTGTTGCCTCTGGCCGACCATAGAGCAGGTTATCGCGGACCGAACGGTGCAACAGCGAGCTATCCTGCTGCACCATCCCGATATTTTGGCGCAAACTGTCCTGCGTCACCTTGGCGATATCCTGCCCGTCGATCAGAATGCGGCCACCTTCGCTGTCGTAAAACCGCAAAAGCAGTTTCACCAGGGTCGATTTGCCAGCACCTGAGCGCCCCACCAGGCCGACTTTTTCGCCCGGGCGAATGGTCAGTTGCAGCTCATCAAGCCCGCCCGCACCACGCCCATAGTGATGCGACACGCTGTCAAAGCTGATTTCACCCTGTTGCAGCTGCAAGGGGCGCGCATCTTTGGCGTCCACAAGGTCGATCGACTGGGCGATGGTTTCCATCCCCTCGGCGACAACACCAAGCTGGCGAAAGAACGTCGTCAGCGCCCACATGATCCAACCGGTCATGGCGTTGAGCCGCAGCGTCAGCGCGGTGGCGGCGGCGACCACCCCGACAGAGGCAAGCCCTTGCATCCAAAGCGCAATCCCCCAGCCCACAACCCCGACGATGAGCAGCCCGTTCAGCATCACCAGGGTCGCATCCATGATGGTATATATGCGCATTTCAGTGAGGAAGGTCCTGCGCGTCTCGTCGATGGCCTCCTTGGCATAGGACAGCTCGCGCTCGTGATGAGCGAACATCTTCACCGAGTGAATGTTGGAGTAGCTGTCCACCACCCGCCCATTGACCAAGGACCGCGCGTCAGAGGCCGCCTGGCTGGCCGGCCCGACCCGCGCAATCGTCCATTTGATCAGCAACGCATAAAGCGCAAACCAGATCACCAGCGGCAACATCAGCTTTGGATCCGCACTCCAGAGCAGCACCGCCGCGCCGACCAGATAGGCCAGCGCAAAAGTGATCGCGTCAAAGACCTGAAACACCACCTCTCCGGCGGCGGGCGGGGTCTGCATGATCCGGTTGGAGATCCGACCGGCAAAGTCATTCTCGAACCAGCCAACCGATTGCCGCAAAACATGTTTATGCGCACGCCACCGGATCAGGGTGCCAAAGTTCGGCAGGATCGTGTTGTTCAGCAAGAGCACGTCGATCAGCTGCAAGACTGGACGCACACAGAGAATAAACAGGGCGACCAATATCAGCTCTGTGCCGTGGCTGGCCCAGACCTCGGCTGGCGGCCCGGACAGCACATTGACCACGCGCCCCATGTAGGAGATCAGCCCGATCTCCACGGCGGCGACGACGACGGACATCAGCCCGGCGTACCAGAACACCATCTTGAAAGGGCGCGCGTAGGTGCGCAGGAAGGGCCAGAGGCGCGTTGGCGGGCGGTCGTCCTCGGGATAGTCGCAATAGGGGTCTACGAGATTTTCGAAAAAGCGAAACATGCGGATGCTCCATCAATTGAGCAATAATCTTGGAAAGTGATGCGCATGGCAAATTACGGCGGCGCCAGCCACCGGTTCACCCTACGGGTTGGACAGCGATGTCAGTCGTCGTTCCAGACCCCGTAATACATCAGCATTCCTCCTGCATGTTCAGCGATACACGCATAGAGGTAGCGCGCGAAACTCAGTTTGTCACGCTTTTCCTGTCACGACATTCTGGATGTGATCCGGAGCAGGCTACAGGCGAAGCTTTGCCAGTAGATCCGCGCGCGTGAGGGCAAAACCGGACCCGATCCAGGCGGCCTCCAACTCCCGGAGCGTTTGGCCCAGCGCCGCGCCCTGCACATAGGGCATCAGATCCTTGGCCTTGATCGGAAACCGAGCCGTGGCGCCCAGCTCGATATCAGTCTCTAAATTGGCATCTAGAGGCATTTCAAGCAGAGCCGACCGCAGAAGCATCGCCCGCCGCGCGGTCTCGGCATCGTGGCGATAGGCGACCTCCGCCGAGGATTGTCCGCCCACAGCGAGGTCACGCAGCAGCTCAACTCGGGCCGCCATGGCCTTGCTCAAGCGCAGGTGATCGCGCAGGTTTTCGCCGCCCAGCGCCGCGAGGCGGGTCTCCGCCTCTGTGGGCAGGTCCGCCTCCAAGTGGATCAGGGGCGCGAGGGCGCGATCATCCGCGCCCGGAAGAACATGCGCCAGAACCCCGATCTGCCGCATCACCGCCACCGCCGGCGCGGGATCAGTGGCATTCAGCAGTTTCACCATCTCGGCTCCGACACGTTCGCGGGAGAGTTGGTCGAGCCCGTCCAGGTTTTCGGCAATCGCGGCCAGCGCCTCCGGGTCAAAACCGTCAGCGGCGTTGCCGTACCAGCTGTGAAAACGGAAATACCGCAAGATGCGCAGGTAATCCTCGCGGATGCGATTTTCGGCAGTGCCAATAAAGACCACTTTGCGCGCCTGAAGATCCGGCAGGCCGCCCAGCGGATCCACGACCGTGCCATCGGGGCGCGCATAGATCGCGTTCATGGTGAAATCGCGGCGTCGCGCATCCTCCGCGATATCGCTGGCAAAGGCGACGACCGCGCGCCGTCCGTCGGTCGCGACATCCTTGCGGAAGGTGGTGATCTCATAGGGAATGCCCTCGGCGACCACAGTCACCGTGCCATGGTCGATGCCCGTAGGAATCGCCTTGAGCCCAGCGCGGTCCGCACACTCGACAACCTCCTGCGGCAGAATGTTGGTCGACAGATCAAGGTCGGAAACAGGCTCGCCGAGCAAAGCGTTGCGCACGCATCCCCCGACAAAATAGACCTCGCCCCCCCCGGCAGTCAGCGCCTCGCAGACTGCGCGTGTTGATGGCGCATGGAGCCAGGGCTGGTCGATTCTCATGCGCTCTCCATCAGGGCGGCGAAATTGCGCAGCATACGCGCCGTGGCCCCCCAGATATAATAGGGGCCGAATGGCACCACGAAATAGCGCCGCTCCACCCCGCGCCAATGGCGGGACTGAACCCGATAGCGGGATGTATCGAGCACATGGGCAAGCGGCGTGCGAAAGACCTCGGCCACTTCGCCCGCTTCGGCGCGGGTCTCAAATGGGCGGTCAATCAGCGCCACGATCGGCGTGACCTGAAAGCTGGTCACCGTCTCATGCGCGGGCATGGTGCCCAGAATACGGGGGAGATCCCGCGGCAGGCTGATTTCCTCCCAGGCTTCGCGCAATGCCGTATCAATGACATCGCGATCACCGGCGTCTTGCTTGCCCCCGGGAAAGGCGATCTGCCCCGGGTGGTGTTTCAGGGCTGAGGAACGCTTGGTCAGGATCACCGAAGGCTCCGCGCCATAGGTCTCGATCGCCAGCAACACGCTCGCGGCCCGCAGCTTGCGCCCGGCGGGCAAGACAACATCCGGGTTCAGGTCGAAATCGGATGTTGCCCCGCCCTCACGCGTCAGCGCTGTGGTGATATGGTCCGCAAGCGCAGACATAGCGGTCATTCCTTTGTGGCGTCAAAGCCCAGCGTGGCGGGGTCCAGGTCGTAATGAGCACCGCAGAACTGACAATCCGCGGTCACCCGTCCCTCGTCAGTGGTCATCGTCTTGATGTCCTTGGCGGAGTAGATCGACAAGCTCTGGCGGACGCGCTCCTCGGAACAGGTGCAACCAAAACGGACCGATTGCGCATCATAGACACGCGGGCGTTCCTCGTGAAACAGGCGCAGCAGCAGCTCGCTGGGCGACACGGAGGGGCCGATCAGTTCCAGATCCTCGACCGTTTGCAGCAGCATATTGACCCGGTTCCAGTTTTCTTCTTCGTCGCCGGAAACCAGATCCGACGCTTTCAGAACCTCGCCGCTGCCCTCTTGCTGCGCGGCAAAGGGCGAGGCCTTGGGCATATGTTGCAGCATGATGCCACCGGCGCGCCAATGTTCCGGGTTGCCCGGTTCCGACGATTTTCCAAAGCTGAGCTCAAAACGGGTCGGCAGCTGTTCGGACTGCGCAAAATAGGCTTCGGCGCAGCTGGACAGCGACTTTTCGGCGAGCGGCGTGATCCCCTGATAGGGCTGGGTGCCCTCGCCCTGATCAATCAGGATCGCAAAGTAGCCGTCGCCCACTTGATCAAAGGGCGCACCATCGGTGAGGCGCTCGGCATCATAGCTGGCATAGGCGCGGATACGGGCGGACTCGCCCTCCTTCGTCGGCGCGTAATAATCGGTTGCGATCATGCGGACCGCCCCCTTGGATTGCACCTGCAAGGAGAGCTTCCAGCGCAGCGCCATGGTCTGGCCGATCAGCGCGGTCAGCAGCGCCATCTCCGCCACCAGCGCCTCGACCACCTGCGGATAGTCGTGCTGTTTCAGAATGCCGTCCAACACGCCATCCAGCCGCGCCACGCGGCCCCGCATATCGGATGCATCAAGCTGGAAGGGCAGGACGGTATCGTCCCACGCGATTTTTGTACCAAGTGTCATGGGGTTTCCTTAACGGCCGGCTATTGGCATACCGAGGCTATATAGGATTTTCGACATCAGAGGAAAGGGGGCAGCCGTGATCAGACGTTTTGGAGAGGTGCCGCGCGCCGATCAAACCTATCGCCCGCGCCCTGGCGCATATGCGCTACTGCCCCGCGATGGGCAATTGCTGCTGACCTGCCAATATGATCCGGCGCCGGATATTCAGCTTCCGGGTGGCGGCATTGACCCGGGCGAATCCCCGATTCCGGCGCTTCACCGCGAAGTCTATGAGGAAACCGGTTGGAAAATCGCCGCGCCGCGCCGCATCGGCGCCTTTCGCCGCTTTGTCTACATGCCGGAATATGACCTCTGGGCGGAAAAGCTGTGCCATATCTATCTGGCGCGCCCTGTCCTGCGGCTCTCAGACCCGGTCGAGGCAAACCACCGTGCGATCTGGATGCCGATCCAAGATGCGGCCGCGATTCTCGGCAACAGTGGAGATCGGCATTTTGCAGCTCTTTTGGCGGATTTATAGGCTCAGGGGCCTTTATACTCGAACAAGGTGGCGGAGATATCATCTTCCAGCCCCTTGTCGTCGCCCATCACCTGCGTGAGATTCCAATAGAGCTGATCGAGAAATTCCTTACCGCCGAGCGTCGGATCGCAGCGTTTGACCAGATCGACCAGACCATCTGTATCCAGCATTGAGCCGTCTTTCAGATGCGCCTCGGTGAAACCATCGGAATAGAGCAGCAGGCGATCACCCTTCTGCATCACGAATTGTTCCTGATCATAGCTGACATCCGGCACCAGACCGACCGGCACCCCGCCCTTGCCGATGAATTCCATCGTCCCATCGGCCCGCAACAACAGCGGGTGCGGATGGCCGGCCTGCACCATCTTGACCACGCCGGTGCGCAGATCGGCGATGCAATAGGCCATGGTGAAATATTCTTCGATGCCGGTATCCGCGATCAGCCGCGCGTTGAGCAAACTGGCCACCTCCTCAGGCGGGCGCAGCGCGTAGAAGCGGTTGAATTTCTTCTCCATTCCGACGTTTTGGTCAAAATAGGTGGAGGAGAGATAGCCCCCCAACCGCGCCGTCATCATCGCGGATGTGATGCCGTGACCGGACAAATCAATGAAATAAAACCCCAATCGATTCAGACCAGGGGAAAACATACCAACCAGATCACCGCCGATATGGCCGCAGGGTTCCAGCAGCAGATGCACGTTTGAAGCGCCAAAGGAACGGGTCAGTTCCGGCACCAATGATTCCTGGATCTTGCGCGCCTGCATCAGATCCTTGTCGATCGCATCATAGACGGTTTGCAGTTCACCCAGCGTTTCGGACACGATCCTGTTCTTTTCAAACAGTTCCCGCTGCATCCGCAGGATTCGCTCCCCCGCAGAGATGCGCGCCCGCAGCTCGTCCGAGCTCACCGGTTTGGTCAGAAAATCATCGGCCCCAGCATCAAGCCCTTCGGCGACCTCGTTTTTTTCGCTCTTGGAGGTCAGCAGGATGAAATAGCTGTAGGCCTCATGGGATTCGGCGCGAAACGCCCGGCAGAATTCGATTCCATTCATGCCCGGCATCATCCAGTCACTGAGAATGAGATCCGGCGGATCGGCGCGGCAGATCTCCATCGCCTCTTCGCCGCCCTCGGCTTCGACGACCTCAAATCCCCATTTTTTCAGCGAGGCAACGAGGATACGACGCTGCAAGCGGCTGTCATCCACGACCAGCACGCGCCGGATGGATCCGCTCATGACCAACTCTTCGCCTTGTACTGAATGCTCTGGCAGCACCGACAATCCCTCATTAACGCGGCGTGTCCCCTCGTGACTGTCATAGAAAACACCTGTTCGGCTTAATAGCCAGTGAACAATAAAAATTAGCTAATTTTCTCTCTTTACTATACTTTTACTGGGTTTGACATAGGATAGAGATGACGAAGGAGTAAGATTTGGACCAAGGCGATGATTGACTGGCCACGTGTGCGCGAACTGAAAGAAGAAGTCGGTGAAGATGGCTTTGACGAGGTGGTCGAGCTCTTCCTGGAAGAGGTGGAAGAGGTGATCGCCAAGCTGAAGACCGGCGACAGATCGCAGCTGGAGCAGGATCTCCATTTCCTGAAAGGCAGCGCGCTGAACCTCGGTTTTCAAGAGTTTTCCGACGCCTGCCTACGGGGCGAACGCCTGTCCGCTGAGGGCCAGCAAGCCACCGTGGATCTGGAACAAGTCGTTGCGATATATGACAATTCAAAGCAGAACTTTCTCGCTGGGCTCGGGTCAAATACCTAGGGCTGCACAGGGTTTGTTTTTGACCGGCTAGATCACGAATTGCGCCAATGTTTCGTCATTGGTGATGTCTGTATAGGTAAAACCCGCCGCATCGAGTTGCGCAAAGAGCGCTTCGAAATTCTCCGGTCGCTTGGTTTCGATACCGATCAGAACCGAGCCAAAGTTTCGGGCGGATTTTTTCATATATTCAAAACGCGCAATATCATCTTCCGGGCCAAGACTGTTGAGAAATTCCTTTAGCGCGCCGGGACGTTGCGGCATCCGCAGCAGAAAATATTTTTTCACCCCTGAATAGCGCTGCGCCCGCTCCTTGACCTCGGGGAGGCGCTCGAAATCAAAATTGCCGCCCGAGGTGAGGCAGACAACCGTCTTGCCCTTGATCCAGGTCCGCAAATCGCCCAGCGCCTCGATCGCCAGCGCGCCGGCCGGTTCCAGCACGATGCCTTCGACGTTCAACATTTCCAGAATGGTGGTGCAGATCCGGTCTTCGCTGAGGGTCAGCACATCGGGCAGCGGCACATTGCGCAACAGCTCGAACGGGCGGGCACCGATGCGGCCGACGGCAGCGCCGTCGACAAATGTATCCACCTGGCTCAATGACACAGGCTGACCGGCCTCCAGCGCCGCTTTCAGGCAGGCGCCGCCCTTGGGTTCGACAAAAAGCGCATGCACGTCCTCGCCAAAATACCCGGCCACGCCGGAGGACATGCCGCCGCCGCCGACCGGCAACACGATGTGATCCGGCGCTTTTCCCAGTTGCTCTTCGATTTCCACCGCGATCGAGGCCTGACCTTCGATCACATCCGGATCGTCAAAAGGCGACAGGAAATAGCCGCCTTCCTTGACGCACCACGCCTGCGCGGCGGCCAATGTGTCGTCGAAGTAGTCGCCAACAAGGTGGATTTCGATGTTATCGCCGCCAAACATCCGGGTCTTCTGGATCTTTTGCTGCGGCGTGGTCACCGGCATGAAGATCACGCCCCGCTTGTTCATCTGTCGGCACATGAAGGCCATGCCCTGCGCGTGATTGCCCGCCGAGGCGCAGACAAACAGATCCTTGCCCGCCTGTTTGCGCATCGCATTCAGCGCCCCACGCAGCTTGTAGGAGCGCACCGGGCTCAGATCCTCGCGCTTGAGGTAAATCTCCGCCCCATAGCGGTGGGACAGCAGTTCATTGCGTTGAAGCGGCGTGGGCGGAAACACATCGCGCATCGCCACCTCGGCCGCTTTGGCCTGGGTTCGGAAATCGGTCATGTGAATTTGGTGACCCAAAGCCGCGCCCAAGGCAAGGGGGCGCGGCAAAGCATTCCTTGGTATGCAGACGACCCCGGATCAGATCGGGCGTTTTTCGATGTAATAGCCATAGAGCGTGGTGACGATACTGATCTGGAGCAGACTGAACACAGTCGTCCCAACGAGCCACCAAACGGTGCCCGCAATCCCGGGGAGCAGCCCGTAGCTGAATTCCAGCGCGGCCTGCAAGATCATGACCAGCACGGTCAAGCCCAGCACCGCGCCGCCGCTTGTTGCGGACCATATGTCACCAAGGCGCATTTTGTTCCCCAACGCGACTGACGGCAGCGACACGGACAATCGCATGAAAACCCAGGTCGGAAGTATCGCCAGGCCCGGACCAATGATCGGCATCAAACCGACTATCTGAGCACCCGCCATCCTCAGGACGATTGAAATCACGACACCAACCGGGATCATCAACAGCAGCAGCAGCAGCGACAGAAGAAACGCTTGACCGATGTAACCGATGATCCGGTCAGCTTTAATTTCTGGAACAAACCCGGATACGGGCTCTTCCAGCAAAACATAGCGATGCCATGCCACGATCGGCCAAGTGTAGACCAAGAAAAAGAAAACGATAATCAATAGCGCTGAACCGATAAACGATCCGGGGTTTCGGGGCGGGCGTCCTGCGGTTGCATCGACGAAGACGTCATAAACCCCCAGAACCTGCGCAAGACAATAGATGCCTGCAACCGCGACCAGTGTCGGCACAAGGAAAATTCGCAGCACATCCCCAAGATTGCGCAGAAGCATGTAGGCCGCATGCTTGAGCAGATCCCATCCGTTCATTTAAATCTTCCCTTCAATATATAATCTCTGCTTTTTGCGCCTACATAGCAGTTGGTTTCTACCCGAAAACCCCCGAAAACCTTGCACCCCTACGGAAAAGGCGCTACCTCGCAGACGTTCTGACCAAGAGGAAAACCCATGTCCGCGCCCAAGAAAGTTGTGTTGGCCTACTCCGGTGGCCTTGATACTTCGATCATCCTGAAATGGTTGCAGACCGAATACGGCTGCGAGGTTGTCACCTTCACCGCCGATCTCGGTCAGGGCGAGGAGCTGGAGCCGGCCCGCAAAAAGGCTGAGCTGCTCGGCATCAAGCCGGAAAACATCTACATCGAGGACATCCGCGAAGAATTCGTGCGCGATTTCGTCTTCCCGATGTTCCGCGCCAATGCGGTCTATGAGGGGCTCTATCTGCTGGGCACCTCGATCGCGCGTCCGCTGATCTCCAAACGTCTGGTCGAGATCGCCGAAGCCACCGGTGCCGATGCGGTGTCCCATGGTGCCACCGGCAAGGGCAACGACCAGGTGCGGTTTGAGCTTTCGGCCTATGCGCTGAACCCCGACATCAAGGTGATCGCGCCCTGGCGTGAATGGGATCTGACCTCCCGCACCAAGCTGCTGGAATTCGCGGAGGCCAACCAGATTCCGATCGCCAAGGACAAACGCGGCGAGGCGCCCTTCTCGGTCGATGCCAACCTGCTGCACACCTCCTCTGAAGGCAAAGTGCTGGAAAATCCCGCCGAAATGGCGCCGGATTACGTCTATCAGCGCACCGTGAACCCCGAGGATGCGCCGAACGAGCCCGAGTTCATCGAGATTTCTTTTGAAAAAGGCGACGCGGTGGCGATCAACGGCGAGGCCATGAGCCCGGCGACGATCCTGACCCAGCTCAATGAATATGGTCGCAAGCACGGCATCGGTCGTCTCGATTTCGTCGAGAACCGTTTTGTCGGCATGAAGTCCCGCGGCATCTACGAGACCCCCGGCGGCGACATCCTGCTGGAAGCGCACCGCGGTATCGAACAGATCACCCTGGACAGCGGCGCCGGCCACCTCAAGGATTCGATCATGCCGCGCTATGCCGAGCTGATCTACAACGGCTTCTGGTACTCGCCCGAGCGCGAGATGCTGCAAGCGCTGATTGACGAAAGCCAGAAACACGTCACCGGCACCGTGCGTCTGAAGCTCTACAAAGGCTCCGCCAAGACCGTGGGCCGCTGGTCCGAGCATTCGCTTTATTCCGAGGCCCATGTGACCTTTGAAGAAGACGCGGGCGCCTATGATCAGAAGGACGCGCAGGGCTTTATTCAGCTCAACGCGCTGCGCCTGAAACTCCTGGCTGCCCGTAACCGCCGCGTGAAGTGATGAGCATCGACGACGACTTTGAAGAAGACTTCCCGGAAGACGATCTGGAAGAAGAGCTCGACATGTTTGTGGAGGCGCAGGACGCGGTCTGGGACACGGTCGTCGCCGAGCTAAAAGCTGGAAAGAAGACGAGCCACTGGATGTGGTTCGTCTTTCCGCAACTGGCAAGCCTCGGCCAGTCGCATATGTCGCAGCTCTACGGGCTGGAGGATCTGAACGAGGCACGCGTCTATTTGGACCAGCCGGTTCTGCGCCAGCGGCTTATCGAGGTTTGCGATCTGATGCTGTCCCACGAAGGTGCCGCGCCCGATGCCATTCTGGGCGACGTGGACGCGACCAAGCTCCGCTCCTCGATGACCCTGTTCGCGGCCGCGCCCAATGCACCTGCGCAATGCGCCGAGGTTCTCCGGGTCTTCTTTGAGAGTGCACCCTGCGCGCAGACGCTGCGGGAAATCTCAGAAAACTGACCGCCGCCCGGGGGAACGGGGAAAATGACGCGCAAAACACCTGTCCAACAGCACAGGAATATTGCTAGTCTTTTCCTCGACCAACGCACGGAAGGGAGCATTCCATGAAGCCTATTTTTCTCAGCGGTCTGATGATCTTTATGGCATCGCCCCTCTTGGCTGACTTCGAGATCTGCAACAAGACCGGCAGCAAGACCTTTGTGTCGATCGGCTACAAGGAAGACGGCGAATGGGTCTCCGAGGGGTGGTGGACCATTCAACCGGGCGATTGCAGCATTCCGGTCGTTGGCGATCTGAAGAACCGCTACTACTATATCCGTGGCGAAAGCAGCACCGGCAATTGGACCGGCGATTATTCCTTTTGCTATATTGACGAAGCCTACACCATCCGCGGCGATGAAAACTGCACCGCGCGCGGCTACAAAACCGGTGGCTTCTTTGAGGTCGATACCGGCAATGCGCTGGACTGGACGCAGAACCTGACCAATTGATCGCGCCAATGCGGGTCTTGACCTGCGTTTTGCTCAGATCTTGAGCGCGCGCATCTCCTCGTAGTAGCCCATCGCCTCATCCAACACGGGGCGAAGCTGCTCCGGCACCTCAGGCAAGGCCCCCTCCGGTCCGGCAAAGCCGGTGGATTTCCAGACTGCGCCGTACCAATGTGCGGCCCAGACTCCATCGTCCTTATGCCCTCCCATGGGCCAGCTCAGCATCTCAGGAGAGAACGGCATCTGGAGCGCATCGCAGAGCTGCTCCAGCTTGCCAGCCGGGTTCTCGCGGATATCAAAACTGTCTACCACAATGGGTTTGTGACCCCAGTCGCGCAACTGGGCGATCAATTCCACCTGTTGGCGAAAACCGATATCCTCCAGGCCGATCTGTTGATATTTCGCCGCGAATGACGCAATGACCCGCGCCGGATGGCGGATCAGGAAGACATTGCTCACCTCCCGGATCCAGTCGCGCGGCACGCCCTCGATCATATGTTGGGACATATGTTTTTGATAATAATACGGTCGTGCGCCGGGGATCGGCCCCAAGAGCTGGGCCACGACGTCGGATGGGTCCTGCGGCTGGCTTTCCAGAATTTCGTCGCGCATGGGATGCTGAAGGCCCGTGCGCGCCAGATAGGCCGCGTAAAAGGGCTCATCCACCACGGCGCAATCACTGCGCGCGCCAAAGGCATACATCATCGCGGTGGAGAGGTTCCGAGGCCCCGACCACATGGCAATCCGCATTTGCATCTTCCTGACCTCAGTGATTTTTGCCGACGCTAGACAAAAGCTCGCCGCGTTCCAACCGATAAACTACCGTCACCGGCTGCGAACATGGCAGCAGGTCGGCGCTCAGAATTTGGCGTCCTGAACCTCTTTCAGGTCGGGGATCACATCCGCAGCGCCGTGGCGGGTCACCATCAATGCACCGGCGCGCGAGGCCTGCGCCATGGCCTGCGCCATCGGCATGCCGCGATCCAGGGCGGCCAGCACGTAGCCGGTGAAGGTGTCCCCTGCCCCGGTGGTATCCACCGGCGTGACCTTCTGGGCCGGGATATCCGCGACCTGCCCTGTGCGCCCGTCAAAATGCCGCGCCCCCTTGGCGCCAAGCGTGACGACAACATCCGCAATGCCCAGATCCTCGGGCGCCTTGCCGGTTGCCTGCTGCAATTGCGCCGCCTCGACCTCGTTCAGGAACAACAGGTCGATATAGGGCAGAACCGCCTGCACCGCCGCCGCATCAAAGGGCGCAGCGGCATAGGCCACCCGCAGCCCCAGATCGCGGCCCATCCGCGCCGCTTCGGCCTGCATGTTGGTTTCATTCTGCATCACCAGAATATCACCCGCATTGGCCGAGGAGAGCGCCTGGCCGATCTGCGCTTCGCTGAGCGCCTGATTGGCCCCGGGATAGAGAATGATCTGGTTTTCGCCAGACGGGTCGACAGCAATGATGGCGTGGCCGGTCGCGCTTTCGCTCTGCAAGATATGGCGGGTGTCGACGCCATATTCCATCAGCCGGTCCACACACCATTTGCCCTCGGGGCCCACCGCCCCGATATGGCAGACATGCGCCCCGGCTCGCGCCCCGGCAACGGACATATTCGCCCCCTTGCCGCCGAGACCCTGGTCCAGGGTTGTCGCCGCCAAAGTCTCGCCCGGGGCGGGCATATGTGGCAGCGCATAGACCATGTCGATATTGATCGAGCCTAGGTTCCAGATCGCCATGTCTTGGGCCTCCTATGGCTCAGCCGATATTGCTTGCCGCCAGAACGGCCATGTTCAGCACGTCATTGGTGGTCGAGGTGGTGGAGCAAATCTGGATCGGCTTGTCCACGCCAGAGAGGATTGGCCCCACAACCGTCGCGCCGCCCATTTCCTGCATCAGCTTGACCGAGATCGAGGCCGAATGCCGCGCCGGAACCACCAGGATATTGGCCGGACCGGACAGACGCTGGAACGGGTAGTAGCGCTGCGCCCGGGTGTTCAGGGCCACATCCACGGTCATTTCGCCCTCATATTCGAAATCAACGCCGCGTTTATCGAGAACTGTGGGCGCGATATGCATTTTTTCTGCCCGCTCCGACATCGGATAGCCAAAGGTCGAGAAGCTGACAAAGGCAACCCGAGGCTCCAGCCCCATATGACGTGCAACACCGGCGGCGCGTTCGGCGATATTGGCGAGGTCGTTCTCGTCCGGCCACTCATGCACCAATGTATCACTGATCAGCACGATCCGACCCTTGTGCAACAGCGCCGTGACCCCCGCCGCTCCATGGGCCGCATCGGCGTTGAAGACATGGTTGATCCGCTCCAGCACATGTGCGGATTTGCGGGTTGCGCCGGTGACCAGACCATCGCCATGGCCATGCGCCAGCATCAAGGCGGAAAAGACATGCCGGTCGCGGCCCACCAGACGATGGATATCCTTGTGATCAAACCCTTTGCGGTTCAATCGGTTATAGAGGAAATCCTTGTAGATATCGAAATGCTGCGAGTTCGCGGCATTCACGATTTCCAGTTCCCGCGCCGCATCGCCGATACCCGCTTTCTCCAGCTTGGCCTTGACGTCCTCGGGTCGACCGACAACCAGCGCCTTGCCAAAACCGGAGCGCTGATAGGTCACCGCAGCCCGCAACACGCGCGGATCGTCGCCCTCGGCAAAGATCATCCGCGATTGCGCCGCGCGCGCCCGCGCATTGAGCCCGCGCAGGATGGATTGCGTCGGATCCATCCGACCGCGCAAACCGTGCTCATAGGCTTCCATGTCGATGATCGGACGGCGCGCCACGCCGGTGTCCATGCCGGCCTTGGCGACGGCGGTGGGAATACGGTGGATCAATCGCGGATCAAATGGCGTCGGGATGATGTAGTCACGGCCAAAGGTCAGCGACTTGCCATAGGCGAGCGCCACCTCATCCGGCACATCCTCGCGCGCGATGCTGGCCAGCGCATGGGCGCAGGCGATCTTCATCTCGTCGTTGATGGCACGGGCGTGAATATCGAGCGCACCGCGGAACAGATAGGGAAAGCCAAGAACGTTGTTGACCTGGTTCGGGTAGTCCGAACGCCCGGTCGCCACGATCGCATCCACCCGCACCTCATGCGCTTCTTCCGGGGTGATTTCCGGGTCCGGGTTCGCCATGGCGAAGATGACCGGATTGTCGGCCATGGATTTGACCATCTCCTGGGTCACCGCACCTTTGGCCGACACGCCGAGGAAGACATCCGCCCCCTGCATCGCATCCTCCAGCGAGCGCAGTTCGGTCTTCACCGCATGGGCGGACTTCCATTGGTTCATGCCTTCGGTGCGGCCCTGATAGATCACGCCCTTGGTGTCGCAGACGATACAATTCTCGTGCCGCGCGCCCATGGATTTCAGCAACTCAATGCAGGCAATACCCGCCGCCCCGGCACCGTTGAGGACGATTCGCACATCTTCGATCTTCTTGCCCGACAGATGCAGCGCGTTGATCAGCCCCGCCGCGCAGATCACCGCCGTGCCATGCTGGTCATCGTGGAAGACCGGGATATCCATCTCTTCCTTGAGCTTCTGCTCGATGATGAAACACTCCGGTGCCTTGATGTCTTCGAGGTTGATGCCGCCGAAGGTCGGCCCCATCAGCTTCACCGCCTTGATGAATTCATCCGGGTCCTCGGTGTCCAGCTCGATGTCGATCGAATTCACATCGGCAAAGCGTTTAAACAGGACCGACTTGCCTTCCATCACCGGCTTGGAGCCCAGCGCGCCAAGATTGCCAAGACCAAGAACCGCCGTCCCGTTGGAGATCACCGCAACAAGATTGCCTTTGTTTGTATAGTCATAGGCCAGTTCCGGGTTTTCCGCGATCGCCTCGCAGGGGACCGCCACGCCAGGACTATAGGCCAGCGACAGGTCGCGCTGGGTGGTCATGGGCACCGTTGCGGTCACTTCCCATTTGCCCGGTGTGGGCTCCAGGTGAAAGGCCAGCGCCTCTTCGTTGGTGATCTTCGCTTTGGGCATGTTGGTCTCTGTCCTCTCCTACTCCGAAACAGTCATATCCCAGCCAAGAGCCCCCCTCAATCCACTGCCGTATCAATTCGACAATTAAGATTTTGCTCAAATCATAACTTAAACCTGAAAGGGTTTGTCAAAGTTTCGCCCCATTTCAGGCCCTGCAGTGCTATATTTCCATGGTGAGTAATGAGTGCACTTGCGCGTCGAGTGGCGCAGCGGCGGATCTGTCGACTGCATATGTCAGAAGGCCTCCCCGCCTTGTCTGGAACATCCGGGCGAGGCCAATCTTCACGCATACCAAGTACCAGTTTTAGGGGTGCAGATATGACAAGTATAAATACCAATCCCGGCGCGGAGATCGCGCTGAGGATATTGACGGACAAAAACGTCGAGAAGGAAGAAGTCCAGGAAGATATCTCCACTGGCAAGGAGGTGGACCACGCCAAGGATGCCGCGGCGATCTGGGCCATTTCCGAAGTCATGGGATCCGATCTGGCCGGCTTCGAGGCCACGTCGCAAGGGTTGAACGTCGGCGAGGCCACCGTTGCGGTTGCCTCCGCCGGGGCGGAGCAAATCACCTCCCTGCTCACCGACATGAAAGAGCTGACCATCCGGGCCAATAGCGGCACCGCCGATTATTCCATGATCGAAGAGCAGCTGGCCCAGAAAACCGAGCAGATCAACACGATCATCTCCTCCTCGGGCTTCAACGGCGTCAATCTCTTGGCCACCGATACAGATGGCAATGGCGGCACCAGCCTTTCGGTCGCGGCGTCACAGGATCGTTCCGGCGATGATGCACCAACGCTCTCGTCAATCACCGTGGACAGCGTCGATTTCGAAGGCAGCGCGAGTTTTGACATCAACAATCGCACCACGATCACCGATGCGGCCTCGGCGCGCACCGCTCTGGGCGAAATCGAGGGCTTCCTGCGCTATGCCACCGACAGCGCCGCCTCGCTTGGCGCCAGCGCACAGCAAATGGCGGAGCAGGATGTCTTTATGAACAAGCTGAGCGATGCGGTTCAAATGGGCATCAGTGAGCTCACAGACACCGATATGGAAGACGCCTCTGCCCGCTACAGCGCATTGGACGCACAGAGCCAACTTGGCGGTTTGTCACTGTCGATCGCCAATGCCTCGCCAGGCTCGTTGCGCTCGCTCTATTCCTGAGCAGCGCTCCGATCTGACACTTGGGCCGAACTCTGCGCAAGCGGGGTTCGGCCTTTTGGATTGTCGGGTTTTCCTTGCGACTCCAGCCATGTAAACGTCATGCAACCTGAGCAATGGGGGCTTGCATGTCTGTCACGCCGATGATGGCGCAATATCTTGAGATCAAAGCGCAATACAAAGACGCGCTGTTGTTCTATCGCATGGGCGATTTCTACGAGATGTTCTTTGAGGACGCGGTCAACGCCGCCGAAGCGCTGGATATTGCGCTCACCAAACGCGGCAAACACGAGGATCAGGACATCCCCATGTGCGGCGTTCCCGTCCACGCCGCCGAGGGCTATCTGCTCACCCTGATCCGCAAAGGGTTTCGCGTCGCGGTCGGTGAACAGCTGGAAAGCCCCGCCGAAGCCAAGAAGCGCGGCAACAAATCGGTGGTCAAACGGGACGTGGTGCGGCTGGTCACCCCCGGCACCCTCACCGAAGATTCCCTTCTCGAAGCCCGCCGTCACAATTTCCTGGTCGCCTATGCCGAGCTGCGCGATCAGGCGGCGCTGGCCTGGGCCGATATCTCCACCGGCGTATTCCACGTGATGCCCATCGCCCGGGTGCGCCTCAGCCCGGAACTTGCCCGCCTCGCTCCGTCAGAGCTGCTGGTCGCCGACGGTCCGGTCTATAACGAGACACGCCCGCTGGCCGATGAATACAAGATCCCGCTAACCCCGCTCGGCAAGGCCAGTTTTGACAGCAGCGCCGCCGAAAAACGGCTCTGCGCCCTGTTTAATGTCGGGGCCCTTGACGGCTTTGGCACCTTCAGCCGCGCCGAGATTTCCGCCATGGGCGCGGTGGTCGACTATCTCGAAATCACCCAAAAAGGCAAACTGCCGCTGTTGCAGCCCCCTCTGCAAGAGGCCGAGGACCGCACCGTCCAGATCGACGCTTCCACCCGGCGCAATCTAGAACTCACCCGCTCCCTCTCTGGTGGGCGGGCCGGGTCGCTCTTGTCAGTGATCGACCGGACCGTAACCCCCGGCGGTGCCCGGCTGCTGGAGCAACGCCTGTCCAGCCCCTCGCGAAGCCTCGACGTGATCACGGATCGTCTCGCCGCGCTGGATAACGCGGTTGAGGATCCCACCCGCAGCGAGACCCTGCGCAGCTTCTTGCGCAAGACGCCCGATATCGACCGGGCCCTGTCCCGGCTGGCGCTGGATCGTGGCGGGCCGCGCGACCTCGCCGCCATCCGCAACGCTCTGGCCCAGGGCGAAGAGATCGAGCGCGCCGTGCAAGGTCAGGATCTGGCGCCCCTGCTCACCCAGGCCGTGCAATCGCTGCGCGGCTTTGAGGAACTTCTGTCGCTGCTGGATGCCGCCTTGGTCGCCGAACCGCCACTGCTGGCCCGCGACGGCGGCTTCATCGCCACCGGGTTCGACCCGGACCTCGACGAGGCCCGCACCCTGCGGGACGAGGGGCGCTCCGTCATCGCCGGGCTGCAACAGAAATACGCCGAGCATACCGGCATCTCCTCGCTGAAGATCAAGCACAACAATGTGCTTGGCTACTTCATCGAAACCACCGCGACCCATGCCGGCAAAATGCAATCCGCACCGATGTCGGAAACCTACATCCACCGCCAGACCACGGCCAATCAGGTAAGATTTACCACGGTGGAGCTGAGCGAGATCGAGAGCAAGATCCTCAATGCGGGGAATTTGGCCCTGGAGATCGAAAAGCGGCTCTATCAAAGGCTTTCTGGCGCTATTCTTGACTGCGCGGCGCGGCTCAATCAAGCCGCACGCGGCTTTGCCGAGCTGGATCTGGTCACAGCGCTGGCGGATCTGGCGCGGGGGGAAAACTGGACCCGCCCCCGCGTCGACACCTCCCGCGCGTTTCACGTGGATGGCGGGCGCCACCCCGTCGTTGAACAAGCCCTGCGGCAGCAGGGCGGCGAGACATTTGTCGCCAATGACTGCGACCTCAGCACCGAGGATGGCGCCGCCGTCTGGCTGCTCACCGGTCCCAACATGGCCGGTAAATCAACCTTCCTGCGCCAGAACGCACTGATCGCCGTGCTCGCGCAGATGGGCAGCTATGTGCCGGCAGACACCGCGCATATCGGCATGATCAGCCAGCTCTTCAGCCGTGTCGGCGCCTCGGATGACCTTGCCCGGGGACGCTCGACCTTCATGGTCGAAATGGTCGAAACCGCCGCCATCCTCAACCAGGCCGATGACCGCGCCCTGGTCATCCTGGACGAAATTGGCCGTGGCACCGCAACCTACGACGGGCTGTCGATCGCCTGGGCTACGCTAGAGCATCTGCACGAGGTCAACCGATCCCGCGCGCTGTTTGCCACCCATTATCACGAGCTGACGCAACTTGCCGCCAAACTCCCCGGCGTCGACAACGCCACCGTCACGGTCAAGGAATGGAACGGCGAGGTCATCTTCCTGCATGAGGTCAAAAAAGGCGCGGCGGATCGCTCCTATGGTGTGCAGGTTGCGCAACTCGCCGGCTTGCCAGCCTCGGTGGTGGCCCGTGCCCGCGATGTCCTCGATATGCTGGAGGAAAGCAGCCGCAAAGGCGGCGGCGCTGGCAAGGTCCAGATCGACGACCTGCCGCTCTTTGCCGCAGCCCCGCCGCCTCAGCCAAAAGCAGCGGCCACCTCACCGGTCCTGACGTTGCTCGACGAGATCAATCCCGACGACCTCACCCCGCGTGAGGCGCTGGAAGCGCTCTATCGGCTGAAAGACGAAGCCCAGAACAAAAAAGAGCGACCTGCCTGACGCATGTCGCTCTTTCATCTTTTCAAAAATATCCCCGCCGGAGGCACGGGCCCCGCGGGGCCCGTCATCGCATCAGGATGCGGGCGCTGACGACACGCCGACCTGCGCCGGACGCAGCAGCCGGTCGTGCAACATAAAGCCCTCGGTGGAGACCTGAATAATGTCGCCCGCCTTTGTGCCCGGCAGCGGCGCTTCAAACATCGCCTCATGCACCTGAGGATCAAAACGATCACCCACCTGCGGCGCGATCACTTGCATGCCGTGTTTCTGGAACACATCCAGCAGGGCGCGCATGGTCAGCTCAACACCTTCGATCAGCGCAGCCGAAACCGCTTTCTGCTCCTCGGTCGCGGCCTCAAGCGCGCGTTTCATGTTGTCATAGACCGGCAGCATGTCACGCGCCAGTTTGGAGCCGCCATATTGCTCGGCTTCACGACGCGCCTTGTCACCACGCTTGCGCGCGTTCTCGGCATCGGCGAGCGCCCGCATAAAGCGATCCTTATACTCGTCCCGCTCGGCGCGCAGGGCTTCCAGCTCCAGCGCTTCCTCATCTACTTCTTCGGTCTGAGCCGACAGCTCTTCGGCTTCAGCTGCCTCGATGTCATCCAAAAAATCGTCGTTCCTGGGCTCTGCCATAATTCACCTCTAACTCCGGTCGGAGACCATTTTCCCAACCAGCTGCGCCGTGTAGTCCACGATCGGCACAATTCGTCCGTAGTTCAGGCGCGTGGGGCCGATGACCCCCACCGCACCGATGATCTTTCGATCCGCGTTCATATAGGGAGACACCACCAAAGAGGAACCCGAAAGTGAGAAAAGTTTGTTCTCCGAGCCGATAAAAATGCGTACACCGTCGCCGTCTTCGGCCAGTTCGAGGAACTCGGCAATATCTCGTTTACGTTCCAGGTCGTCAAACAGGGTGCGGATCTTCTCCAACTCGTCCGGCGCGCCATCCTCAGAGAGGAGATTCGCCCGACCGCGCACGATCAAACGGGCCTGATCGCTGCCCTCGTCTTCCCATGCGGCAAGGCCGCTCTCGATCATATCGCTGGCCAGCGTGTCGATTTCCTGACGCCGTTTCTCGATCTCGGCCTGAACATCCACCCGCACATCGCTCAGGGTTCGCCCGTCGATCATCGCGTTGAGAAAATTCGCCGCCTCCCGCATCGAGCTCGGGGTTTGCCCCGGCGGCGGCGTGAACAAACGATTTTCCACGTGGCCATCCGAGAACACCAGCACAACCAGGGCCCGATCCTGCGCCAGCGAGACAAACTCGATATGGCGCAGCTCGGCCTCGTATTTCGGCGTCAACACCAGCGAGGCCCCATGGGTCACCCCCGACAGCGCCGCTCCGACCCGATCCAGCATGCCGCCAACGTCGCTGGAGTTGTTCCCCAACGTGCGGTCAATCATCTCGCGGTCCTGGGAGTTGGGATCGCCCATCTGCAACAGGCCATCGACAAACAGCCGTAAGCCCATCTGCGTCGGAATACGCCCCGCGCTGACATGCGGGCTGTCCAACAGACCAAGATATTCCAAATCCTGCATCACGTTGCGCACCGTGGCAGCGCTGACCTTTTCGCTCAGTGATCGGGTCAAGGTGCGGCTGCCCACCGGCCCGCCGCTTTCGAGATAGCTTTCCACCAGAAGCCGAAAGACTTCGCGCGAACGTTCGTTCATCTCCTGCAGAATGGAATTTGGATCAGTCATGGCACTCCCGACGTATTCCGCCAACCTTAGCCTCTCATTGTCACTAAAGCGCTTCGCTAGATATGGTCAATGACCCTTGCATCGCCAACCCCCCGAGCGGTATCGACGGGCAACAACAAAAGGATATCCCCATGCGACCCTCCGGACGTGCCCTGAATGAAATGCGCGCCGTCTCGATCGAGACCGGCTTTACCAAACATGCAGAAGGTTCCTGCCTGATCAAGATGGGCGACACCCATGTCTTGTGCACCGCCACGATCGAGGACCGCGTCCCCCCCTTTATCAAAGGCTCCGGCCTGGGTTGGGTAACCGCCGAATACGGCATGCTGCCCCGCGCCACCAACACCCGCATGCGCCGCGAGGCCGCCTCGGGCAAGCAAGGCGGCCGCACCGTTGAAATCCAGCGTCTGATCGGCCGTGCCCTGCGCGCCGGCGTGGATCGTGTTGCCCTGGGAGAGCGTCAAATCACCGTGGACTGCGACGTGCTGCAAGCCGATGGCGGCACCCGCTGCGCCTCTATCACTGGCGGTTGGGTCGCGCTGCGGCTGGCGGTCAACAAGCTGATGAAGATCGGCGACGGCAAAATGGATCCGCTGGTGGATCCGGTCTCGGCGATTTCCTGCGGCATCTACGCTGGCCAGCCGGTGCTCGATCTGGACTACCCCGAAGATTCCGAAGCAGGCGTGGATGGCAATTTCATCATGACCGGCTCCGGCAAGTTGATCGAAGTCCAAATGAGCGCCGAAGGCTCCGTCTTCTCGCGTGATCAGATGAACCAGCTGATGGACTTGGCCACAGAAGGCACCGCGCAATTGGCGGAGATGCAAAAGGCAGCCTGCGCATGACCCGCAAATTCGACGGCGACACATTGCTGGTCGCCACCCATAACAAAGGCAAGCTGGGCGAGATCACAGAGATCCTCGCCCCCTTTGGCGTCAAGGTCGTTGGTGCCGCCGCGATGGAGCTGCCCGAGCCGGAAGAGACCGAAGACACCTTTGTCGGCAACGCACGGATCAAGGCCCATGCCGCAGCCAAGGCAACCGGCCTGCCCGCCCTGTCCGATGACAGCGGCATCACCATCGACGCGCTTGACGGGGCTCCCGGTGTCTATACCGCCGATTGGGCCGAAACCGGCAATGGCCGTGATTTCATGATGGCGATGACCCGCGCCAATGATGAAATTACCGCAAAAGGTCCCGACGCCCCCCGCACGGCACAGTTCCGCTGCACCCTTGTTCTCGCCTGGCCCGACGGCCATGACGAGATCTTTGAGGGCGTGATGCCCGGCACTCTGGTCTGGCCCATCCGCGGCGAACATGGCTTTGGCTATGACCCGATGTTCATGCCCGACGGCTATGACATCACCTGCGCCGAGATGGACAAGTCGGAGAAAAACCGGATCAGCCACCGTGGCCGTGCGCTGGCGCAATTTGTGCAGAGCTGTTTCGGTGGATGATTGGCGCAACGGGGGCTTTGGGCTCTACGTGCATTGGCCGTTTTGTCAGGCCAAATGCCCCTACTGCGATTTCAACAGCCATGTGGTTTCCCAGATTGATCAGTCAGCCTGGGTGACCGCCTATCAGACCGAACTCCGCCGTATGGGCGCGCTGCTGCCAAACCGTCTGCTCAACAGTATCTTCTTCGGCGGCGGCACCCCTTCCCTGATGCACCCGGACACCGTCGCCGCCGTGATCGAGACTGCCCAGGATATCTGGCCCTTTGCCAATGACATTGAAATCTCGCTGGAGGCCAATCCCGGATCGGTCGAGGCCGGACGCTTTGCTGGCTACCGTGATGCAGGCGTAAATCGGATCTCCATGGGCATTCAGGCGCTGAACAACGAGGATCTGCGCCGCCTTGGCCGAATTCACTCGGTCGAGGAAGCGCGCAAGGCTTTTGACATCGCACGCCATTGCTTTGACCGCGTGAGTTTCGACCTGATCTATGCCCGCCAGGGACAAACCCTAGACGCCTGGCAGGCCGAACTGTCAGAGGCGCTCAACATGGCAATCGACCATCTGTCGCTCTATCAGTTGACGATCGAAACCGGCACCGCCTTTGGTGATCGCTATGCTCGTGGCAAGCTGCGCGACCTGCCCACGGATGACACGGCGGCGGATATGTATCTCGCAACGCAAGACATCTGCGCCGCCCACGGCCTGCCCGGCTATGAGATTTCCAATCACGCGATCCCCGGCGCCGAAAGCCGACATAACCAGATCTATTGGCGATATGGCGATTATGTCGGAATCGGCCCCGGCGCGCATGGACGTTTGACGATTGCCGGTCAACGCTACGCGACCGAGACACCAACCGCGCCTGGTGCATGGCTGAACGCCGTCAAGAAGGGAGACGGCACCCCGACACGAGAGCTCCTGTCTATGGAGGATCAGGTCGTCGAACACCTCATGATGGGAATGCGTCTACATGAGGGGTTGGATATGGATCGCCATGCAACACTTGCGGGTGCGCCGCTATCCGCCAAGAAGCTCCAAGAGCTGCAAGAGCTGCAAGAGATCGGCATGATAACGCTGGACTGCAACCGTCTTCGCGCTACCTCCGCAGGGCGCGCTGTTCTAAATGCGGTTCTGCGAGACCTTCTGACGGATTGAAAAATGAAGTTTCTCTATCTTTGCCTCGGCTTGCTCAGCGTTCTTTTTGCATTGATAGGAATCGCCCTTCCCCTCCTTCCCACGGTTCCCTTCCTGCTGTTGGCCGCATTTTTCTTCGCGCGCTCTTCGGAACGACTTCACGCTTGGTTGCTATCCCACAGGACCTTTGGCCCCGCAATCGTTGACTGGAACGAACACGGCGCCATCCGGCCAAGCGCAAAAAAGGCGGCAACCGTTTCCGTTGCCGCCGTCTTTTTACTGTCGCTTATCCTAAAGCTCCCCATCCATGTCTTGCTTATCCAAGCGATCACATTGGGTGGGGTCATGATATTTATCTGGTCGCGCCCTAACGGCTAAGCAGATTACAAATATCGTCGAGTTGATCCAGGGTTTCATAGGAAATCGTAAGCACGCCAGATTCCCCTCCCGGTTTATGATCAATCGACACTTTCATGCGGATCATCGCCGACAGATCACTCTCCAACGCCTTTGTATCCGCATCCTTCTCAGCCTGGGTCTTTTGCTTTCTCGGCGCGGATGTGCTTGGTCCCGCAGCATCCTTCTTGACCAATGCTTCGGTCGCGCGCACAGACAGGCCACCCTTGACGATTTTCTTGGCAAGTTCAGACGCATTGTCAGAGGTGATCAAGGCGCGGGCGTGTCCGGCCGACAGCTTCCGGTCCAGGACCAACTCTTGCACATCCTTTGGCAGATGCAGCAGCCGCACCAGGTTCGCGATATGGCTGCGGCTCTTGCCAAGCGCTTCGGCCATTTTCTCCTGCGTATGGCCGAACTTGTCCATCAGCTGTTTATAGCTTTGCGCCTCCTCCAGCGCATTCAGATCAGAGCGCTGAATATTCTCGATAATCGCCACTTCGAGCATTTCCACATCGGAATACTCGCGAATAAGCACGGGAACTTCATGCAACTGGGCGGCTTGTGCCGCGCGCCAGCGGCGTTCCCCGGCCACGATCTCATATTGACCGCCATCGCGCGGACGCACGATCAAAGGCTGCAACACGCCCTTCTCTTTAATCGAGGCGGTCAGATCATCCAGATCTTCTTGCAAAAACTGCCGTCGCGGCTGATCTGGGTTCGCTTGTACCTTCTCGATCGGGATCAGGATCTCTGCATTTCGAGGGAGCCGGCTCGCCTCGGTGCTGACAGGCTCAGCATTCACATCTGCCATCAACGCTGACAATCCACGGCCAAGCCCGCGCGGTTTGGATTTATTATCTGCCATTATTTGCCCCCGTATTTTTTATTCTGCCGCAATTTTTTGATGATTTGCAACCAACTCTGCTGCCAATTGCCGATACGCCTTTGCCCCCAGGGATGAGGTATCATAGTTCAAAACCGACATGGCATATGATGGCGCCTCGCTCACGCGGACATTTCGCGGAATCTTTGTGCGGAAGACCAAATCGCCAAGGTTTTCGCGCGCGTCCTGTTCGACCTGCTGCGACAGGTTATTGCGTCGATCATACATCGTTAGCACGACGCCCTCAATTCTCAGCGCGGGATTCGCCGCCTGCCGCACTTCTCTGATCGTCAACATCAGTTGAGAGAGACCTTCCAACGCAAAAAATTCACTTTGCAGCGGAATAAGAACGGAATGCGCCGCGACCATCGCATTCACTGTCAGCAGGTTCAAAGACGGCGGGCAGTCAATCAGGATATAGTCCCAATCGTACTCCGCCATAGCAGGCTGCCGAAGTGCATCGTGCAGAAGATAGCTGCGTTTTTCATTGGAGATAAGTTCAATATCCGCAGAGCTCAGATCGACAGTTGCCGGAACGATGCACAGGTCATCCATTTCCGTTTGCCGAATAACATCCTTTAGATCTGCGGATTCTACCAGCAGATCGTAGGTCGTGTGCGTTCTGTGATCTACGTCGATACCAAGGCCGGTCGAGGCATTGCCTTGCGGATCAAGATCAACAAGAAGAACGCGCATCCCCTCTTCTACCAACGCGGCAGCGAGATTGATCGCCGTCGTGGTCTTTCCAACTCCGCCTTTTTGGTTGGCGATCGCGATGATCCTTGGATTTCCAAAACGGGAAAATTCAGGCACGCTTTACTCCCCTGATCTTGAGAATGACAGCCTCTGGCTCAGTTACACTTGTAATACCTTCCCAATCAAAGCTCCAACGTTTGCGCGCGTTATCCACTTCTTTTTTCCAGCTTGCCCCTTTCGGAAACACCGCAGTCCCGTCGCTTGCGAGATGCTGTTCTGAATAGGCCAATAGATCCGAGAGATCAGCGAGGGCGCGTGCCGAAAGAACATCGGCACGAAGAGGATCAATGCTCTCGATTCGCTCTGACTTGACCGATATCTTGATGCCGCATTCGCGAGCGGCACTCCGAAGAAATGCGGACTTTCTTTGATCGCTCTCGACCAGCGTTACTATCGTATCAGGAGACGCCTCTGCAGCGAGGATCGCCACGACGATTCCCGGCAACCCTCCCCCGCTTCCGAGATCCACCCAGGAGTGTGAAGGCTCGACGGCCTTATATATCTGGACACTGTCAAGAATATGACGCGTCCAGATATCCTCGAGGCTTCGCTTAGATACAAGATTAATGCGCGGATTCCACTTTTCCAGTGTTGCGACATAGATCTGAAGACGCTCGAGTGTTTCACGTGAAACATCATATCGAGATGTAATCGCCAGCACACTCATGCTTGCTTCGCGCCTTCTCTGACCCGCCGCTTTAGCACCGATAGGATGAGCGCCAGTGCCGCGGGGGTAATGCCATCAATCCGCGCAGCTTGGGCGATGTTCTCGGGTTTTGCCTTGGAGAGCTTCTGCTGAAGTTCGGTCGACAACCCATCGATCACGTAGGAAAAGTCGGCGGGAATCGCGTGCATTTCATCACGTTGCATCGCTTCAACTTCTCTTTTTTGTCGATCAATATAATTGGCATACAGGGACTCTCGCATCAATTGTTCCCGTATATCGTGAGACGTTTCAGAGAGGTCGGGTAGAAGACGCAGGATGTCCTCAAAACTCGTCTCGGGAAATGCCAGGACATCCATGCCGTTCCGCTTGTTTCCGTCTTGATTCACCTTAATTCCAGCGACGGCGAGATCTTTGGGTGTAAAAGTGGACCCAGTTAGCTGCGTCCTCGCTCTGTCCAACTTGCGATCTTTTTCCAGAAAGACAGCTCGTCTCTCCTCACCCACACAACCAATCTCAATACCCATCGGGGTCAGTCGCTGGTCGGCATTGTCGGCCCTCAGCGACAAGCGAAACTCCGCTCTCGAAGTGAACATTCTATATGGTTCAGTAACGCCGCGCGTTGTCAGATCGTCAATCATCACCCCGATATAGCTGGATGATCGGCTGAATGTGATCGCCTCCTGTCTCTTGGCTTTCGCAGCCGCATTGAGCCCCGCGACCAGCCCCTGCGCGGCCGCTTCCTCGTAACCTGTTGTGCCATTAATCTGACCGGCGAGAAACAGCCCATCAACTGAGCGCAATTCTAGCGTATGCTTCAGTGCCCTTGGGTCCACATAGTCGTATTCGATCGCGTAACCCGGCTGAAGGATTTTCGCATGTTCGAGCCCGACGATCGAACGCACATAGTCGAGTTGAACGTCTTCTGGGAGGCTTGTCGAAATGCCGTTTGGATAAACCGTATCATCCTCCAGACCTTCTGGTTCGAGGAAGATCTGATGCGATGTCTTTTCTGCAAATCGGACGACCTTATCTTCAATGGACGGACAATATCGAGGTCCAATACCTTCTATATGTCCGCCATACATCGCAGATCGGTCGAGGTTGCTCCGTATGATCTCGTGCGTTTGTTCATTGGTATGTGTGATACCACAAGAAATCTGGCGTGCACTCGGTTTGGTATTGAGGAAAGAGAACATCGTTGGATCATCGTCACCAGGTTGATGATCAAGAATATCCCAGTTTATCGTCTTTCCATCCAAGCGCGGCGGGGTTCCCGTCTTCAATCGGCCCAGTGGCAGGTCAAAGCCGGCGAGCCGTTCAGCCAGCTTTACCGACGGCCTATCGCCCATCCGACCGCCTGGCCTGGAGACATCACCAATATGGATAATTCCGTTCAGGAAGGTGCCGGACGTCAATACTACAGCCTGCGCAGACAAAGTTAGCCCGTCTGCCAAGATCACTCCAGATACCGTATGGCTATCTGTCATGATGAAATCTGTCACCTCGCCTTCAACGATGGTGAGATTTTCCTGTTCTTCAGTCGCGCGGAGTGATTCGCGTTGATAGATCGCTCGGTCTGCCTGCGCTCGAGGGCCTTGTACGGCCGGGCCTTTTCGCCGGTTTAGGAGGCGAAACTGGATGCCAGCAAGATCAGCCATGCGACCCATTATCCCATCCAGAGCGTCAATTTCTCGGACGAGATGGCCTTTTCCAAGGCCCCCGATCGCCGGATTGCAGGACATCACACCGATCCCATCGCGGCGCAGGGTGACCAGCGCGGTATTTGCCCCCATCCGAGCTGCCGCGTGGGCCGCCTCGGTGCCGGCGTGTCCGCCACCTACAACGATTACATCAAACTGCGAATGTTTCACGTGAAACACTCCTCATTTTCCTAGGCAAAAACTGGAGAAAATCTCATCCAAGAGATTTTCAACGTCTATTCGTCCGACGAGAAGCTCCAACGACCGAATAGCCGATCTCATGTCTTCGGCTGCCAATTCGTACAGATCTGGCCCTCGTCCAAGAACGTCAATTGCGGATGATAAGCTCTCGCATGCGCGGTTGAGCGTCTCGCGGTGACGCGCGCGTGTCGCTATCCCATCATGGATAGAGCGATTCTTCAACGTCGACGAGAGATGTGAAATCAACGAATCGATCCCCTGCCCTGACACTCCTGAAATCGCGGTATCAGAATCTTCTCGCAGGTCTGCTTTTGGCAGAAGACGAATATCGCCAGCCATGAAGGGAACGTCGAGATTCTCATCAGCTTCAACGAGGAAGACGCGGATATCGGCGGTACGGGCCCGCTCCCGGGCCAATTCGATTCCAATGCCCTCAACATGATCATCTGTCTGCCGCAAACCCGCCGTATCCAACAGGGTGACAGGCAGCCCAGCCAAGTCCATTCTGACTTCGATAACGTCGCGGGTTGTACCGGCAAATTCTGAGGTTATTGCCGCCTTCCGTCCTGCTAACGCATTGAGAAGCGTAGATTTTCCAACATTTGGCGACCCCACGATCGCGACCTCGAAACCATGACGAATCCGTTCCGCAATTCCGACGCCTGCCGCCTCTCTTTCGAGATCGGCCAGGACGGACGACAGAAGCGCGTGAACTTCCGGGGTCACGTCAACTGGCACCTCTTCGTCTGCAAAGTCGATCGTAACCTCGATTAGAGAGGCCGCACGAATGAGGTCTTGCCGCCAGACCTCTGCGCGCTGTCCAAGCGCTCCAGACAGAATAACCTGCGCTTGTTTGCGCTGCGCTTCGGTTTCGGCGTCGATAAGATCAGCTAGCCCCTCGACTTGCGTCAGGTCCAGCTTTCCGTTCTCCAACGCGCGGCGGGTGAACTCCCCGGGCTCGGCCAAGCGCGCCAGATCTGAACGTTGCAGTTCATCTAACAGGGCGGAAACAACGGCGGTGCTTCCATGTACTTGAAATTCAACAATATTTTCACCGGTAAAGCTATCGGGAGCAGAAAAGGACAGAACAATCCCACTGTCCAGGGTCTCCCCTTGCGCATCGCGAAGGGTTGAAAATGTCATGCCGCGCCCGGGCAGTTTGTTGCCAGTTAGCTTATTGCCGACCGTGATCGCATCCGGGCCAGATACCCGAATGACGGCAACACCGGCCTTACCCTGAGCGGTGGCCAACGCAAAGATCGTATCCATGGGATGGCCTCTTTCTCCGCCCTGCCCCGTTTAGGTGTTCATCGAGTCAAAGAACTCTGCGTTCGATTTGGTCTGTTTGAGCTTTGACAACAGGAACTCGATCGCATCCGTGGTGCCCATCGGGTTGAGAATACGCCGCAGAACAAAGGTCTTGGCCAGATCGCCCTTATCGACCAGAAGATCCTCTTTCCGGGTGCCGGATTTAAGGATGTCGATCGCCGGGAACACGCGTTTGTCTGCGATTTTACGATCCAGCACGATTTCCGAGTTACCGGTGCCTTTGAACTCTTCAAAGATCACTTCATCCATCCGGCTGCCTGTATCAATCAGGGCGGTCGCGATGATGGTCAGCGAACCACCTTCCTCGATATTCCGGGCAGCACCAAAGAAACGCTTGGGGCGTTGCAGGGCATTCGCGTCCACACCACCGGTCAGAACCTTGCCGGAGGACGGCACAACCGTGTTGAAGGCGCGACCAAGTCTTGTGATGGAGTCGAGAAGAATCACAACATCTCGTTTATGCTCTACCAGACGTTTGGCTTTTTCGATCACCATTTCCGAAACCGCAACGTGGCGGGCGGCGGGTTCGTCAAAGGTGGAGGAAACAACTTCGCCCTTTACCGAGCGCTGCATATCCGTCACCTCTTCCGGGCGTTCGTCGATCAACAGAACGATCAGATAGCATTCCGGGTGGTTCCGCTCGATCGAATGGGCAATATTTTGCAGAAGAACCGTCTTGCCGGTCCGCGGCGGCGCCACGATCAGTGACCGCTGGCCTTTGCCGATCGGAGAGACCAGATCAATCACCCGCGCGGAACGGTCCTTCACGGTGGGATCCTGGATCTCCATGTTCATACGCTCGTCAGGATAGAGCGGCGTCAGGTTGTCAAAGGCGATCTTGTGACGGGCTTTTTCCGGCGCTTCGAAGTTGATTTTTGTCACTGCGGTCAGTGCGAAATAGCGCTCATTTTCCAGCGGCGCCTTGATCTGACCCTCAACGGTGTCACCGGTGCGCAGAGACCACTGGCGGATCATCTCGGGCGACACATAGATATCATCCGGGCCCGGCAGATAGTTGGCCTCTGGCGAGCGCAGAAACCCGAACCCGTCCTGGAGCACTTCGAGCACCCCGTCGCCGCCGATGTTCCAGCCCTCATCCGCGCGTTCACGCAGGATCTGGAACATCATCTCACCCTTGCGCATGGTGGAGGCGTTTTCGATCTCCAACTCTTCGGCGAGGGACAGAAGAGATTTGGGGCTTTGCGCCTTGAGATCGGAAAGATTGAGAGATTGCTCGGTCATATGCACATGGCCCTTGTTCCCTCTGCCAACAGAGGGCGTCACAGTATAAAATACGGAAGATGCGGGATTCCCGGACGGGACCGCTTTGTCGCTAAGTAGTCGGTTCCGCCTTACGAGTCAAACCCCGCGTTAGAACTTGAAGATCACCGAGACCACGATCACCACCATCAGCAAGGTCGGCACCTCGTTCATCATGCGATACTGGCGCCCTGTGAGCCTGTTTTGACCCGCGTTGAAGTCCTTGTGACGCCAGATCAGCCAATGGTGAAACCATGTCATTGCGATCACCGATGCGCCTTTGGTCCAGGGCCAGAGGTAAGACCAATCCACGATCCCCGGTGTAAACACCATGAACAGCCCTGCCAGCCAGGTCACCACGCTCGCTGGGCCCATGATCACCTTCAGGAGCTTGTGCTCCATAGTGAGGAAGATCGGCGTCACAGCGTCAACTTTCTGAGCCTCTTCCACGTGATACACGAACAGACGGGGCAGATAGAAGAGCCCGGCCATCCAGCTGATCACCGCCATGATATGGAGCGACTTCACGTATGGGTACAGCGTGAACATCAGATCGGTCAGGTCCATCCCGGTATCCTCTTTGCGGTCAGGTCCGATGACCCACCCTATATAAATTAATAAGTTTATAAGGATGATGTTTTTGTAGTGCACCCTCAAATCGGTGGATTACTGAGTCTTCACCGGGGTTCTTCACAGGGTGGACAAAATCGCTGCCTTATTCCCGCCATCATGGTGAACAAGTCGTTAACGTCATATAAAATAAGGCCGTTAACAAAATATTTACAAAGATGAACTTGGGGATAAGGCCGGGAGAAACTTGGACAAGTCAGTTATCCACGATCGGAAAGTTATCCCAATACCGGAGGGAGGAATCGCGGACGACTCAGGTGAGATTTCGAGAGTTGTCCCACCCTTGCGCTGAGCCGGGAAAATCATACAAAACGTCCCTGACTGATCAGAGGTTTTCCCATAGGGTTGTCCACATGAATACCCACATCCTGCTCGCTTCCGGCTCCGAGATCCGCGCCCAACTGCTGCGACAGGCGCATGTTGACTTCCAGGTGGAGGTCGCCCGCGTCGATGAAGACGCCATCAAGGCGGCATTGCGCGCCGAAGAGGCAGCGCCCCGGGATATTGCCGATGCCCTTGCCGAAGCAAAAGCCCGCAAGGTCTCCGGTCGCCATCCGGGCGTGATGGTTCTGGGCTGTGACCAGGTGCTGGATTTCGAGGGGCGGCTGTTATCGAAACCGCAAACCCCGGAACAGGCCTTGCAGCAGCTGATGGACATGCGCGGCAAACGTCATATGCTCTTGTCTGCGGCGGTGATCTATCGGGACGGTCAACCGTTGTGGCGGCATGTTGGTCAGGTGCGGCTTGTCATGCGCCAGGCCAGCGATCACTATCTGGAGGGCTATGTCGCGCGCAACTGGGACAGCATTCGGCACGCGGTCGGGGGCTACAAGCTGGAAGAAGAAGGCGTGCGGCTGTTTACGACCATTGACGGCAGCTACTTTAATGTTTTGGGATTGCCGATGTTGGAACTCATGAACTATCTGGGATTACAGGGGATTATCGAACAATGAGTGAAGAAAAAATCCCGCTGGCCGGTGTGATCGGCTGTCCGATCGCCCATTCAAAATCCCCGCAACTTCATGGTCACTGGCTTCGGACCTATGGCATCAAGGGGCATTACGTGCCCATGCATGTGGAGCCCGAAGACCTGGAAGCGGTGGTGCGGATGATGCCCAGGATGGGGTTTGTCGGCGCCAATGTGACGATCCCGCATAAAGAAGCGATCATGGAGATCGCTGATAAGGTCACCGATCGCGCAAAGCTGATGGGCGCGGCCAATACGTTGATCTTCCGTGAGGACGGCAGCATCGTGGCAGATAACACCGACGGCTATGGCTTTATCACCAACCTGCATCAGGGTGCCCCGGACTGGGATCCAAAATCCGGCCCCGCGACCGTCTTTGGTGCAGGTGGCGCAAGCCGTGCGGTCGTCGCCTCGCTGGTGGAGGCGGGCGTGCCCGAGATCCGCATCACCAACCGGACCCGCGAACGGGCCGAGGAATTTGCCAGAATGTTCGGCAAACGCATTCGAGTGGTCGATTGGGTGCAGGCCGGCAATATCATCGAGGATGCAGCGCTGGTGGTGAACACAACGTCGCTCGGCATGGTCGGGCAGCGCCGCTTGCGGGTGCCGCTGGACGGGTTGCAGCCGAGCACCGTGGTGACCGATCTGGTCTACACCCCACTGAAGACAGAGCTTTTGTTGGCGGCCGAGGCGGCGGGCTGCCACACGGTTGATGGTCTTGGTATGTTGCTCCATCAGGCGGTTCCAGGATTTGAGCGCTGGTTCGCCCATCAGCCGGAAATCAACGACGAGACCCGGGACGCCGTGCTTGCATGAGTTTCGCGCTTGGGCTGACAGGTTCCATCGGCATGGGCAAATCCACCACTGCCCGGCTGTTTGCTGACGCAGGCTGCGAGGTCTGGGATGCCGATGCCGCCGTGCACCGGCTCTATGCCGTCGGTGGCGCGGCGGTTGCCCCGATCCGGGCGCTGTATCCGCAGGCAACAGCGGCGGGTCATGTGGATCGCGATATCCTCAAGGATCTGATATCAAAAGATAAAACCGTTCTTTCCGCAATCGAATCCATTGTCCACCCGCTGGTGCAGGCCGACCGCGAGCAGTTTCGCGCAAACGCGCAGGCGGATATCCTTGTCTTCGATGTCCCGCTGCTCTTTGAAACCGGGGGCGAGGCCGCGATGGATGCGGTCGCCTGCGTCTATGTGGATGCCGCCAGCCAACGGGCGCGGGTGCTGGAGCGGGGCACGATGACGCAAGCACAGTTCGCGCAGATCCTGGCGAAACAGATGCCGATTGAACAGAAGCTCGCAAAGAGCGATTACAGGATTGAAACCGATACGCTCGACCACGCGCGCGCGCAGGTGGACGAGATACTCGCAGATATTCGGCGGAGGATGACGCATGCGTGAAATCGTACTGGATACGGAAACCACCGGCTTTGATCCCTTCTCCGGGGATCGCATCGTGGAAATCGGCGCGGTCGAGCTGTTCAACCACATGCCGACGGGCGAAACCTTTCACGTCTATATCAACCCCCAGCGGTCGATGCCGCAGGAGGCCTTTGGCGTGCACGGGATCGGCCCGGATCTTCTGGAGCCGCCGCAACCTGCGGGCCCCGGTCAGGTCACGCTGAAGGACAAGCCGCTGTTTGCCGCCGTGGGACAGCAGTTCCTGGATTTTGTGCGCGACGCCAAGCTGGTCATCCATAACGCCAGCTTTGATATGAA
Source organism: Phaeobacter sp. HF9A (assembly GCF_011806385.1). Lineage (GTDB taxonomy): Bacteria > Pseudomonadota > Alphaproteobacteria > Rhodobacterales > Rhodobacteraceae > Epibacterium. Next base: position 17,340 of record NZ_JAATOX010000002.1, on the reverse strand, counting down.
ATTCCTGAACGCGGAACTGGGCTGGCTCAACCTGCCACAGTTGCCGATGGATCAGGCGATCGACACGCTGGCGATGGCGCGCAAACGCTTTCCCGGCTCTCCCGCGACACTGGACGCGCTGTGTCGTCGGTTCAGCATTGATAACTCCAACCGGACCCTGCACGGCGCGCTCCTTGACTCGGAAATCCTCGCCGAGGTCTATCTGGAGCTGATCGGTGGCCGGCAGCCTGATTTCGGCCTCTCGACGCAGTCGTCGGGCGGTCAGACTGACGTGGATAGCAATTGGCGTCCGACACCACGCCCCAGCCCCCTGCCCGCGCGGCTGACGGCCGAGGAAAAGGCCGCGCATGAGGCCTTTGTCGATAAACTTGGCGACGCCGCCCTCTGGAAGGCTGCTGCCGAATAAAAAAGCGCCGCAACCCGGTGGTGCGGCGCTCTCTGGTCATTTGGTCAGCTGGTCGGCTCAGTTCGGAACTTCGCCGGCTGCTTCGGTTTGCGACTGACGACGCGCCAGCTCGTTGCGGTAGATCGCAACAAAATCAATGTTGTCCAGGTTCAGCGGCGGGAAGCCACCGTCGCGGCTGACGTCGGACACGATGCGGCGCAGGAAGGGGAACAGCATGCGCGGGCATTCGATCAGAAGGAAGGGATGCAGCTGCTCTTCCGGCACGCCCGAGATGTTGAAGATGCCAACATATTCCAGTTCCAGAAGAAACAGGGTCTCGCCACCGGCCTTGTTCTTGGACTCGATGTTGAGCTTGGTGATGACTTCGTACTGGTTTTCCGCGCTGCGCTTCTTGGCGTCCAGCGCGACCTGCACGCTCACGTCGGGCTGAACTTCGCCGCCGACGCCTTTTTGGGCCATCACATTCTCAAAGGACATATCCCGGATGAACTGCCCGAGGATGTTCATCTGGACTTGCGGTTGACCCGCGCCCTCTGCGGTTGCTGCGCCATTTTCGGCCATGGAAATCTCCTGAAGTTATCTTTTCGTTGCGTGCTTAGCAGTTTGGGAAGGCTTCCTCAAAGTCTTATTTAGGGCCTTCAACCCAACCGGAGGGCCGATCCGACGGCGGACGGGGCGTCACGTCTTCATAGTCGCCGTCGATCACGTCGCCCGTACCTTGCCCGCGGCCAGACGGTCGATGCGGCCCCGACCCGGGCGCGGTGCCCATCTGGAAACGGGCCACGGTGACCTTGCTGCGCAGATAGGCAAAGGCCCGGGTGCGAAATCCGGGGATCAACAGCAGAAAGCCGATCGCGTCTGTAAAAAAGCCGGGCGTCAGCAGCAGCGCGCCTGCAAGCAGGATCATTGCCCCATGGGCGAGCGGTTCAGTCGGGTCGGACAGCTGTTCAAAAGAATTGCGAACCTGCCCCAAAGCGATGCGGCCCTCCCTGCGCACCAGCCAGGTGCCGAGAATGGCGGTCAGCACGACGATCAAAAGCGTCGGAAACAGGCCAATTAACCCACCGACCTGTATAAACAGGGCGATTTCAATGATTGGAACCAGCAAAAAAGCCAGAAAAAGGGGCATGATAGGTGTTCTCTCCTTGGGGCAGAACGGTGGACTTGATCCCGCCTGTCACCTACATAAGAGCAGAACGCGTTGGTTTCAAACCAACAGGTCCTGACGGACGAAGAGGTACAAATGGAGTCGCCCTTGATAGAGCTTTTGGTTCTGGCCGGTATCGCGGTGTTTTTGATCCTGCGCCTGAAAAGCGTTTTGGGGACACGGGAGGGGTTTGAAAAACCGCCCTTGTCGGATCTCGAAACCCGGAAACCTGATCGCAAGTTCGAAGTGATCGAAGGCAGCCCGGACGATGATATCGTGGCCTATGTCGATGAAGGCACCGCAGCGGCCTTTGCTCTGGCGGACATGAAGCGCGCGGATTCCTCGTTTCAGGTGGCGGAGTTCGTGCAGGGCGCACGCGGTGCCTACGAGATGATCCTGATGGGGTTTGAAACCGGCGAGCTGGACGGTATTCAACCGTTCATCTCGGATGAAATCTTCCAGAGCTTCGTGGATGCGGTCGCCGCGCGTGAAGACCAGGGGCTGAGCATCGACGCGGAGTTCATCGGGGTGCGCGAAACCGCCATCGCGGACGCGACCTTTGATGCCGCAACGTCAACCGCCGAGATCACCGTGCGTTTCGTGGGCGAGCTGACCTCCGTTGTGCGGGATCGCAGCGGCGAAATCATCGAGGGCGATCCAAAAGCAGTCAAACGTCAAAAAGACACCTGGACCTTCTCGCGCCAGATGGGGCGGGACGATCCGAACTGGCTGTTGGTGGCGACGGACGCATGACCGGGGCGCTTCGGCGGGGATTGGGCGCGGTCTGTCTGACTGTAGCCGTCTGTTCCAGCGCCGGGGCGCAATCCACGATCGAACCGTCTCATCGTATTCTGAGCTTTGCCGATCTGCCGGACTGGGATCTCGACAACCACGTCGAAGCGCTGCGCGTGTTCCGTGAAACCTGCATGGATATGGAGGGCTCGGATTGGCAATCCCTCTGCGCCATGGCGCAGAATGCCGATGACAGTGGCGCGCGCGCCTTTTTCGAGCTGTTCTTTCGCCCGGTGCTGATCGAAGACGGCAAAGAGGCGCTGTTTACCGGCTATTTTGAACCCGAATTGAACGGCTCGCGGGTACGGACCGCGCGCTATCGCTATCCGGTCTATCGTATGCCGCCGGAAGCGCGGCAAACCTCGCAATGGCTGCCGCGGCGCGAGATCCTGACCAGCGGCGTGATGGAAGGGCGCGGTCTTGAAATTGCCTGGGTGGATGACCCGGTAGAGCTGTTCTTTCTTCAAATTCAAGGATCTGGCCGCATCCGCCTGGAAAACGGCTCCACCATCCGGGTGGGCTATGGCGGTGCCAACGGGCATCAATACCGCTCGATCGGGCAGGAGCTGGTGCGGCGCGGGATCTTCAGCATTCATCAGGTCAGCGCCCAGGTGATCAAGACCTGGGTCCGGCGCAACCCCGATACCGGCTCTGAATTGCTGATGCACAACCCATCTTATGTGTTCTTCCGCGAGGTCAATCGCGTCGCCGCCAATAAAGGGCCGCTTGGCGCGATGAACCGCTCGATCACCAGGATGCGTTCGGTTGCCGTAGATCCCGCCTATACACCGCTCGGCGCGCCGGTCTGGATTGAAAAGAACGGCGAAAGCGAACTTCACCGCCTGATGATCGCGCAGGACACAGGTTCCGCCATCAAAGGCGCGCAGCGGGCGGATATCTTCTTTGGAACCGGCGATGAAGCGGGCCTGGCGGCTGGCAAACTGCGGGATCCCGGGCGCATGCTGGTCCTGATGCCCATTCAGCGCGCCTATGCCTTGTTGTCGGATGATCTGTAATGAGCCGGCGCAAACTGACAGACGAGGAAATCGACCTCTGGCAAAAGGTCGTGCAGCACGCCGAGCGTCTGCATAGCGCGCGGCTGGACAAGGCCGGCGATCACGCCGATCCCCCTGCCCCAAAACCCAAGCCAAAGCCGCAACGCACGCCAAATGCCGCGCTGCCCCATTTCGAGGTCGGCAGCAAGGCGCGCGGCAAGATGCCCGGCCATGATCTGAAACCGTCACCCCGGCAGAAACTGACGTCTGCCCCGATGCGGATGGACGAAAAAGCCTTTCGCCGGATGAAACGCGGCAAGCTGAAACCCGAAGGCAAGCTCGATCTGCACGGCATGCGGGTCGATGCCGCGCATGGGGCGCTGGTGCGGTTCATTCTGAACGGACAGGCGTCGGATAAACGGCTGGTCCTGGTGATCACCGGCAAAGGGAAAGACCGCGACGAGCCGGGTCCGATGCCGGTGCCGCGCGGGGTGCTGCGTCATCAGGTGCCGCAATGGCTGAGTTTGCCGCCGCTGGCGCAGGCCGTGTTGCAGGTGACCCCTGCGCATATCAGCCATGGCGGCGATGGCGCCTATTACGTCTATTTGCGGCGCAATCGTTAGGGGCAAACGGCTCTCTAGCGTGCGTCAAAGCGCTTCTGACGCTCCTCCCGCTCTTTATATCCTGGGCTCGCGATCTTTTGCGGTTTTGGCAGGATCTGTTCTATCAGCCCGGGATCGACGCGCCCAAAAACCCGGTCAACGTTGCGTCCGGCGCGGATCACCGCAATCAGGCTGGGCGAGGTTGCGGCCACAAAGTGACTGGAGGCAGCATCACTGTTAAAGGCGGTAAGGTCGATGATTTGGATCGGCCAGGGCTTGAGCGTATCGGCGGATTGGAGATTGCCGAGCCGCTCGCTCTGGCTGGTGCCACGCAAACGGGCGGAGATATCCAGCACCCGGTCTTTTGACGAGACCATCACCGCAAAGGGCTGTGGAATGCGTTTCAGATCGCCCATCTGGCTTTGGAACAGATCCACGTCCAGATCGGGAGAGATCAGGATCACGCCACCGTTGAGCGTACGCGCGGCCCAGCCCGGGTGCTGCAAATCCGATTGCCGCAGCATCTCCATCGTGAGGGCTGCGCCCATGGAATGCGCAACCAGAACAATCCGCTCTGCGCCGGCCGCTTTGACCCGACGCAGGGTTTCCTCCAGCCCGTCACGGGCGAAAAGCATGCTGTCGATGTCATAGGCGTAGCCAAAGGCGCGTCCCCGGCTGGGCCAGGAATACATCACCAAAGAGCCGGGAAGCTCCACATCATAGGCCAGCTGTGCCGCGCGATAGGCGGTTTCGGGATGGCTGCTGTTGTAGCCATGCACAAAGATCGTCACCTCGCGCAGCGGCCATCCGTGGCTTTCCTGTTCTTGCATGAACCTCTGGCGCAGATTGGCGACCGTCGGCAGGGCGATCTCTTTGGCGATGGTGAAATCCTTGAGAGGATCAGGGTTCTTGTGGCGGTAGGAGAGCTCTCCGGGGCTGTGGTTTGGCGGGATGGTCACCGTCAATTCCATCATCCGCAGCTTTTCCGAGCGGTGAAACCCATAGGTTCCGTCCGGCTCCTGCGCGCGGGTGGTGGTGGCAAAGATGTTGAGCGGCGTGCCCACATGCACGGCGTCGGGAACGATCGGCATCAGATCCCGATCCGCACAGGCCACAAGGACGAATGCAGAGCAGAGTACCAGCATGAATTTCCACATGTTCCGGGGCCCCTATCCCTGCGTGATCCGTCGCTGTCTGATCCACCCCTGCCCGAGCGGTGTCTCAGGCAGGGTAACGATCGTGACGCAAAGGTCTACAGCACATAGCGGCTGAGGTCTGCGGATTTTGTCAATTCGCCGAGGTTCTTGTTCACAAAGGCGTCGTCCACCACGATTTCCTCGCCGGATCTGTCCGGCGCCGCAAAGGACAGCTCCTCAAAGACCCGTTCCATCACGGTATAAAGCCGCCGCGCGCCGATGTTTTCCACCGAATGATTGACCTCGGCCGCGATGCGGGCCAGAGCCTGAATGCCCTCCTTGGTAAAGGTCACCTTGACTTTCTCCGTGCCCAGGAGCGCCTCGTATTGGCGGGTCAGCGCATTGTCTGTCTCGGTCAGGATGCGGACGAAATCGGCCTCGCTCAGGGCGCGCAGGTTGACCCGGATCGGCAGGCGGCCCTGAAGCTCGGGCAACAGGTCCGAGGGTTTCGCAATGTGAAAGGCCCCCGAGGCGATAAACAGGATATGGTCGGTTTTGACCGGTCCATGTTTGGTGCTCACGGTGGTGCCCTCGATGAGCGGCAGCAGGTCGCGCTGGACACCTTCGCGGCTGACATCGCCGCCGCGTGCGTCGGAACGGGTGCAGACCTTGTCGATCTCGTCAATAAAGACGATGCCGTTTTCCTCGACCGCTTCCAGCGCGGCCTTGGTGACGGTTTCATCATCCAGCAGCTTGTCCGCCTCTTCGCCGATCAGCACGTCATAGCTTTCGGCGACGGTCAGCTTCTTGCGGATGGTGCGCCCGCCCATGGCTTTGCCAAAGAGATCGCCGAGGTTCATCATGCCCATGTTTGCGCCCGGCTGACCGGGGATTTCGAACATGCCGCCCATCGGGTTGGAGCTGTCGGCAAGATCCAGTTCGATGATCGTGTCATCCAATTCGCCCGACTTCAGCTTCTTGCGGAACATGTCCAGCGTGCTTTCGCGCGCGTCTTCACCGGCAATGGCGTGCAACACGCGATCCTCGGCGGCCTTATGGGCTTTGGCCTTTACGTCCTCACGCATGTGGGTGCGGGTCTGCACGATGGCGGTGTCCACCAGATCGCGGATGATTTGTTCCACGTCGCGCCCGACATAGCCGACCTCGGTGAACTTGGTGGCCTCGACCTTGATAAAGGGGGCACGGGCGAGTTTTGCCAGGCGGCGCGAAATCTCGGTCTTGCCGACGCCGGTGGGGCCAATCATCAGGATGTTCTTGGGATGCACCTCGTCACGCAGATCGTCATCCAGCTGCTTGCGCCGCCAGCGGTTGCGCAGGGCCACGGCGACGGCGCGCTTGGCGTCCTTTTGCCCGATGATGAAGCGATCAAGTTCAGATACGATTTCGCGGGGGGTCAGATCAGTCATGTCTATCCCTTATGTTCAGTGTGAAGGTGGCAGCCGGTGTAACGGCAGCACAGCAGAAAGAGGTGAAAGCAGCGCGGCGCGGATCCGCGCCCAGAAGGCGCCCAGGATGACCAGCCCGACGCCAAGCGCCAGGATGCCATATCCGGTGCCTTCAACGTCGAGCACGGTTGCGCTCAGGGCGACGATATAGCCGATCGCCGTGATCAGGAAGGAGCGGCGGTCGATGATGATGGCGATCAGGGCAAACAGCCCCAGCACAAGCGCCAGAAGGATCTGCCGGTCGCTCTCCAGCAGTGTCAGCGCGATGGTATTGACCAGCGCTGGGGCGGCGACCACATGCAGCCAGAACCCCTGCGCCGAGCGCCGCGTCACCCGATGCGGGTCGCTCATGTCAAAGGCCATGGCGATCGAAAAGACCACAAGCCCAACCACCAGCGTGATCAGCGCGAAGGGGCCGTTTGCGCTCAGCAGGAACAGATCGGTCGGATCGGTTGGTGCGCCGGCATTATCCGCAGCCCAGATCAGCGAGACCGCAAAGACGCCCAAGGCGATCAAGGCCATCGCAAAGGGCACCCGGAAACGCCACCAATAGATCGCCAGCGCCAGCGTCGAGAGGCCAAGCGCAAAGGGCAGGGAGGAATAGCTCCCCTGCGCGATCATGAAAATCTCGCCGAATTGGGAAGTCATGCCCAGGACCGCATTGCCCGCAAACATCACCGACAGGGCGATCGCCGGGGCGACCATACGGCGGCGGCGGATAAAATACTCGGACAAGGCCCAGAGTATCAACGCGCCCACCACTGCGGCGCTGACCATATGGCGCTGATAGTTCACGAATCCGGTCAGCATGGAGGTGGAGACAACCGCGACCCAGCCCATCGCCAGAATGCCAAGCCCGACAACGATGAAGATCTCGTTGAACCCCTTGAACAGCTCAAAGGGTTCATCGCCGGGGCCAAGATTCTCACGCGCGCCCCGGCGGCTGTCGGCCAGCGCCGCGAGAGAGGCTGCCTGCGCTTCGGACAACAGCCCGGAGCCGACAGCCGCCCTCAGATCATCGCGCGAGATCATTTGGAGATGCGCTCCACCGTCAGATTGCCATTGGTGTAGACGCAGATATCGGCGGCAATCGCCATCGCATCGCGCGCCACCGTTTCGGCATCGCGGTCGCTGTCTATCATGCCGCGCGCCGCCGCCAGGGCAAAATTGCCGCCCGATCCGATCGCCGCCACATCATGTTCCGGCTCCAGCACGTCACCCGCGCCGGTGATCACATAGAGATCGCTGCCATCGGTGACGATCAGCATTGCCTCCAGTTTTTGCAGGTATTTGTCGGTGCGCCAGTCCTTGGCGAGTTCAACGCTGGCACGCTGCAACTGCCCGGGGGTCGCCTCCAGCTTGGCTTCCAGCCGTTCCAGCAGGGTAAAGGCGTCGGCGGTGGATCCCGCGAAGCCGGCCACCACGTCATAGCCGCCGGGGGACAGGCGGCGGACCTTGCGCGCCGTGCCCTTGATCACCGTTTGTCCCAGGGACACCTGCCCATCGCCTGCGATCACCACTTCGCCGCCTTTGCGGACGCCGATAATGGTGGTGCCGTGCCAGCCGGGAAATTGATCCTCTGCCATAAAAGCCTCCGTATCCTTTGCTGACCTATATGGAAGCATCGCCCTTGCGGCACAAGGGGAGCAGGCCGCCCCCGGTTCGGTCTGCGCTGCGTCGCCCCGGGGATTCGCCGGGGGCAAGGTTACGAAATTATTTTCAAAGCGCTCATTTGCTATGCGTTGGGTGCAAATCGGGGCTGAATAATGGGCAATTGTGAGACTCGGCTCTCCCGCTTACATGAACGTCAACAACCGACACAGGGTCGGCTGATTTTACTAGGACCACGATCATGGCAAACGCAAACAACGTTATTGCACCCGCCGGCTCCGTCGCTGTTCTGCGCGCAGTCGATTTCTTCTACAACCTCCGCGCCAATCTGGTGGACTGGAACGAAGCCCGCATCACCCGCAAGGCACTGGCCGAGCTGACCAATGCGCAGCTGGAAGACATCGGCATGACCCGCGCCGACGTTGAGGCTCTGTAAGTCACAATGACATATCCGGTGAAGTAAGAGCCGTCCTGACGCAGGGCGGCTTTTCCTTTTTCCGGCCTCGCGGATCTGCCCCGCATGAAAAAAGGCGCCTCCCTCGGGACGCGCCTTTTTCCTATTTCGGTGATCCGTTGGATCAGATGGATTCGTCGATCCAGCTTTTCAGCGCGGCTTTCGGCGCGGCACCGGCGCGGTTGGAGACAACCTGACCGTCCTTGAACACGAAAAGCGCGGGAATGCCACGCACGCCCATGGCAGCGGCAGAGTTCGGGTTGCTGTCGACATCGACCTTGGCAACCTTGATCTTGCCAGCATATTCGGCGGCCAGCTCTTCCAGGGCGGGGCCGATCTGCTTACAGGGGCCGCACCATTCGGCCCAGAAGTCCACCACAACGGGGATATCGGAATTCTTGACTTCGGCGTCAAAGGTGGCGTCGGTAACGGCTACGGTGGACATGGGAATGTCTCCTGACAAGTTTGGCAACTGGACCCGGAACCTATGGACGCTTGGGCGTCACGTCAAGGTTCCAGTCGCTGGAAAGTACCGCGTTCACGCGCCTGTGTGACCAGAGAGACCGGAAGCCGCATCAGGCTGGCACTGCGAGTCCAGAGGATTGCGGTCTCGATTTCGCGATCCGGGTAGATCTGGCGCAGCGCCGCGTCATAGGCGCCCATCTGCCGCAACAGCCCCTCGGGGCAGGTCTCGGGGCTGTCGGGCACCACTGCGTTGGATTTGAAATCCACGGCGAGAATACGCTGCGGGGTGATCACCAGCCGGTCGATGACCCCATGCAGCCGCTCGCTGCCCAATTCGGCGCTGATGGCGACTTCGGCCAGCGCATCCGGCGCAAAGACCTCGGCACAGTCGGGCGCCGACAGCACCCGGCTGGCTTCGGTCAGCAGGTTTTGCCAGTCCTCGTGCTGGGCGATGTCGGCGGCGCGCGTCTGCCATTCGGGTTCGGGCAGGTCCGGCAGATGTTCCAGCAGCAGATGCAGCGCGGTGCCGCGGTCCTTGGCCTCCTCCTCGCTGAGGCCGCTGTCGCCGGGCAGCGCCTTGGCCCCGCCCAGATCCTCCGAAGGGCGCAGGGTGGCGGGTGGCGCAACATAGGCCGGGGCCGGGCGGCGAAACACCTCGGGTAGGGTGATCTCTTCTTCTTCCGAGAGGTCCGAGGGCACGAAGGGCAGCGCGTCCCAGTCCCCATGCGCCCAGCGGAGCCCCTCGCCACCGGGCGCGTCAAAGGGCAGGGCGCCCATGGTTTTCATCGCCGCCTCGACGCGCTGATACCAGCTGTCACCGCCCTTATCGAGATCGCCAGCCCCGGCCACGATCAGCCATTTCTCCGCCCGGGTCAGCGCCACATACAAGAGCCGCAACCGCTCGTTGGCCTGTTTTTCCTGCGCCAGCAGCTTGGCCGCTTCCATCGCGGGGGGCATCTGCTCGCTGGACACCCGCCAGAGCGGCGTGCCCGCGACCTCCATCACCTCCGAGGGCGGCGAGGGGCGGCGTTTGGTGGTGTCTGGCAGGATCACGATCGGCGCTTCCAGACCTTTGGAGCCATGCACCGACATCACCCGGATCATCGCGCTGGCAGCGCCCATCTGACGTTTGATCTCCAGATCGTCGGTCTGCATCCAGACCAGGAAACCCGTCAGGCTCGGCACCTCGGTGCGCTCATAGGCCAGCGCCTGTGACAAAAGCGCGTTGATGCCGTCCTGAGCCTCGTTTCCCAGACGCCCAAGCAGCTTGGCGCGGCCCAGATGGCGGGTCAGGATGCGTTCGATCAGGTCAAAGGGACGCAGGAAATCCGCCTGCCCGCGCAGGTCATTCAGGATCGCCATCGTGTCGGGAAACTCCTCGGCACGGGCGCGCAGCGCGGGCCAGAGGTGCATTTCAGTGCGGCGATGGGCGAGGTCAAACAGCGCCTGTTCGCTCCAGCCGAAGATCGGCGATTTCAGCGCCTCCGCCAGCGAGAGCGAATCCTCGGGCAGGGCAAGAAACCGCAGCAGCGCCGCGATATCCTTGACCGCCAGCTCCGCACCGACCTTCAGCCGGTCCGCCCCGGCGATCGGCAGGTTGGCCACCTTGCAGGCGCGGATGATCTCGGAAAACAGGTCCGAGCGCCGCTGCACCAGGATCAGGAAATCCCCCGCATGCACCGGGCGGCGCTGGAAACTGCCGCGCTCGGGGCCATCTTCGGGGATGGTGACGCCGCTGTCGATCATCGCCTTGATCTGTCCGGCGATGCGCTCGGCCAGAATCACCGCATGGTGGCGCGGGCTGGGGCGATCAACGGGATCGGTCCAGTCGCGGTCTTCTTCTTCCTCGGTTTTCTCCACCAGCGGCCAGAGATCCACCCGCCCCGGCAGATCGGATTTGAAGGCCTGGTGTTTGGCGTCCTGCACAAATCCCGCGCGACTTTGCCCGTCAAACACCACATCAACCAGCCCGAGGATCGCGGCAGAGGAGCGGAAGGAAAACGCGAGGCTGGCGTTTTGCAGCCCCTCGCCGGTTTTCGCCAGCCGCTGGCCAAACTCTGCCTGCATCCGGTCAAAGGCATCCGGGTCCGCGCCCTGAAACGAATAAATCGACTGTTTCTTGTCGCCGACCACAAAAATGGTGCGTTCCACCTCGGCACGGGCGCCTTCGCCGGCGGTGAACTCCTGCGCCAGCTTTTCCACCACATCCCATTGCACCGGGCTGGTGTCCTGCGCCTCGTCCACCAGAATATGGTCAATGCCCCCGTCCAGCCGGTAGAGCACCCATGTTGCCACGGCGGGATCATTCAACAAATTGCGGGCCTTGACGATCAAATCGTCAAAATCGAGCCACCCGCGCAGCTGTTTTCGCCGCGCGTATTCCGGCAGGAATACCCGGGCAAAGTCATGCAGGATAAGCGATTTTTCCATTGCATCCAGCGCCAGACGCCGTGCGCGCGCGGTTTCCACCCGCGCCATCAAGGGCTCCAGCTGGTCCATCAGATCCGGGAAATTCGCCTGCAACTTCTTGGTGGGAAAGCTGCCGATCTTGGCGGAAAAGGGGTCCTTGGCGCTCTTGCCGGTGAGGAAGACATCCTCCAGAATCGGCAGGGCATCGGTGGTGATCTCAGGGATGCAGGCCAGCTTATCCGCTGCCTTGTTGTCATTTGTGCCGCCCGCGCGCAGCATCTCGATGGTGCGCGACAGGATCTCGGCCTCAGTGCCGAGGAAAACCTCCGCCCTCAGCGCCGCCAGATCGTACCCCTTCGGCAGATCGAACACATCGCCGAGCCTGTCACGATCCAGATCGGGATCAAACCCGGCCTGGTGGCGACAGATTTCGGCGGTCAGACTGTCAAAATCCAGCCCGCCGATGTGGTAGGAGGCTGCCTCCACCACCGCGGCGTCGGGGCCTTGCGCCATGTCTTCGACGATCTCTGCACGCAGCAGGGTCGCGGCGCGATCTTCCATCTCGGAAAACTGCGGGCTGACCCCGGCCTCCAGCGGAAAACGGCGCAGGAGGGACGAACAGAAAGAGTGGATGGTCTGGATCTTGAGCCCGCCCGGCGTCTCGATCGCGCGGGCAAAGAGGGTGCGCGCCTGTGCCAGCCCCTCCACCGTTGCGGCATCCTCGGCGCCGAGGTCCACCAGCGCGGCGCGCAATGTGGCATCCGGCAGCATTGCCCATTCACCCAGCCGCTGAAACAGCCGGTTCTGCATCTCGCTGGCGGCGGCCTTGGTGTAGGTCAGGCAGAGGATATGCTGCGGCTCTACCCCGCGCAGCAGCAGCCGCGCCACCCGGTCGGTCAGCACCTTGGTCTTGCCCGAGCCCGCATTGGCCGCCAGCCAGGTGGAGGCATCGGGGCGGGCGGCGCGAAACTGCGCCTCGGAGGCGGCGTTGCGGCTCATGTCAGATCCTCCGCTTGCGGGTCCGAGCTGCGGTCCCATTCGCCGTAGCGCGCAAGATGGTCGTAATCGCCCGCAAAATCATCGCGATGCACCATGCGGCGGCTGCTGTAGCCCTGGCTGACATCGAAATAGGCCTCGATCAGGCTGCGCAACTCGGCCCAGACCTTGGCCGGGGGCTCGTCAAGGATCGGCGCTGCGACCTCCTTCACCGGTGGTTTCAGGCCGATATAAAGCGCGCGTTCCACCCGCGCGGCACCATAGTCGGCAAAAGCACCCTGTTCGGCCATGGCGGTCTCGATCAGCAGCTGTTTTTCAAAGGCTTTTTGCCGGTTCTCTGACGGCGGATCGCCGGTCTTGTAATCATAAAGATGCAGCAAGCCGCGGGTATCCACGTCGATCCGGTCCGCCTTGGCGGCGATTTCGAAATCAAGCGGGGCAAGCCGGACGCTGCCGGATACTTCAAACCCCGAGGGGCGCGCGCGGCTCTGGCGTTCACCTTCGCCGCTGACAAAATCCCGCGCGACCTTGCGCAGGCGCGTCAGCCAAAGGGTGCGGGCGACCGGCCAAGGCACCTCTTGTTCCAGCAGCGTTAAGGATTTGGAAATAAAGATGTCAGCTGTCAACTTTTCCGGTGCGTCCCGGGCCTCCTTGATGAAATCCTCCAGAACCTTGTGGATTACCGTGCCACGCAGCAGCGCGTCGGGCTCTTGCAGCAGCGGATCAACGGGCCGCAGGCGCAGCACATGTTTGGCATAGATCGCATAGGGGTCGCGGATCAGTTTCGGGATTTCGGTCACGGTCAGCCGCCGTGGACGGGCGCTGACCGGCGGGCGCGGCGAGGGGCGCGGGCTGGCGGCAGAGGCGATCGGCGCATCCAGCACGCTGGCCCGGTCGAGCCAGAGCTGCCCGCGCATCCGCATCGCCGAAAGCGCTGCCTGCCCACCCTGATCCGGCAGCCCGTTCAGCAGGTTGCACAGACGGTTGAGCCAGCGCGAGGGCACGGTATCGGCCTCCTCGGAGCGGGTCGCGCGGGTCAGCCAGACCTCGGGCGCAGCCACGGCCTGCTGGAAGTCATGGGCGGAGAGGCCGATCCGGCGTTCCGGCAGCAAGAGCCCGGCCTCGTGTCGCAGCTTGCGGTTCAGCCAGGGATCGGGGCGGGCGGCCTCTGGCCAGCTGCCCTCGTTGAGGCCCCCAAGGATCACCAGATCGGCGCCCTGCACCCGGGCCTCCAGCGTGCCCCAGATCATGATCGAGCCATAGGGCGCATCGCGGTCGCGCACCTCGCCCTGTGACAGCAATGCGCCGAGGAGATCGGCAAAATCGCGCGCTGTCATCTCGCCACCATGGGGGGCTTCGGCCTCCAGCTCGTCCATGATGTCGCGGGCGGCTATGCCTGCCTTCTTGTCCCAAAGCTCGCCGCTGCCCTCGATTTGAGCCCCGGCGGCAATGGCTTCGGCACTGCGGCGCAGGTCGCTGACCCACTCGCTCAGCTTGCGGGGGCCGGACCACGCGCGATCCGCAAAACTGCGCGCCAGCCAATCGGCCCAGCCGGGCAGCAATTCGCGGGTGCTGCCAAAGGCGCTCAGGCTGTCGTGATCCGGGAAGGGCGGCCCATAGCGGCGCAGATGTAGCTCCAGGTCCCGTGCGTGCAGCAGATGGCGACCACGCTCCGCGCCGGAATGGGTCAGCGGATGTTTCAGCAAGGTCAGCAACATATCCGCCTGAAGCGGGCGGCAGAACAGATCCGCCACATGCCGCAGGAAGCGCCCGGGCGGTGAAAGCTGTAGCGGCAGACCAGCGGAATCATCGGGCAGGATGTTCCAGCGATCCAGCGCCGCAGAGACCTGCCGCGTCAGCATCCGGTCCGGGGTGATCAGCGCAGCGGTCTGGCCGTCCTCCGCCGCCTGTCGCAGACGCAGCGCAATCGCCAGCGCCTCGCTGCGCGGCCCGTCGGCCTCAACCAGTGTCAGCGCCTCGGTTGCGCGATCCAGTCCGGTCAGCTGCGGGCCTTCGCTCATCCAGGCATCGGTCACCGGGGCGGGGCGCAGCGCGAGGGAGACCAGCCGATTGCGGGGCGCGGAAACGGGCGGGGTGTCATTCCAGCGGTGAATATCGCCGGGACCAAGGTCGAGATCGCGCATCAGCTTGCAAAAGCGATATTGCGGATGATCCTCGGCCAGCAGCCCATTGGTGAGGTTCTCCCAGACCTCAGTTGGCTGATCAAAGTCAAACCCGGGCAGCACCACCGCGCCCTGGGGCAGTCGGGCGATCGCCTGCATCAGCAGCAGCGTGGTGCCGCGTGACCCGGTGGAGCCCGCAAGGATGACAGGGTGTTGCGGCGGGTTTTGCTCCCACTCGGCGATCAGGTCCAGAACCAGCTGGCGTTGCCGCGCATTTACGTCCAGCGCGCCTTCGTGCAGGTCCACGAACTCATCCGCGATGCCAATGAAGGACTGCGCCCGCGCCCAGTGGCCCGACATATCCGACACATCCAGCGCCCGGATCTGATCGGTGTTGACGCCCTCGCTTTGCATTTCGTCGATAAGCTCGGCGAGGCTGTCCGAGAGATCATAGAGCGAGGCGCGCGCCGCCAGATCGGGCTGCGTGTCCAGGAGCTTGGCGATCAGTTGCGACAGCTCCAACCGACGCCGAAGCGGTGGCAACGCCGGGGGCAGGCCGCGCAGATTGGCCTGTTTGCTGAGACCGGACAGCAGCGAAATCCGGGGCAGAAGGCAGGCCGGTCCGCTGTCGAACAACTGCCGCACCCGGCGTTGCATCCGCGCGGTGTTCAGGATCAGTTCCACCCGGGCCAGGGCTTCGGGCGGCTGATTTGCACATCGCTGACTGAGCCCCTCCACCAGCGCGCGGGGAAAATCCACGCCGCAGGGCACGGCGAACAGACGGGGCGAGGTTTCATGCGGGTTAAACATCGGCGCCCGCCAGCAAGCTTTCGGCAAGGGGGATGCCCTCAGGGCGGCCCACGTCGCACCATTGGCCGGGATATTCAACAAGGGAGGCGCGGCCCTCGGCGATCAGCAGATCCCACAGCGCGTTCAGGGAAAAGGCGCGCTCGTGAAGCCGGTCCAACAGGGCCGGTTTGAGGATTTGCGCGCCGGTATAGACCAGATCCCCCCCACGCGAGATGCGGCCATCCGGGCTTGTGGAAAAATCGCCGGGCCCCAGCCGCCCAATGGCGCGGGCGGTTGGCACGCAGAGCAGCAGCGCATCCATGTCGCCCCACTGCCAGCCCTCCGCCAGGAGGTGCAGCGGGTTGGGGCCGCGCCAGATGACATCCGGGTTCAGCGTGTAGACGCAGGCGCTGTCGAGCAGATCACGTGCCTGTTTCAAACCGCCGCCGGTATCCAGGATCGCGTCGGCCTCGTGGCTGATCCGCACGTCCTGATTGGCCAGATGCGCATGCAGCACCTCGGCTTTGTAGTGTGTGTTGACCACGATGCGCGCGGGATTTGCGGCGCGGGCGATGTCCAGCGCGTGGTCGATCAGCGGCCGACCTGCAACAGGGATCATCGGCTTGGGTCTGTCGGCGGTCAGCACCCCCATGCGGGTGCCAAATCCGGCGGCAAAGATCATAACGGCGTCTGGAGTCATTGTTCGCGTAACCTCGCAAGGGCCGTGGCATCCGGGGCGGGCAGGGCGGTGCGCAGAAGATCTGCCACCGGCGCCAGCGCCGGCAGTTTCAGGCCACGCTCGAAATGCGCCCAGACCCGTGGCACATAGGTGATATATTGCGGCTTTCCTGCCCGTGAGAGGCGCGCAAAGATGCCGAGAATGCGCATGTTTCGCTGTACCCCAAGCACTGCATAGGCGCGGCGAAAGGCTTGGTCATCGACGCCGGTTCTTGCGATGTAGTGGCGGATCATCTGCTCTTCGAGTGCTTCGGGCACATCCCGTCGCGCGTCTTGCAAGAGCGACACCAGATCATAGGCGGCAGGGCCGCGTCTGGCGTCCTGAAAATCAATCACGCCGACCCGTGCGATGCCTTTGCGTTCGGGCAGCCACAGCAGGTTTTGCGCGTGAAAATCCCGGTGAACAAAGACCATCTCGGGGCCAAGCGCGTCGCTCAACATTGCTTTGAAGGCCGTTTCGAACTGCGCCCAAAGGGCGGGCGCGTCGTCGCCAAGAATGCCCCGCCGATATTGCGTAAAGGCGAGATCCGTCATCCCGGCCAGCGTGGCGGGATCCAGCGTGGGCAGATCCGGCGGCGGGGTCTGGTGCAGATGCACCAGCATATCCGTCGCGGCTCGATAGAGATCGACTTCGGCGTCGGGGGTGTTTCGGATGACCTCGGTAAAAAGCCCGTCGCCCAGATCTTCTATCAGGAGAAGACCGCGCGCGTGATCCTGAGCAAGAGTCCGGGGCGCGGAGACCCCAAGGCCAAGGAGATAGGCGGCAAGCTCTGCGAAACACTGGGTATCGCCGCCTTCGGTCGGGGGCCAGTCCATCACGATGGCGGTTTTTCCCTCAGGGGAGGTCAGCCGCAGATAGCGACGCGCGGAGGCATCCCCGGCGAGACTCACGGAGGTCCAGTCGCCAGAACCACAGGCGGTTTGAAAGCGCGAAATCTCCGCGTCGCGGGGGGTCATGACAGGATCCCGTCCAGCCGTGCGCCCCAGTGATCATCCTGCCAGCTCAGCTCTGCGGTGCGGGCGTCTTCGGCGGTCTTGTCCAAGGACAGGCGCAGGGTGAGGGCGGATTGTGGGCGCAGCTCTTCGAGCTTGTCCGGCCATTCCACCAGGCAAATGGCCTCGTCAAAGGCGGTGATCAGGCCAAGTTCCTCGACCTCGTCCACATGGCTGAGCCGATAGAGATCCGCATGCCAGAGCTCGCCCTGCGGCAC
>NZ_JAATOX010000001.1 GCF_011806385.1 Phaeobacter sp. HF9A | reverse complement strand
TAAAAAAAAAATCCTCGGGCGTTTCCATCAGGGACTGGATCAGGCTGCGGGCGAAATGGGTTTTTCCGGCGCCGATCGGGCCTTCAAGCAAGACAACATCGCCCGGAGTGAGGATCCGGGCGATGCGATGGGCCAATTCTGTTGTAGCGTCGCTACTGGAGAGCTGCAAAGTCAGCGGCGGGCGATGTGTCATGGCGCTACAATGACGCCGCCGACTGCCCTTCGCAAGCGGGTTCAGGCTTCCTTGGAGGAGGTGGTGAAACGCTCTTCTTCCGGCGGGGCCAAGGGGACGTCAATCTGCTTGAAACGCACCATGGTGGAGCCGTTTTGCAAGGATTGCACCCGGCAGATCAACTGAGCACCGCTGCGCATCTCGACCCGCGACCACCAGTCAGCGCGGCTCTCGGTTCCGCCGGCAACAAAATCGCGAACCTCGCCCCAGGTTGGGGTCGGGCCGGAGAGCTCCTGCCAGTTGCGGCAGGCGTCGGTGATGGTGATCTTGGCAAAGCTTGCCTCGGGGTCGGTCTTCCACATCTGGTGGTAGGCGGTGTTGGAATAGACCATGCTGCCATCGGTGCCAAAGACCGCAAAGGCATCGTCAATATGGTCGAGGATCGACTGGCCGAGTTCCAGCTCGGAGCGGAATTGGCGGGTCAGGGTGATTTCGGCGGTGATATCCTCAAACAGGAAGGCAATGGCGCCATCGGGATGCGGACGGCCAGAGACCGAGTAGACCGAACCGGAGGGCAGCGACCAGGTTTCCTGATAGCGACCTTCGGCAGCGGCCTCCAAAAGGTCGGCCATCTGGTGGCGCCAGCTGGAATAATTCTTGGGCTCGGGCATCATGCGCTGGTCGCGCAACCGGTCAAAGAAGGACATCATATTGGGCCGCGAGCTGAGGAAGCTGGCGGGCAGGGCAGTGAGGTCGATCAGCACCGGATTGAACAGCACCAGCTGCCGGTTGCGGTCAAAGATCGCCAGGCCGATCGACAGCTGAGCAAAGGTTTTTGCCAGCGTTTGCACAAAGTTGCGCTGGGCCACTTCGGCGTCCACAACCGCGTTGACGTCCATGGCGTGACACAGCCAGCCGGCCTCGGTTTCGGTGGTGGACACATTGTACCAGAGTTTTTTGTCCAGTTCCGGCAGCTCGATCGAGATCCGTTCCGGCCGGCCACTGTTCATCGGCGCATCCAAATTGGGAAACAGCGGCGCGGAGGTATCGTTGCCGCGACCACGGATTTTCTGGTTCAGCTTGTCATAGGCAAGGTTGGTCCAGGTCACATTCGCATCATCGGATTGCAGCCAGACCGGGTAGGGCGCCTGATGTACGGCGGCACGCAGGGTGGTCAGCTCCTTGTTTTCGCTGCCCCGCGCGATCTCTGGCGTGATGCGGCGCAGCTGCACCCGGGTGATGCCGTCAATCCATTCGCAATGGGCCTCGTGGTCGTTGGCCTCCGAGGTGCCCGAGAGGGTCAGCGCGCCCACATCCCGCAAAAAGCCCGGAGATTGCGGTAGGCCGGGATAGCTGCGCGAGAGCTTGTTGCGCAGTTTGGTCCAGCTGAATTCCTTGGTGTCCTCGCCGGTGAATTTCCGGGCGCCGGAAGAGCAGGCGATCAACGTCTGGTCATCAAACAAAAAAACCGCATCCGTCTGCCCGTCGGCCGCAAGCAGCTCGTGCTCCATGCCCTTGCGTTCCGATTTTGGGTTCAGGAACCACACTGCAACCGCAGCGCTGGCGATACATAGGGTCGCCAGAACAAACCATTCCACGGACATGAAGTATTGCATGATCTGCGCCTCGATTTATCTCGTTGTCTGAGATGTTCCTTCATAATGGTTAAACGAAGTTTAACTGGTTTCCAAAAAGTGAATAATTAAAACTCTATCGGGATGTTCTTGCCGGAGGGAACCGGGGTGTCGCCGCTGATGGCGTCAATCTTTCGGCGCGGCCAGGTGACCGTGACCAGCGCCCCCTGGCGTTGCGGAGATCGGCTGCGCGCATCCGGTCCATTGGCAAACTCCAGGCGGGCGCCGGTGCGTTCCAGCAGGGTTTTGGCAATGAACAGGCCAAGCCCCATCCCCTCGTATTCGGGGCGTTTTCCCGGTTCATGCTGGACGTTGCGGCGGCGCATGAAGGGATCGCCCAAGCGACCAAGCAGATGGCCGGGAAAGCCTTCGCCGTCGTCGGAAATCCGAATGATGATCTGCTCCTCGCTCCAATACAATTCGATCCAGACCGTTGTCTGGGCAAAATCAACCGCGTTTTGCACCAGATTGCGCAGCCCGTGGATGATTTCGGGTTTGCGCAGAACGCTGGGCTGGCTCAGGCTGTCGTCACTGGCGGGATGTTCGCTCAGGCGGATCGCCTTGCCGCGATCAAAATGCGGTTCCGCCGCCTCTTGCACCAGCGCCGAGAGCGGCGTCTTGCGCAGGTGTAGATCGTCCTTGCCTGCCCGCCCCATGCCACGCAGGATATCCCGGCAGCGATCGGCCTGCTCGCGGATCAGCCGCGCGTCTTCAAGCAGGTCGGGCTGATCCTCCAGCTCTTCCATCAATTCGGCGCTGGCGAGTTTGATGGTGGCGAGCGGCGTGCCCAGCTCATGCGCGGCGGCGGCGACAACGCCGCCAAGGTCGGTGAGCTTCTGTTCGCGGGACAGCGCAAACTGCGTCGCGGCGAGGGCGTCGGACATGGAGCGGATTTCGGTACTGATCCGATAGGAATAAGCGCCCAGAAACAGGATCGAGATGACCAGCGCGCACCAATGACCAAAGACAAACAGCGTCGGCATGCGCAGGATGACCCCGCTTGCGGTCTCCAGCGGCACGTGGAACGGCCCCAGCAGCGACACCAGCAGGATTGCACTGGTGCCGATGATCAGTGTCGAACGCAGCCCCATCACCGAGGCTGAAATCGTGACCGGCCCCAGCACCAGCAGGGCAAAGGGATTGCTGAGCCCGCCGCTCATGTAGAGCAGAAAGCACAGCTGCAATAGGTCAAACAGCACCATCAGGAAGTTCTGAAATTCCGTCAGCCGCTTGTTTTCCGGGAAGATGATCAGCGCCACGAGATTGGCCAGCGCCGAGACCCCAATGGCGAGGTAGCAGGGCAGCAGGGGCAGCAGCAGGTCATATTGGCTCTGTGCGACGCCGATGGCGGTGGCCTGGCCGACGATTGCCACCCAGCGCAAAACAATCAGCGTGCGCAGGCGAATCCAGTGGCTGCGCTCTTGCCCGCTGAGGAGGCCCAGTGTTGTCTCGGTCATGTGACGTTTGCTCCCGTTGCATTGCCGCCATTTCTTGATAGGTCTGGCGCAAATCGGGATCAACTGCGGCAGATTTCCCCGTGTCGCGCCCGAGACGGGTATGAGGAAGCGAGATATGGTTCGTAATATTGCAATTTTGGCGGTCGTCTGCATGGCCGCGCTGCTTGGCGGCATTTGGTATATCACCCTGCGTGGCGGTTCGGATGATGCCTTTGCCCAATGCCGGGAAAGCGCGATTGCGGGCGGCAGCGATGCCATCGGCGGGCCGTTTGAACTGGTGAACGCCAAGGGCGAGACGGTCACCGACAAGGATGTCATCACCGAGCCGTCGATCCTGTATTTCGGCTATACCTTCTGTCCCGACGTCTGCCCGCTGGACAATGCCCGCAACGCCGAAGCCATTGATGTGCTGGCAGAGCGCGGCTATTCCACCACGCCAGTGTTCATCTCGATCGACCCGGCGCGCGATACGCCCGAAGTGGTGGGTGACTTTGCCTTCAACCTGCATGAAAAGATGATCGGCCTCACCGGATCGCCCGAGCAGGTCAAGGCGGCAAGCCAGGCCTACAAGACCTATTATAAGGCCCATGACGCCGAGGAGGGCGACGAGGATTATTATCTGGTGGACCACACCACCATGTCCTATCTTGTGCTGCCGGACTATGGGTTTGTTGATTTCTTCCGCCGGGACGTGACGCCAGAGCAAATGGCGGATCGGGTGGCCTGCTTCATCGACCACAGCTAAAGATACGTGGTGGTTTGACGTTTTCGGCAAGCGCCGTAATATCTGGTGTAGAATATGCGCTTGACGCTGGAAGGAATTTGAATGGCCGACACCGCCTTGCCCGAAATCGGACCTGATCCCTCACTCTTGCTTGTCGATGATGATGAGCCATTCCTGCGCCGCTTGGCCAAGGCAATGGAAAAACGCGGATTTGCGGTGGAGACCGCGGATTCCGTTGCCGGCGGTCAGGCCATCGCCATGGCGCGCCCCCCTGCCTATGCGGTTGTCGATCTGCGGCTCGAAGACGGCAATGGGCTCGATATCGTCGAGGTGCTGCGGGAGAAGCGGCCCGACAGCCGGGTGGTTGTGCTCACCGGCTATGGTGCCATTGCGACTGCGGTTGCGGCGGTGAAAATCGGCGCCACGGATTATCTGTCGAAACCGGCGGATGCGACCGATATCACCCATGCGCTGCTGGCCAGCGATGACGTATTGCCGCCGCCGCCGGAAAATCCCATGAGCGCCGACCGGGTGCGTTGGGAGCATATCCAGCGGGTTTACGAGCTGTGTGATCGCAACGTCTCGGAGACCGCGCGGCGGCTTAACATGCACCGCCGCACCCTGCAACGGATTCTGGCCAAGCGCAGCCCCAAGTAAGGATATCCCTATGGCCGGCAGCGCCGAGCACGACCCGCGCAAGCTCCCGTCGCCCGATGGGGGCTGGTCCGAGTCGATCTGGACCATGAATGACGTGATCGTGGTTCCACCCCTTGCCAGCGGTATGGTGCAGGAGGCGGGGCTGCTCCGGTCCGATGGCCGGTATATCCCCGAAGGCGCGCTGTGGCGGCGGCACCGGCCGATCACCATCGAGCCGCCAATGCCGCAGGATCCGCCGGAGAAACTCCCGGGGCGCTGGCTCTGGGGTGGGGTGCTTTGGGCGCATTTTGGTCATTTCCTGGTGGAAAGCTCCTCCCGGCTCTGGGCGCTGGCGCATCTGGAGCAGCCGGTGGACGGCATCCTGTTCATCCCCAAACGCCCGGCGGTGGGGGATCAGGTCCGCGGGTTTCATCGCGAATTTGTCAGCCTCATGCAGCAGGATTTGCCGATCCGGGTGGCGGTGGATCCGGCTCAGGTCGAAGAGCTGGTGGTGCCGGGGCAGGGGTTTGGCCTCGGGGCGCTGACCGAAGCCACCGGAAAATATCGCAACGCCGTTCACGCCCGCTTTGCCCGGGATGTGAGCCCGGAGGGGCCGGAGAAGCTTTATATCTCGCGGTCAAAACTGGGGCTCGGCAAGGGCGGCCTGTTGGGTGAAGAGCAGCTGGAGCATTTGCTCGCCGCCGAGGGATATGAGATCTATCACCCGCAGGATCACAGCCTGACCGAGCAGCTGGCCCGCTACAAAGCCGCCAAATATGTGATCGCCGCCGATGGTTCGGCGCTGCATCTGTTTGCGATGGTGGGACGCCCCGACCAGAAGGTGGCGATGATCCTGCGGCGGCAATCCACCGCCCATACCTTGCTGACCAAGAACGTCAGCGCGTTTTGCAAATGTGATCCCTTGGTGATCGGCGCGCTGCGTACCGAATGGCTGCCAAAGAAGAAACAACGCTCGAGTCGGCTCAGCTTTGGCGAGCTGGACCATTCTGCGATCGGATCTGCGTTGAAACAGGGCGGGTTTATTGCTGGCGGCGAGGATTGGCCGTCGCTCGACGACGACGCGCGCGAGCAGCTCCTGAAGGACAAGGGCATCGACAGCACGCGGTTTGTGGAATCGCCGGAATTCAAACGGGCGAGGATCCGCGCGATGCGACTGGCACGCCGGGCCCGACGCGCGGCGCGCGACAGCGCAGAGGGTTAGAGCTGCCGCAGCAACTCCTCGTGACGGGCGACAAACTCCTCGCGCACCTCAACCGGCGGGCGCAGGTGGATATCCAGCCCTTCGATCAGATCGGCATTGGGGCGGCCAAAGAATTTTGTCGCCTCAGCCTCTGAAAAACCAGCGATCTGCACCGCTTCCATCCAGGCCGAGACCTTGTCGGCGCGTTTGATCTGCGCCTTTACCGTCTTGGGCAGGGCGGCAGGCAGCCCAAAGCGGATGTGAATGGCCGAGGTCAGCCGCAGGTCCAATTCGCCATAGCCCGGGCCAACGGCGGCTTTTACCGGGGAAATCATATCGCCGATGACATATTCCGGCGCGTCATGCAGCAGCGCGGCCAGTTTCCATTTTACCGGCGCCTTGGGGTTCATCCGCCCGTGCAGGGTTTCGACCAGCAGCGAATGTTCGGCCACGGAATAGGCAAAATCCCCCCGGGTCTGGCCATTCCACCGCGCCACAAAGGCAAGCCCATGGGCGATGTCTTCGATTTCGATATCCACCGGTGTCGGGTCGAGCAGGTCAAGGCGGCGTCCAGACAGCATTCGCTGCCAGGCGCGGGGCGGTTTGGGAGGCATGTCACGGGTCCGCTGATTGATTTGTGCCTTTGCTACCTCTGGCGTGGCGATGTTGCAAACCTGTCCTGCCATGATGTCAGAGTTCTCCACCACATATTCAGCCGCCGCCCCTGTGCTGTTCTACCGGGTTTGGGGCTGGCCCTCGGTTGGTTTTGCGGGGTGGACAGGGGCCGCGATAGGCTGCTCTTCGTTGCTTCTAAACCTTTGCAGTGTTACCTGCCGGGTAGAATGAACCTGTGGACATCTCAAACGGAGCAGAAAATGGCCGGAGATTACATCGTCAAGGACATCTCGCTGGCGGGCTTTGGCCGCAAGGAGCTGGACATCGCGGAAACCGAAATGCCGGGGCTGATGGCGCTGCGCAAGGAATATGGCGAAGAGCAGCCGCTGAAAGGCGCGCGGATCGTTGGCTCCTTGCATATGACGATCCAGACCGCCTGTCTGATCGAAACCCTGGTGGCGCTGGGCGCCGATGTGCGCTGGGCGTCGTGCAATATCTTCTCGACCCAGGATCACGCCGCGGCAGTGATCGCCGATGCGGGCATCCCGGTCTTTGCCATCAAGGGTCAAAGCCTTGAAGAACATTGGGATTACCTCGACCGGTCGTTCCAGTTCCCTGAGGGGCCGAACCTGATCCTCGACGATGGCGGCGATGCGACGCTCTACATCCTGCTGGGTGCGCGCGCCGAGGCAGGCGAAGAGATCATCGCCGTGCCGACCTCGGAAGAAGAAGAGGTCATCAAGGCGCAGATCAAGAAACGCATGGAGGCCAGCCCCGGTTGGTTCACCAAGATGCGCGACCAGATCAAGGGCGTGTCGGAAGAGACCACCACCGGCGTGCACCGTCTTTATGAGCTGGTGAAACAGGGCCAGCTGCCCTTCCCGGCGATCAACGTGAATGATTCCGTCACCAAGTCGAAGTTCGACAATAAATACGGCTGCAAAGAGAGCCTCGTTGACGGTATTCGCCGTGCCACCGACACCATGATGGCTGGCAAGGTCGCTGTTGTCTGCGGCTATGGCGACGTTGGCAAGGGCTCTGCCGCGAGCCTGCGTGGCGCCGGCGCGCGTGTCAAGATCACCGAGGCCGACCCGATCTGCGCCCTGCAAGCGGCGATGGACGGCTTTGAGGTGGTTCTGCTGGAAGAGGCGCTGGACGCGGATATCTTCATCTCCACCACCGGCAACAAGGACATCATCCGCATCGAGCATATGCGCGAGATGAAGGACATGGCCATCGTTGGCAACATCGGCCATTTCGACAATGAAATTCAGGTGGCAAGCCTGAAGAACCACAAATGGACCAACGTCAAGGAACAGGTGGATATGATCGAGATGCCTTCGGGCAACCGCATCATCCTGCTGTCTGAGGGTCGCCTGTTGAACCTCGGCAACGCCACGGGTCATCCGTCCTTTGTGATGTCCGCCTCCTTCACCAACCAGGTTCTGGCGCAGATGGAGCTGTGGCTGCGCGGTGATGACTATGACAACAAGGTCTATATCCTGCCCAAGCATCTGGACGAGAAAGTCGCCGCGCTGCACCTGGAGCGGGTGGGCGCCAAGCTGACCAAGCTCTCCCCCGAGCAGGCCGCCTATATCGGTGTCAAACCCGAAGGACCCTTCAAGCCGGAGCACTATCGCTACTGATATTGCGTCAACCTGAGACACGGAAAAACCCGGCCAGGTGCCGGGTTTTTTGTTGCAACCTTGTGGTCTCGCCTTTGATCACCGCAAAGCTGGTCAATTTGGGGCGTTTGCAGGTTTTGCCGGGCGGAGTTTGGTCAGTTTGACCAGTCGGTCATATTTTAGGGGCTTTCTTGCTGCGAGAACACCTTTTTCCGGGTACGGATTATAGGTGCGCAACCTGCGCAAGAATCTCTCGGAACGTGCGCGGTGGGAGTGGACGTTTGAGTGGAATTTCAAAGGCCGCTGCATTGCGCTGCGGCCTTTTTCGCGTCGATCCCTCGGATGTCAGAACAGCGTCAGCACAATTCCGATGATCGTACAGGCCAGTGTGGCATAGCCACCGTCGATGAGCGTCAGCCTGAGCGGGCGCATGCCATAGAGGTTGTTGAGCGCAATCCAGGGGGTGATGAAGAACAGCCCAATGCCGACCCCTCCCATAAGGCCGCCCGCAAACGTCTCAAGGCTGGACAGGGCAAACACATGGCTCATCATGCCAGCCACCACCAGCTGGCAGACAAAAGCGGCCGCGAAAATCGCCGGGTTTTGGCCGCCCTTGGGTTTGCCGTTCTCGTCGCGGGGCACGCCAGCGGCGGCCATCCAGGGGTCAGCGAGCACGCCATAATAGGCCGCACCCGCCGCAAAGGCGGCAATGGTTGCCACGATCACGCTGAGGAATTCCATTGCCTTCTCCTTTTCCCGGTCTGGATGGAGAATGGCAGATCAATCGGCCCGGGTCTGCCCCATTTTGCAGATCTCCTGCCATTCCGCCTCGGTCACCGGCTGCACCGAAAGGCGGGAGTTCCTGACCAGAACCATGTCCTCTAGCGCCGGGTTGGCCTTGATCTGATCAAGCGAGACCGGCTGCACAAAGCCACGCACCGCCTTGATGTCCACGCATTCCCAACGCGGATCATCCGCTTTGCTGTCGGGGTGGGCCTCGGCGCAGATTTCGACAATGCCCACCACCGATTTTTCCTTTAGCGAGTGGTAGAAGAACCCCCGGTCGCCCCGTTTCATCTGCCGCATGAAATTGCGGGCCTGGTAGTTGCGCACGCCGTCCCATTCTTCGCCCGCGTCCCCTTTGGCGACCTGATCGGTCCAGCCCCAGGTGTTGGGTTCGGATTTGAACAGCCAATACGCCATCAGCCGATGACCTTCTTCCAGGTGATCAGCTCGACCGCCTCAAACAGGCCCGCCTTGTTGTAGGGATCATTGGCGGCCCAAGCTTCGCCCGCTGCCATATCCGCCACGTCGAGGATCACCAGCGATCCGGCCATATCGCCGTTCTGATCCAGCAAGGGCCCCGCCTGCGCGACGGCTCCGGTCTCTTTGATATAGGCGAGATGCGCCTCGCGGTTGTCGAGACGAACCTGCAAGTGATCCGGTTTATCGCGGGCAATCAATGCAATGAGCATTTTATTCCTCTTTTAGTGGTCTTTTAAGTAATTGATCCGCAGCGTCAGAGATCGTCAACCTTTGATCCAGCAAATTGGTTACCGTCTGGGTGATTGGCATCTCCAGCCCCATCGCGGCGGCGGCCTTTATCGTGGCATAGGCGGTGGCGGCGCCCTCGACGGTGATGGTTGGGTCAAATTGCTCCCCCCGCCCGAGGCTGAGCCCAAGGCGAAAGTTCCGCGATTGCTCGGACCCGCAGGTCAGGGTGAGGTCGCCAAAGCCGGAAAGACCGGCAAGGGTTTCCGGTTTTGCGCCCCGGGCCAGGGCCAGACGCTGCATTTCGGCATAGCCACGGGTCATCAGCGCGGCGCGGGCGCTGTCGCCAAGCCCGGCACCAATGACCGCACCGCAGGCAATCGCGATGACGTTCTTCAGCGCGCCACCGATCTCCGCCCCAACCAGATCGACGGTGCGATAGAGCCGCAGATTATCGGTGGAGAGCGTATTTTGCAGGGCTTTCCCCGTGGCATCGGACGCGCAGGCCAAGGTCAGCGCGGTCGGCAGCACCCTGGCAATATCCGCAGCAAAACTCGGCCCGGTGAGCAGCGCTGCGGTGGCCTCGGGCACTGCCTCATGCAGGACAGAGACCGGGCCCAGCCCGGTGTCCAGCTCTATCCCCTTGCAGCAGGCGACCAGGTTTTTGCCCGCCAACAGGGCGCGATGGCTGACCAAAAACCCGCGCATCTTTTGCATTGGAACGGCGAGGAGGACGGTCTCATGGCGCTCAAGGCAGCTGAGGTCGGCAGTGATCTCCAGCCCCTCGGGCAGCGGCGCGCCGGGCAGGCGGCGGGCGTTTTCGCGCGTGGCCTGCATGTCGTCGGCCTGCGCCGCGTCGCGACACCACAGGGTTGTCGGTGCCTTGCGGGCCAGCGAGATCGCCAGAGCGGTGCCAAAGGCGCCAGCGCCAAGAACCACGGTGCTCATGCTTTGGCGCCTTTCTTGCCACTGCCAAGGAGCGCGGGGCTGGTCTGGTCCAACGGCCAGCGCGGACGCGCCATCAGTTCCATGCCATCGCGCGCGCCACTGCGAAACCGCTCCAGCCCGGCATAGGCAATCATCGCGGCGTTATCGGTACATAGCGACAGGGGGGGCGCGACAAAATCAGTCTCTAACTGGGCACAAAGGGTCATAAGCCCGCTTCGTATGGCGGTATTGGCTGCGACGCCACCCGCCACCGCAAGGCTTGGCCGCGCCGGTTTTTCCGCCAGATAGAGCAACAGCGCGCGGCGAGTCTTTTCGACCAATGTGTCGACGATAGCGGCCTGAAACCCGGCGCAGAGGTCGGCCCGATCCTGTCGGGTCAGCCCGCCTTTTTCCGCAACGATCTGATCCCGCATCCGCATCAGCGCGGTTTTCAGGCCGGAAAAGGACAGGTTGCAGTCTGGCCGGTCCAATAGCGGGCGCGGAAAGCGAAACCGCTTTGCATCGCCCAGCTCGGCCTCGGCCTGCACCGAAGGGCCGCCGGGTTGTGGCAGGCCAAGCAGGCGCGCGGTCTTGTCAAAGGCCTCGCCCGGGGCGTCGTCGATGGTGCCACCAAGACGCGTGAAATCCTCGGGGCCGCGCGCGATCAGATATTGGCAATGCCCGCCAGAGACCAAGAGCATCAGGTAGGGATAGGCCATCTCATCCGTCAGGCGCGGCGTCAGCGCATGGCCGGCCAGGTGATTGACTCCGACCAGCGGCAGGCCGGTCGCGGCGCAGATCCCCTTGGCGCACATGACGCCGGACATCACCCCGCCAATCAGCCCGGGCCCGGCGGTCACCGCCACCGCATCGAGATCCGCAAGCGTGATCCCGGCCTGCGCCAGC
Source organism: Phaeobacter sp. HF9A (assembly GCF_011806385.1). Lineage (GTDB taxonomy): Bacteria > Pseudomonadota > Alphaproteobacteria > Rhodobacterales > Rhodobacteraceae > Epibacterium. The sequence goes on along the minus strand of NZ_JAATOX010000001.1, from coordinate 1,264 downwards.
GCGTCCCGCACACAGCCGTCGAGCTTTTCCGCATGGGCGCGGGCGGCGATTTCCGGCACCACGCCGCCATAGGCGCTGTGCAGCTCGGTTTGGCCAAAGACCACCGAGGCGAGGATCTCCGCGCGGGCGCCGTCGCGCTGCCGCACCACCGCGGCTGCGGTATCGTCGCAGCTGCTTTCCAATCCAAGTAGCGTGAGCGTTTGCGTCATGGGCCTACCGTTGCATCCTTTGTCCTGCGGGGCTACCACCAAGAGGTGAGGCAAACAATCCCGGGAGCGTGAGGGTGACGCGGATAAGGCCAGCTCTGCTGATGACGCGACCGCGCGCGGCGTCTCAGCGATTTCTGACGTTGTTGCCGAAAGACCTGTTGGCCGAACTTCGGGTCATTTACTCCCCGTTGATGGAGATCGTCACGCTGCCTGGGGCGTTGAACATGGGCGAGGTCGCTGCGGTGCTGTTTACCTCTGGCGAGGCGGTGCGCATCGCGTCTGATCTGAGCGAGGCACGCCGTCCGGCGTATTGCGTCGGCACGCGCACCACGGAAGCGGCGCGGCAGAACGGCTGGCAGGCGCAATGCGCTGGAGAGAACGCAGAGGAGCTGGTCGCGCGGCTTCTGGAGCTGCGCCCCGAGGGGCAATTGCTGCATCTGCATGGTGAACATACCCGGGGCGATGTCGCGCGCCGCCTGACGGGGGCGGGCCTGCCATGCGGGTCTCAGGTGCTGTATCAGCAGCTGCTTTGCCCGCTGAGCGAGGAGGCCGAAGCGGCAAAAACAGCGCAGATCCCTTTGATTGTGCCGCTTTTTTCACCACGCAGCGCCGCGCATTTTGCAAATCTATGGCCGGATCCTGCGCATTTGACGCTGATTGCGATGAGTCCTGCTGTGGCCAATGCGATGCCGCGCTTGCAAACTGGGGCGCGACACGTAAGTAAAGTTCCAACGGCCCAGGCCATGGCGGATCTGCTGCGCGATGTCGCAGCGCCATTGCTGCGGGTTGAGACAAAACGACCCGGCGATTAGGGTCATTATGATTGTGTTGCGCATGTTTGGGGAATCGGGGGGAGGCCATCGTGGCTGAAGACAAGACATCAAAAGACGAAAAACCAACCCCTGAGGAGGTGATCGAAGACCTCCAGACTGATGATATCAGCGCCGATGACGTTGCCGCGGAGGTAGATTCCCTTGACGAGGGGATCGCGGAGGATCTCTCTCTTTCCGAGACCGAGACCGAGACCGAGACCGAGACCGCGCCGGCGACCGGGG
>NZ_JAATOX010000020.1 GCF_011806385.1 Phaeobacter sp. HF9A | reverse complement strand
CGCAACCGCGCCCCGCCTCCCCAGGGGAGGCGGGGCGCCCGGCCCAACGGGCGCTCGTGGTCCTAAAGGGAGCATGGGCAACGGGCGGGAGCGCAACCGAGGGGCGAGCGCATCTCCCCCTGCGACACAGCGCAGGCTTGTCTGAACCGGCCGGATCTGGGACAAGCGTCCTGCGCCGCGCCTGCGGCATGCACGCCGCCCCATCCCCCGGTGCCATCGCGCCAAGGGCCCGCCTTCCAGGAGAATGACATGTTCCAGAGCTTCGATGTCACCGCCCGCCCCGAACAGGGCCCGCCGCGCCTTGCCGCCCTGCGCGCCGAGCTGGAGAAGGACGGCTATGACGGCTTTCTGGTGCCCCGCGCCGATGCCCATCAGGGCGAATATGTCGCCCCCCGTGACGAACGCCTCTCCTGGCTTACCGGCTTTACCGGATCGGCCGGCTTCTGCGCCGCCCTGCGCCACAGCGCTGGCGTCTTCATCGACGGGCGCTACCGCACCCAGGTGAAACGGCAGGTCGCCGATGTCTATACGCCCGTGCCCTGGCCCGAGGTCTCCCTCGGCGAGTGGCTGGTGCAACAGCTGCCCGAAGGCGGCACCATCGCCTATGATCCCTGGCTGCACGCCAGCCGCGAGATCCGCGAGCTGACCGCGCGGCTGGAGGGCACCGCCATCCGCCTCACAGAGAGCGACAATCTGCTGGACCGGATCTGGACCGACCAGCCCGCCCCGCCGATGAACCCGGTCACCCCCCATCCCGAGGACTTCGCCGGTGAAAGCGCTGCGGCCAAGATCGACCGCCTCGCCGCAACCCTGCGCGGCGCGGGCCAGTCGGCGGCGGTGATCACCCTGCCCGACAGCATCATGTGGCTTCTGAACCTGCGCGGCAGCGATATCCCCCGCAACCCGGTCGCCCATGGCTTTGCCATCCTGCACGGTGATGCACGCGTCGATCTGTTCATGGCGGCGCATAAGCTGCGCGGTATCTCCCTGCCCGAGCAGGTCACCCTGCATGACCCGGAGCGGCTGGTGCCCTGCGTCGCCGCCCTGACGGGGCAGGTCGCGGTGGACGAAGCCAGCCTGCCGCAGGCGCTGGCCAATCTGCTGACGGGTCGCATGGCCCCGACGGGCGATCCCTGCGCCCTGCCCAAGGCGCGCAAGACCAAAGCCGAGATCGCGGGCAGCGCCGCCGCCCATCTGCGCGACGGTGCCGCGGTGGTGGAAACCCTCGCCTGGCTCGACGCGCAACCCGCGGGCAGCATTCGCGAAATCGACGTGGTCAAGACCCTCGAAGGCTTTCGCGCCGCCGATCCCGCCCTGCGCGACATCAGCTTTGAAACCATCTCCGGCACCGGGGCCAATGGCGCCATCATTCACTACCGGGTCACCGAGGAAAGCAATGCCACGCTGGAAGACCGCGATCTCCTGGTGCTCGACAGCGGTGGTCAGTATCTCGACGGCACCACCGATATCACCCGCACCATCGCCATCGGCACGCCCGGCCAGCAGGAGGCCGAGGCCTTCACCCGGGTGCTGCAAGGCATGATCGCCATGTCGCGGCTGCGCTGGCCCGCCGGGCGCTCCGGCCGCGATATCGAGGCCATCGGCCGCCTGCCCCTGTGGATGGCGGGGCAGGATTTCAACCACGGGCTCGGCCATGGCGTCGGCGCCTACCTGAGCGTGCACGAAGGCCCGCAGGGGCTGTCGCGCGCCAATCCGGTTCCGCTGGAAACCGGCATGATCCTCTCCAATGAACCCGGATACTACCGCGAGGGCGCCTTTGGCATTCGGATCGAGAACCTTCTGGTGGTGGAAGACGCGCCAGCCCTTGACACCGCCGACCCAGACCGCAAGATGCACGCGTGGCGCACATTGACCTTTGCGCCCATCGACCGCCGTCTGGTGGTGCCCGGGATGTTATCCGCGGGCGAGCGGGACTGGCTCAACAGCTATCACGCAGAGGTATTCCACAAGATCGCACCCCGCCTCAGCGCGTCTGCGAGCAAGTGGCTTGAAGCGGCCTGCGCGCCGCTCTGATACCTGATTGTTACACTGACCGGGCAAAAGCCTTACCAATGTTAGAAGGAGGGGGAACCCGATGACCAAGATCACAATCCGCAAGGCGGCAGGCAACTGGGTCGTTCGTTCCGGCGGCGCCGTTCTGGGCGAAACGTCGAACGCACTGGAGCTGAGCGAGGGCGAATTGAAACCGGTGATCTACTTCCCACGCGCCGATATCGCCATGGCCTTCCTGGATCGCTCCGACAAGACCAGCCAATGCCCGCACAAGGGCGACGCCACCTATTACTCCATCGTCAACAAATCCTCGGTGACCGAGAACGCCGCCTGGAGCTATGAAACCCCGCTGGAGACGGTTGCCGAGATCAAGGATTATCTCGCCTTCGCGCAGCAGGAGTCGATCAAGGTTGAACAGGTCTGACGACCACAGCCGCCCCCCACAGAGATTTGCAGCGACAAAGCCGGACCTGGTCCGGCTTTTTTGCAACAGGTGTTAAGAATTCTCCGAGAAGTGGCGCGTATCTTCTATATTCTGAAGAGTCTTGACCAATTTCCGGCGGAAATCCCCCGCCGATGAGCAAGTTTCAGCTAAATCAAAATGAGGATAGCAGGTCCGAGGATCGCCATCTCGACATCAGTACTGAAGCACCGATTCATTCAGGCAGCGCCGCATTTCCTCGGCCCCGTCCCGCCCAGATCCACCTTGGGATTTACATGTTGTTTCAACAACATAGTCGATGAGTGCCGTCAGTGCTGCCCGCTCGTTCTCGAGATCTTTTTTTGTCCCTAAGGACACAGCGCCTACCATGCCTTCTGTCCAAGCCCGCATTGTTCTGCCCGCCCGATGCCCGTATTTGTTAATCTTTTGATAATAAAGTTGCCCGCATTAACCTTTCTCTTCAAGTAAAATATTGACAACACTTCGACTCGTACTGCACCACTCTCGCTATGCGAGTGTTGATAGTATTGAATTATCGAAAAACGTGCTTTTATTAGCCCCTGTCACCTCGGCGGGCCGGCGGTGTGCAGGCTCAGCGGTGTTCCTCGGCAGAGACCGCCACCAGCGCCTGGTTATAGGCCTTGAGCGCATCCAGGTGATACAGCAGCCCGACCACCACAGGTTCCGGCTCGGCACCCTCTTCGCGGGTTTCCTCCAGCACCACCGGGATGAAGTCCAGCTCCAGCCGGTCAAAGATCGGCAGCGCGGCCTCCAGCGTCGCCTCCGGGCGGATGGAGACCCCATCGGCCAGCAAGTCCGCCGCCAGGATCTCCTCTTCGACATCGGGCGCGCGCATCACATTGCTGACCTGCAACACCCCCAGCAGATAGGCCTGCGGCCCCGGCGCGCAATGCAGGTTGCGCCGCTCCAGCTGCGTCAGGAAGAATGACCGGTTCACCATCCGCGAGGCCAGCGCGGTGGACATGGAGACCGAGACCATCACCGCCAGACCGATCTGCCAGTCTCCGGTCAGCTCGAACACGATCAGGGTGGTTGAGATCGGTGCCCCCAGCACCGCCGCCGCCACCGCGCCCATGCCCGCAAAAGCATAGAGCGTATGGGTGCCCGAGACATCTGGCAAAAGCGCCGTGGCGATCAACCCAAAGGCGAGCCCGGTCAGCGCCCCAATCATCAGCGCCGGAGAGAACACGCCGCCCCCCATGCGCCCGCCCATGGTGATCGACACCGCCGCCGTCTTGACGATGGCAATCATGATCGCCTGCCCCAGCAGCAAATGCCCCGACAAGGCCCGGATCGTGGTCTCATAGCCAACGCCGATGACATGCGGAAACCAGATCGCGATCGCCCCCAACAGCACCCCAGCCCCCGCCGGACGCAGCCAACGCGGCAGGCGCAGCTTTTGTTGCAGCGTGCTGCCAAGGGTGTCGGCAAAGAAAATCGAATGCATCAACACCACCGCAACCACGCCGCAAACCAGACCCAGCAGCAGAAAGGCCGGCAGCTCCACGTAGAATTTCAGCGCGCCGGGGGTGGCCAGCACAAATTCGGTCACATCGCCATATTCCAGCCGGTTGATCACGGTGCCCGCAACGGCGGCGATCACGATCGGCGCAAAGGCATTGACCGCAAAATGGCGCAGCACCACCTCCATGGCGAACAGCGCCCCGGCAATCGGCGCGTTAAAGCTGGCCGAGACCGCCGCCGCCACCGCGCAGCCCAAAAGGTCGCGCCCGGTGATGCCATCGGCGCGGATGCGGTCGCTCACCCAGGTGGAGATCATCCCAGCGATATGCACCACCGGCCCCTCGCGCCCGGTAGAGCCCCCGGTGGAGAGCGTCACAAAGGAAGCAAAACCCGAGGCCAGCCCGGCGCGGATCTCCACCCGGCCACTGCGCAGCGCCGCGCCCTCGATGACATCGGCAACCGATCGCACCCGCGCATCCGGGGTGAAACGATCCAGCACCAGCCCCACGATCACCCCGCCACAGAGCGGCACCAGAAGCAGCAGATACCAGGGCAGCTGCGCCGCAAAGGAATGCAGGTAATCGACGTCCTCAGCCCCGTATACCGTCGCCTGAAGCGCAGAGATCCCCTCGCGAAACCCCAGCGCGGCAAAACCGGCGCAGACACCGATCACCAGGGCGATCAGCCAGAACTGGATCTGGCTCGGGCCGCGCCGGATCAACACCAGCCAGGTGTCTTTCAGGGCAGCCCGGATCCGGGCAACCAAAACGGCCAGGGCGGAACGCGGCTGAGCGGCCATCATGGGGTCTCCGGTTGCTGTACTGACAAAGGTGATACCACAGAAAAAACGGGCAATTCAGCCTCTCATGACGTGCAATAGATCTATCGTCCCGCTGTTTCCATCGGGTAAACACCGGACCGCCGCACGCCTAGCTATCGCTCAACAGCGCCTTGGCGGCGGCACGGGCCTCTGGCGTGATGCGGTCGCCGGAAACCATGCGGGCGATCTCGTCCACGCGCTCCCCGGCGTCCAGCGGCACCACCTCGGAGAGGGTCACCCCCTCCTGCACCGATTTCTGCACCCGCCAGTGATGCGCGCCCTGGGCCGCGACCTGCGGCGAATGGGTCACCACCAGAACCTGGCTTCCCTCGGCCAGCGCCTTCAGGCGACGGCCCACCGCATCGGCCGTCGCACCGCCGACACCCCGGGCGATGACCGCAAAGAGAAACGACCCGGCGGAAGAAGAGAAGAGAAGGAAGACGTTGAGCGCCAGCAAAAACCGGCTCAGCTCGCCGCCAGAGGCGATCTTGTTCAAGGGGCCCGCCGGGGCGCCCGGGTTGGTGGCCACGGTAAAGGCCACGCCGTCCACGCCCTCGGGGCCCGGTTCCGCCGCGCTCAGGCGGGTTTCAAACACCGCGCGTTCCATCTTCAGCGGCGCCAGCTCCGCCATCACGGCGGCGTCCAGCGTGGCGGCACTGTCGCGCCGCTTGGCCGAGAGCCGCGCCGCCGCCGCGTCATACGCCGCCTGCGCCGCCCTCAAAGCCTTTTCCTGATCCGCGAGGTTCTGATCCCCCGCATCCAGCGCCTGGAGCTTGTCGCGCAGGGTATCGGCATATCCGGCCAGATCATCCGGCAGCACATTGTGTTTGCGCGCCAGCCCCCGGATCGCGAACAGCCGCTCTTCGCAGTCTTCCAGATCGCCGGGGTTGAACTCCAGCCCCTCCAGGAAACGCTCGACCCCGTCCTGCGCCTCGCCCAGCTCCACCATCGCCCGGCTGAGCGCCGCCAGCGGCGCGTCCAGCGCCTCGCCCGCGTCGCCGGCCACAGCCTCCAGCCAGCGCGCGGCCTCGCCCATGGTGCCCTCTGCACCCTCGGTCAGCAGGTTATGTGCGCGGGCGATGTCGCCGCGAATGCGCTCCGCCGCCTGCATCTGCCGCCGCCGCGCGTCCAGGCTCTCGTCCTCGCCGGGTTCCGGGTTCAGCTGATCCAGCTCCGCCACCGCATGGCGCAGGAATTCCTCCTCGGCGCGGACCGCTTCCAGCGCGGCGCGGGTCTCCTCGACCTGCTTGCGCGCCCGCGCGGCCGCGCCCCAGGCGGCGCGCACCTCGGCAAGCTCCGGCGCGGCATTGGCAAACTCGTCCAACATGGCCCGGTGGCCGCGCGGGTTGAGCAGGCCGCGATCATCATGCTGGCCGTGTAGTTCCAGCAGCGTATCCGAGAGCGCCCGCAGCACCTCGCCCGAGCAGCGCCGGTCATTGACCCAGGCGGTCTTGCGGCCATCGGCAGTGTTGATGCGGCGCAGGATCAGGCTGTCGCCGCCAGGAATGCCCGCCTCTTCCAGAACCGCATGGGCCGCGTGGCCCTCGGGCAGATCGAACTCCGCCACCACCTCGCCCTGCTCGGCGCCCTGCCGCACCAGCGCCGCACGACCGCGCCAACCCAGCACAAAGCCAAGCGAATCCAACAGGATAGACTTGCCAGCCCCGGTCTCACCGGTGAGCACATTCAGACCCGGCTGGAAGCTCAGCTCCAGCCGGTCGATGATCAGAAGGTCCCGAATATCAAGTGCGCGCAGCATCAAGATGCCCTGTAAAATGCGTCAGAGCCAATCGCCCTTGATCGACTGTCGATAGATCTGCGCCAGCCAGTTGTTGCCGCGATCCCGCAGCTTCAGCCCGTGCGAGGTCAGCAGCTTGTAGCTGTCCTCATACCATTCGGTCGATTGGAAGTTATGCCCCAGAATGGCGCCAGCAGACTGCGCCTCATCGGTCAGACCCAGCGACAGATAGGCTTCCACCAGCCGGTGCAGCGCCTCTGCGGTATGGGAGGTGGTCTGGAAATCCTCAACCACCACGCGGAACCGGTTGATCGCCGCCGTATAGTGCTGATGTTTCAGATAGTAGCGCCCGATTTCCATTTCCTTGCTGGCAAGGTGATCAAAGGCGAGATCGAATTTCAGGATCGCGGAAGAGGCATATTCGCTGTCAGGATAGACCTCGATCACCGTGCGCAGCGCTTGCAGCGCCTGGAAGGTCAGCCCTTGGTCGCGGCCCACCTCGTCGATCTGGTCATAATAGCTCAGCGCCAGCAGATACTGGGCATAGGCCGCGTCTTCCTCGGTCGGGTAGAAGTCGATATAGCGCTGCGCCGCCGAACGGCTGCTCTCGTAATCCTTGGCCTCGTGATAGGTATAGGCCTGCATGATCAACGCCTGCTTTGCCCATTCGGAATAGGGGTAAAGCCGCTCCACCTCGGAGAAGAAATAGGCCGCATCAGTGTCACGGTTGCGCGCCAGCTCGAATTCACCGCGCTCATAGATCTGCGCCGGCGAGAATTGCTCCAGATCCTGCGCGTATCGTTTTGCGTCGCCGTCCGCACCGCCGCATGCGGCAAGAGTCGCCATCAGTGCGACCGCTCCGATCCCTTTGGCTGCTGCCCTGATGCCGATCATTCCTGCCTCACTTCATCGTCTCAGCCGACTGTCTCTTTTTTTGCGCAGACGCGCAATCCAGGCCGGCCCATAGACCAGAGCACCCGGCGTCCGCAACGGTCTAGCACATTCATATGATGTGCAAAACGCCTTTCGCGCGGCTCCTGTTCAATTGGCAGAGAAAGCAGGCAGCGGTCAAGTGTGCTTGCCGCCTCAGGTCGCGCCCGCAGCGGGAAATTCCCGCACGCCTGCGCGATATGGAAAACGGCCGGCAAAGCGCCGACCGTTTAAGGTTCTCAGACTTTGGTGCAGGCAAAGGGGCGCGCTCAGGCGACGCGGCGCACCTGGGCGGGAATTTCCGACCACACCAGCCCCTGCCCCGGCAGACGCGCGGTCATCAGCGCATCACAGGTCACTTCGCGCACCGCGCCGGGCTCCGCAAAAAGCGCGCGCAGCAGCGTGTTGGTTAGCGAATGGCCGGATTTTTCACCGACGTAATGGCCAAACAGCGGCAGCCCCGCCAGCGCCAGATCACCAAGCGCGTCCAGCATCTTGTGGCGCACCGGCTCGTCCGAATGGCGCAGACCGGATCCGGCATGCACCACCGCGCCGTCAAACACGACTGCGTTTTCACCCGGAACACCGCCAAGCGCCAGCCCATTGGCCTGCATGTCTTCCACATCCACCTGACGGCAGAAGGTGCGGCAATCACAAAGCTCGCGGGCAAAGGTGCCGTTGCGCAGGTCCAGCTCGCGGCTCTGGCTGCCGATACCGGCCTCGGCGAACTCAATGTTGAAGGTCATTTTCAAGCGATCACAAGGCAGCAGCGTCGCCCGCGCCTCGCGGGTTTCCACCATCACCGGCTTTACCACCTTCCAGGCGCGCACCGGCACACCCAGGCGGCGAATGCCGGTGGCCATGATCTCGCGCACGAAATCAGCGGCAGAGCCATCCATGATCGGCACTTCCGGCCCGTCGATCTCGACCCGGACGTTGTGCAGACCACAGCCCGCCAGCGCCGCCATGATGTGTTCCACGGTCGAAACCGAAACCCCGGCGGCATTCACCAGACGGGTACAAAGCGGCGAGCGTTCCACCATATCCCAGCGCGCCGGGATCACGGTGTTGCCCAATGCAATGTCGCTGCGTTTGAAGGTAATGCCGTGCTGCGCCGGCGCCGGGAACAGCGTCATGCGTGCCGGCTTGCCAGAATGCAGGCCGACGCCTTCAAATGTAACCGGTGCTTTGAGCGTGTTCTGCACGAGGCGCCTCATCCGTTGTTTGCGATCACAGGGATCGCCTGCCGGTACACCTAAGGATTTACGCAGATACCCACAATTCAATCTTTGTAACCAAATGAAACATCCGCAACACAGGCTGGCAAAACCCCGCCCACTTGCATGTAATGCATTGTTTCAAAACGAAAAAGACCCGCCGATTGGCGGGCCTTCTGTAGGGTTTCGTGAGCCCTTAGTTGGCTTGACGACGCAGGAACGCGGGGATTTCGATGCGTTCCTGATCCTCGTCATAGGGCTGTTCCGCCGGTTGTTGCGGGGAAGAAGGTATGCTCGGCTGCACCCGCTGCGCCGCCTGCGGACGGTTCTGCGTGGTTTCCTGCGGATGGCCCGTCATGCGGTTGATCAGCGAATTCAGCCCAAAACGGCGCTGCTCTTGTTGATCCGCTGCCGGGGTCCGGCGCTGTTGCGCTTGCGGCTGCTGAGCCTGCTGCGGCTGGGCCGCCTGCTGGCTGGCCTGGTGCCGTTGCGCCGCCTCGCGCAGACGCACGATGGCATCTTGCGACGGCGTACCCGGAGCGGGCGCGCGCGGTGCGACAAAGGCTTCGGCCTGTTGCGGGGCAGCGGCAGGCTGGGCCTGCGACTGAGGCTGCGGTTGCGCCTGATAGGCGGGGGCCGGCAGCCCGTCATCGCTGTTGCCAGCGCTGTGGTGCTCTTCGATCACCGCATCATCGCGGTCGCTCTCGAATTCGGAAAACAGCGAGGGCTCCTGCGCGGCCGGTGCCTCGGCCGCAACCGGTTGCGCAGCCGGGGCGCTGGCGGCGGCCGGAGCCATCGGCTCGGTCAGCTCCAGCGGCGCGCTGCGGTTTTCTTCGGCGCTCACGGTCTTGGTCAGCGGCGCAGACATCGGACGGCGCGGCACCGGCATGTCATGCACGGTTTCCGAAGCGTCAATGCCAGTGGCCACGACGGAAACGCGCATCTTGCCTTCCATCTCGGTGTCGAGGGTGGAACCAACGATGATGTTTGCGTCCGGGTCCACTTCCTCGCGGATGCGGTTGGCGGCTTCGTCCAGTTCGAACAGGGTCAGGTCATGGGCGCCGGTGATATTGATCAGCACGCCCTTGGCGCCGCGCAGGGAGATTTCGTCCAGCAGCGGGTTGGCAATCGCCTTCTCGGCAGCCTGGATGGCGCGATCTTCGCCCTCGGCCTCGCCGGTGCCCATCATCGCCTTGCCCATCTCGTCCATCACCGCACGCACGTCGGCAAAGTCGAGGTTGATCAGACCCGGACGGACCATCAGGTCAGTCACACCCTTTACCCCTTGGTAAAGCACGTCGTCCGCCATGGAGAACGCCTCGGTAAAGGTGGTCTTCTCATTGGCCAGACGGAACAGGTTCTGGTTGGGAATGATGATCAGCGTATCGACGACCTTTTGCAGGGCCTCGACCCCATCCTCGGCCTGGCGCATCCGCTTGGCGCCCTCGAACTGGAACGGCTTGGTCACAACGCCAACGGTCAGCACACCCAGCTCCCGCGCGGCCTGCGCGATGATCGGCGCCGCACCGGTGCCGGTGCCGCCGCCCATACCCGCGGTGATAAAGCACATATGCGCGCCCGCCAGGTGGTCCACGATCTGCTCGATGCTCTCTTCCGCCGCCGCGGATCCCACCGAGGGACGCGCGCCCGCACCAAGACCTTCGGTCACTTTGACGCCCAGTTGCACCCGCGCCTTGGCTGCGTTCTGTTGCAGCGCTTGCGCATCAGTGTTGGCGACCACGAATTCCACGCCTTCAAGCTGTTTTGCGATCATATTGTTGACCGCGTTGCCACCGGCGCCGCCGACACCAAAAACTGTGATCTTGGGGCTCAGCTCTTCTTGTCCGGGCATCGAAAGGTTCAGGGTCATGCTTTTTCCGCCTGTGTTATTAGCCCTCCCGCAAGGGCGTCGATTGTCACTATTCCGCCTTAATCCTATCGCGAAGCAGGAGTCTCGTCATCCCCAAAAGCGCATTGCCCCACAAAATATGGGCCAAATAGAGAGGATTTTTGCCGGATATCGCCATTCAGGCGAGATGTAGCGTATTTCAGCGATACCGAACACAACATAACAGCGACCCCACAGCACATAAGATGCAGGTTCGGGCAGTCAAAGGTTATATTCGGCGATAAGCTGCTCAGCCTCGCGGGGCCTTTTGGCCATTGCCCTACCCTTAACAAAAGGAAAACGCGCCGTCACGCAAAAACAAACCCCGCGACAGCGCAGGTCACGAGGTTTTTTTGATCCGCTGGCGATCTGACGCGGCCCAGGACGGGGTGCCTCACCGGGCGCAACCTGCGATCCGCTCACAGCGCGCCGCGCGCGTTACCAGTTGTCCTTGAACCAACGCACGACGCGGCGCATCGAGCCCCCCGCCATCCGGTCCACCGGCGCCTCAAAGTCCCACCACTCATCCTGCGGATGGGCGGCAAACAGGCACATCCCCACCGCCGAGGCAAAGCCCGGCCCGGTCACCGATTGCGGCAGGCCGTGCACGCGCATGGGACGCCCCAGCCGCACCTGCTGGCCCAGGATCCGGCTCGCCAGACCGTCCAGCCCGAGGATCTGGCTCGACGCACCGGTCAGCACGATCTGCTGGCTTGGCAGGTGGTCAAACCCGGCGGCATCCAGCCGCACCCGCACCTCTTCCAGGATCTCTTCGACCCGGGGCCGCATGATGCCGATCAGCTCGGCGCGGCTCACGGTGCGGCGGTCGCGCTCCCAGTCGCCGGTCTCGCCGCCGATATCAATCATGTCGCGATCATCGACGCCGGTAGCATGGACGCCGCCCGACATGGTCTTGATCCGCTCGGCAATCGCCGTCGGCACCCCCAGCCCCATGGAAATATCGCTGGTGATGTGATCGCCTCCCATGCGCACCGCATCGGCATAGATCATGTGTTTCTTCATGAAGATCGAAATCGAGGTGGTGCCGCCGCCCATATCGACACAGGCCGCGCCCAGCTCCTGTTCGTCCTCCACCAGCGCCGAAATGCCCGAAACATAGGCCGAAGAGGCAATCCCCGCGAGCTCCAGATCGCAGCGCTGCACACAGCGCACCAGGTTCTGGATCGCCATCGCCTCCACGGTCAGCATATGCATATCCACCGAGAGCGCCTGCCCCATCTGGCCGCGCGGATCCTCAAGGCCGGAGCGATTGTCGAGCGCGAAATTCACCGGCTGGGCATGCAGCACCTCGCGTCCGGCGCCATATTCCGGCACCTCGCAGGCGGCCAGCACCCGGGCGATCTCGTTTTCGGTGACCTCCTGACCTTCCAGCTCCACCGTGGCATCCAGCCCATAAGAGCGCGGCAGCGCCCCGGCGAAACAGGCGATCACGTGATCCACCCGCACCTCGGCCATTTTCTGCGCCGCCTGTACGGCGGTGCGAATGGCGCGTTCGGTTTCCTGCATGGCGGCGATCTCGCCAAATTGCACCCCGCGCGAGCGCGTGGTCGCCGCCCCAATCACCCGAAATCCCGATTGCCCCGCCAGCGAGCCGATAGAGTTGTCCTCGCTCAGCCGCCCGGAGCCATCAAACCGCAGCACCAGACAGGAGATCTTGGAACTGCCCACATCCAGAATGGCCACCACGCCGCGCTGCATGGCCTGGCGTCGCATCTGCCGCATCGCACGTTGGGATTGATACAGGTCTGTCATATCAATAAGCGCTCTCGTTCAATTGCCGAATCCGCCACCAATCGGTGACGGCATCGGCGTTCATACGTACAGTCAGACGGTTCGGCAGGCGCAGATCGACCACCGCCACATCCCGCTCCAGCAGATCCCTGGCCTCGGCCTCGGCGATCACCCGCTCCAGCGCCGCCACCGGACGCTCCACCGGCAGCTCGATGCGCTGGTTGCGGTCCAGCACCACGTCCCAGCGCCGCTCGCCCACCCGCACCAGCCCGCGCAGCCGCGTGCCCAGCGGACGGGCCGCCGCAAACAGGCGCAGGGCCTCGGGCGCGTGTTCATCCGCCCCCCTGCCCGCGATCAGTGGCAGCTCCGGGTGCAGGCTGCGCTGGCCCAGCTCGGCAACAAAGGCGCCGGTTTCGTCCAGAAGCGCCAGCCCATCGCGGCTGCGCCAGACGATCGCCGGTTCGCGCTCCACCACATCCACCTGCAAGATGCCGCCGGGACGGATGCGCACGGCGGCGGTCTTCACCGGGTCCAGCCCGACGATCAGCTCGCGGATGGCGGCCAGATCCAGATCAAAGGAGCTCGACGGCAGATCCAGCGCCGTAACCTCGCGGATGTCCATCGCCACGCTCTCGCCCGCGCCATCAATGGCCATCACATTGACCATGAATTCGGGCCGGGTCTCAAAGGCGGTGCGCGCCTCAACATAGAGCTCAACCAATTTCTCGCGCCGCGCCTCGCTGGCCAGATAGCCGCCCGCCGCCGCCAGGGTCACGCAGATCGGCAGGCCAACCCGCAGCCCCATGCGAATGCCCGGCGTCAGCATCCAGCGCTGGATGCGGTATTTCAGACGCGAGGGCGCCGGGTCGCATTTGCCCTCTGCCGCACGGGATTTCGCCCGGCGCGAGATCAACGCCCGCATGAGGCATCCTCCACCAGCCAGGCGCAGAGCTGACCAAAGCTCAGCCCGCAATGCTGCGCCTGTTCCGGCGTCAGCGAGGTCGGCGTCATGCCAGGCTGCGTATTGGTTTCCAGCAGGATCAGCCCCGCCGCCCCGCGCGCTTCGTCCCAGCGGAAATCGGTGCGCGACACGCCGCGACAGCCCAGCACCTGATGCGCCCGCAGCGCATAGTCCAGACAAAGCGCGGTGATCTCCTCGGGCACCTCGGCGGGCACCACATGGCGCGAGCCCCCGGCGGCATATTTCGCCTCGTAATCATACCAGCCATCGGTGAGGATATCGGTCACGCAAAGCGCACGCTCCCCCATCACCGTCACGGTCATCTCGCGCCCCGGCGCATAGGTTTCCACCATCACCTGATCGGGCATGTCATCCGACAGCTGCGGCGGGCTGTTTGCCGCCTCATTGACGATATAGATACCAACGCTGGAGCCCTCGTTATTGGGTTTCACCACATAGGGCGGCGCGATCACATGGCGCGATTTGACCTCGTCCTTTGTGGCGATCACACTATCGACCACCGGCAATCCGGCGCTGCGATAGGCCGCCTTGGAGCGGGTCTTGTCCATTGCCAGCGCCGAGGCCAGCACCCCGGAATGGGTATAGGGAATGCGCAGCCATTCCAGCATGCCCTGCACGCAGCCGTCCTCGCCCAACGGCCCATGCAGCGCGTTGAAAACCACATCCGGTTCGATGTCCTGAAGCTGCGCCACAAGATCCGGGCCCGCATCGACCTCAATGACCTCATAGCCTTCGCCCCGAAGCGCCTTGGCGCATTCACGCCCCGTGGACAGAGACACCTCCCGCTCGGCGGAGGGGCCACCCATCAACATCGCAACCTTCGGGAGTGTTCCGCTCGATCCACCCACGTTCACTGCCTCGATTTCATTCGGGCGTTCTCGCCCTTTATTGTTTTGACGGCGCCGGATCCCGGTCACCGCAAGATTGATGTGCCTGTCTGCGCCTTCAGCTGCGCCCCTTGTCGCCCAGTTAATGCCTAAAACCTTACGGTTTTATTAACTAAGGTAACCAAATGAGCGCATCCTTCCGCCATGACCCTCAGCGGCCCCGCAGCATCGTCACCCCGCCACACAGAGCCAATTATTTGAATTCACTGAGTTTTCAAGGGTCACGCCGAGTTGGGTTCACCAACACGCATGATTTCCCATTCTAGCCGGATGCCGGAGTCCTCGTAAACCTTTTTTCGCACCTTTTCGCCCAGCCCCTCCAAATCCGCCGCTGTTGCATCGCCGGTATTGGTGAGGAAGTTGGAATGTTTCTCGTTCATCTGCGCCCCGCCCAGCCGCGCGCCGCGCAGACCCGCATTGTCGATCACCTTCCAGGCCTTGAGATCCATCACATCATCCGCCCGCCCGGTCGAGGAAAACCCCGCCGGGTTGCGAAAGGTGGAGCCCGCCGTGCGGTCCCTGGTGGGCTGGCTCTCGTCGCGCTTTTGCAGCTGCACCCGCATGCGCTCTTCCAGCGCCTCGGGCGTATCCAGCGGGCCGCGCAGGGTGGCAGAGACCAGCACCGCGCCCTCGGGCAGCGTGCTCTGGCGGTATTGGAACTTCAGATCCTCGGCACCAAGCCGCACCAGGCTGCCATCGCGCAAGACCGCCTCGGCAGAGACAAAGACATCCGCAAGATAGGCGCCATAGCAGCCCGCGTTCATGCGCACCGCGCCGCCGATGCTGCCGGGAATGGTGCGCAGAAACGCCAGATCCACGCCTGCCGCCGCCGCGCGTTTTGCCACCTGCGCATCCAGCGCCGCCGCGCCCGCAACGACCTGATCGCCGCTGATCTCAACACCGTTAAAGCCCCGCCCCAGCCGGATCACCACCCCGCGCAACCCACCGTCGCGCACGATGAGGTTGGAGCCCACGCCCATGGCAAACACCGGCACATCCGGCGAGAGCGCCCGCAGGAAATCGCGCAGATCCTCCACATCAGCCGGTTGAAACAGCACATCCGCAGGCCCGCCGACCCGCATCCAGGTCAGACCGGAGAGATCCCGATCCCGTGTCAGCTTGCCGCGCACCTCGGGCAGATCAAAGGGCAGATCCATCATATCACTCGCTCGCAGTTTGTAGGCCGGTTTAGGGGAACAAGAGCCAAGATAAAAGAGGCAACGGTCCGGCCGCCCCTCCCCCCGCCGTCGCGCCAGCGACAGCCACGCACCCGTCTGCCCCCAGGCGGGTGCGTTCCGCCCCCACCCCGGTCGGGCGCTTAGCACATCATTTCGACAACATCTTACTCAACGCTGCGGTCAACGAGGGGTCGATACCGCCATCCTCTTTGATAATACCATCCGTACTCGGCCGGAACAGCGCCGCATAGACCAATGCCCGCTGGTCCTTCGCTTCATCCGTCACGCTGTCGCCTTCGTTGATCAGCCCGATATAGGCCTGTGCAAAGGCGCGACGCTCGCGCGCATCCAGCGCCAGATGCCGCTCCGACAGGTACTCCTTCATCTGGATACGCGCAAACCACAGCGCCATGGTCAGCAGGGTCAATACCGAACCCGATACGATCATGCCCCTAAAGCTGAAACCATTGCAGAGCTCCGGCTTGTTGACCGGATCACAGCCAACCGGCGTCAATACCCGCTCCAAGATCTCATTGCCAAAGCAGAGAACGCCGATGATCGCAGCAATCAACGCCGCAACGAGCCCCAGTGCCAACAGATACCCTGTCCATGCTTCATCACGCCGTTCGGTGTGCTCCTTTTCTTTTTCCTGCCAGAGCTCAACCGGGGCCTTGATCTTCTGATCCTCAACAAAACTCGCCAGCGCGGTTGAGAACTTGTCCTGATAGTCAGCGCTCAACGCCTCATAGGAGGCCTGAAAATTTCGCTTCTGGGCTTCCAGCTCTTTTGACAGCGCGGAAAGCCGATCGTGCAGCGCTTCATTCTCCTTGGCCAGCAAGGGAAAACGCTCTTCCAGTGAGGACAGCTCATCATGCAAGCTTACCATTGTCGAATGCAGCACCTGTTGGCGCTCATCAATATCTTCAAGTTGGTCGTGTCGCGACGCCAATTTACCTGCTCGCCCTGCACGTATATCTCTGATCGCAGCGCTCACCGCCTCCGGTCCTGCATCCCAGATCTGATCTTTGATATGCGCAACCTGCTCCAGAAACGCCCAATTGGGCGGGTTTGTGGTCGGATCCAGCATCTGCTCGTACCACTCCTGCCAAAACGACCAATCCCCTCTCGCGTGACGAAACTTAGCAAAAAGCTTTACAATATCACGACCAATAGGGTTCAGATCCTTCCAAAGCGGTAACCGCCAAACGTCTTCGTTCCGCGAAATGGCCAAGCAATCACGCTGCATGTTCTCGATTGCGACGTCATCTGAAATTTCCGCATCCACATAGCCATTTGATATTCCATAATCATGAAATACGGAAAGCGCTGCCCCAATTGATGTGCGCATCGCGCCAACATTTCCACTTGCAAAAACTGAGGCAAATATAGCGATCTCCACCTTGCTTTTTTGTTCGTCTGCGGGCCGACGCGCCACGCCCCAAGCTTTGCTGCGCAACCACTCGTTCTCGGTTTCATACGCAACTGATGACAAAAACAGCGCACGGATACCGGCTAAGGCTGCGTGCTCACCTTCGATCTCATCGCCCTCGAAAGCTTCGCGGAGAAATATTGGAAACACCCTGAGCGCCATTCGAAGCGCAACCGCGACAAAGACCTCTTGTGGCTGGTTCTCCAACCACGCCATGAGGCTGTGTTCATCCCTAATCTCGCTAATCTCAACCATTGCCGCCTCAAAATGCCCTTGCGCTCAACTTGCGGCAGTGGGGGCGGCTTGGCAAGCGTTCAGCCCTGGCGCAGGCCGCGCAGCCAGCGCAGGACGTAGATCAGCGGCCAGCGCAGGATCGACATGCCGCCCGCCAGAAGCGCCAGCCCCCACCAGGGACCATTCTCAAAGGTGACATACCCGAGGATCGGGATGCCCAGCGCGATCAGCACATAGGCGCGGCGCCAGTGGTTGTCGCGCGAGGGGATCATCGCCAGCACATTGGCCGCAATGATCCACAGACACGCGAGCGCCAGCGACCAGTTCACTCAGAAAGCCTTTGCGGCAGGGTGTTGGCCCAGGCCGAAATCGTGCCCGCGCCGAGGCAGACCACCATATCGCCGGGGCGCGCCTGTTCGCGCACCAAGCGCACCAGGTCATCCTCGCTCAGGATGGCGCGGGCGTGGCGGTGGCCGTGGCGGATGAGGCCCGCCACCAGATCATCGCGGCTGGCCCCCGGAATGGGGTCTTCACCGGCGGCAAAGACTTCGGCGATGGCGACCACATCGGCCTCGTTGAAACAGGCGCAGAAATCGTCAAACAGATTCGAGAGCCGCGAATAGCGATGCGGCTGATGCACGGCGATGACGCGATGCGTGGACTCGGTGCCGATCGCCTGACGCGCGGCCTTCAGCACCGCGGCGATCTCCACCGGGTGGTGGCCGTAATCGTCGATGATGGTGACGCCATCGACCTCGCCCACTTTGGTAAAGCGCCGGTTGACGCCCCCAAAGGCCGCCAGCGCCTCGCGGATCTCGGAGCCCTTCATGCCCAGATGCCGCGCCACGGCGACGGCCGACAGCGCGTTGGAGACATTGTGATCGCCCGGCATCGGCAGGGTGCAGCCCTCGATCACCTTGCCCTCGGCCTGAAGGAGAATGTCGAAATGGGCAATGCCCGCCTGATAGGTCAGGTTCACCGCCCTCACATCGGCCTGCGCGTTGAACCCATAGGTGGTGACGCGGCGATCCGTGATCCGGCCCACCAGCGCCTGCACCTCGGCATGATCGGTGCAGCAGACCGCAAGCCCATAGAACGGCAGGTTGGAGACAAATTCGTAAAACCCGTCGCGCAGCCGGTCGAAATCGCCCCAATGCTCCATATGCTCCGGGTCGATATTGGTGATCACGGCGATGGTGGCAGGCAGGCGGTTGAAGGTGCCGTCGCTCTCGTCGGCCTCGACCACCATCCATTCGCCCTGCCCCATGCGCGCATTCGATCCATAGGCATGAATGATACCGCCGTTGACCACGGTGGGGTCGAACCCGCCCGCAACCATCAGCTCCGCCATCATGGTGGTGGTGGTGGTTTTGCCATGGGTGCCGGCAATGGCGATGTTGGATTTGAGCCGCATCAGCTCCGCCAGCATCTCGGCGCGGCGCACCACCGGTAGGCCGCGCAGGCGCGCTTCGTCGAGTTCGGGGTTGCCGGGTTTGATCGCGGAGGAGATCACCACCACCTGCGCATCGGCGAGGTTTTCCGCCGCCTGCCCCTCAAACACCAGCGCGCCCAGCTTTTCCAGCCGCTGGGTGATCCTGGAGGATTTCAGATCAGAGCCCTGCACCACATAGCCAAGGTTCAAAAGCACCTCGGCAATGCCGGACATGCCAATGCCGCCAATGCCGACAAAATGGATCGGGCCAACGTCGCCGGGCAATTTGGTGGCAGGGGTCATGGGGCAACTTCCTCGGACAAGTGATCAACAAGCGCCACCAGACGGTCGGTGGCATCGGGCATCCCCACGCTCAGCGCCGCATGGGCCATCTGGGTGGCCCCCTGCGCATTGGTCAGGACTGCGGCGATTTGCTCTGCGAGCGTGGTGGTGTCAAGGGCGCTTTCGGGAATGCGAATGGCGCCGCCGACCTCGACCAGCCCGCGGGCATTGGCGGTCTGGTGATCGCCGGCGGCAGTGGCCAGCGGGATCAGGATCGAGGGCCGCCCGATCACCGCGATATCCGCGATCGAGGAGGCCCCGGAGCGCGAAATCACCAGCTGCGCCTCCGAAATCCGCGCGGGCACATCGGTAAAGAAGGGCTGCACCTCGGCATGGATACCGTGATCGGCGTAGAACTGCGCCACCCGCGCCTCATCCTCGCCGCGCGCCTGATGGCTGACGCGCAGGTGGCGGCGGATCTCTTCCGGCAGGGCGGCAATCGCACCGGGCACCACATCCGACAGGATGCGCGCGCCCTGGCTGCCGCCAATCACCAGGAGCGACATCGGGTAATCCCCGGGCGGAATATAGGGCGCGCCTTGACGCTCCAGCACCGCGCCGCGCACCGGGTTGCCCACATGCACGCCATGGGCGCCCTCGGGCAGATCGGTCGGCCAAACGCCACAGGCCACCTGCGCCACCCGGCCTGCGAATTTCCGGTTCACCTTGCCCAGGACGCCGTTTTGCTCGTGGATCATCCGCGGCAGCCCCAGCAGGGTCGCCGCGCCCAGCGCCGGGATCGACGGATAGCCGCCAAAGCCGATCACGACGTCGGGCCGGTCGCGCCGCATCTCCAGCGCCATCTTGGCCACGCCGCTCAGGATCCTGGGCGCCACCAGCGCCTTGGCCAGCAGCCCGCCACGCGCGAAGGTCGCCGAGGAGACCTCTGTGATTTCGGTGGCATGCGGAAATCCGCCGGTATAGCGCGCGCCGCGCGCATCGGTCGAGAGCCTCACCCGCCAGCCTCTGCGCAGCATCGCCTCTGCCAGCGCCTGGGCGGGGAACATATGCCCCCCGGTGCCACCCGCTGCCATCAGGAGCAATTTCTGTCTCATCTCGTGCCTGCCTTCTTATTCTTATAAGATCGCCCCGGTCAGCCGCGTCCGCGCCCCCGCAGCGCATCGGCGATCTCGCCCTGTGGGCGCGACCGGGTGAAGGCCAGCAGCATACCCATCGCGATGCCGCCTGCAATCAGCGAAGATCCGCCGTAGCTGACAAACGGCAAAGTCATGCCTTTGGCAGGCAGCAGCCGCACCGCAACGCCCATGTTGATCATCGCCTGAACGCCAAAGGTGCAGGCCAGACCAGCCCCGGCAAGGCGGGTAAAAGTGTCGCGCTCCTTCATCAGCCGAAACAGCGACCGCACCACGATCATCATGTAAAGAAGGATGATGATAGAGACGAGGATCATGCCATATTCCTCGGCCGCCACTGCAATGATGAAATCGGTATGGGCATCGGGCAGCGACCATTTCACCTGCCCCTCGCCGACGCCAACGCCAAACAACCCGCCCTCGCGGATCGCATTGGTGGCATAGCCAAGCTGCGTGGTCGGGTCGAGATCGGGGCTCAGGAAGCCATCAATCCGGCGCGCGAAATGCTCGGAGTTGGAATAGGCCACGACGCCGCCAAAGATCACCACCCCGGCCATGCCCACCAGCAACAGCATCGGCGCCCCGGCAACGAAATACATCACCCCCCAGCCAAACAGCACCAGACAGGCCTGGCCGAAATCGGGCTGCATCACCAGCAACAGCACCACCGACACACAGAGCCCAAAGGACAGCAAGGTCCCCGGCGGGCCATAGATCTGCTGGCTGGCCGCGATCATCCAGGCGGCCAGCACGATAAAGCCGGGCTTCAGAAACTCTGAGGGCTGCACCGAGGCAAAGCCAAGACTGTACCAGCGCACCGCCCCTTTGCCAAAATCAGTGCCAAAGATCGGCAACAAGGCCAGCGCCACAAAGGCAAAGGCAAAGCCCAGAACCGCCAGCCGCCGCACCAGCGTGGGCGACATCATCGAGGTCAGCACCATCGCCACCATCGCCATGCCGCCAAAAAACGCCTGCCGCTGCACATAGTGGAAATTGTCGAACCCGTTGCGCGCCGCCAAGGGCACCGAGGCCGCAAGACCAAGAAGCAAACCGACGATAAACAGCGTCACGATGAAACTCATCGTCCACTTGTCCAGCGTCCGCCACCATTTCGGGAGGATCGGCTCCCCCTCTTGCGCGGGAAGCGCGCCATAGACCATCTCAGTCATGGGTTCACTGCCTTGATTTCGGCCCCGCACGCAGGGCCTGTTTTGCCTCAATTCCCCATTCATGGGGTTATTGGCACAACCCTACCCCGAAGATGGCGCGCAGGCCAGCCTCTTAAGGCGCTGCGCGTCAGGAAATTGACACAATTGCGCCCCGGGCCGATCACATTCCATTCAGGCTCTGCGACGTGACCTGCTGGCTTGCGTCATGCGGGCTTTCATGGTCGATGCGGGCATGCGGATAAAAACCTTGATTCTCGGCGCTGGCGCGGCTGGCATGATGTGTGCGGCCCATGCGGGTGGCGATTGCCTGGTGGTGGATCACGCCAAGGCCCCCGGCGAAAAGATCCGCATCTCCGGCGGCGGGCGCTGCAATTTCACCAATATCTATGCCGCGCCGGAAAATTACATCTCGCAGAACCCGCATTTCTGCAAATCGGCGCTGGCGCGCTACACCCAGTGGGATTTCATCGAGCTGGTCAGCCGCCACGGCATCCAATGGCACGAAAAGACCCTCGGCCAGCTGTTCTGCGACGACAGCGCAAAACAGATCGTGGCGATGCTGGTGCAGGAGCTGCGCCACGCCGGCGCCGATCTCTGGCTGCAAACCTCTGTCACTGAGGTCCGCCACGGCGCCGATGGCTTCACCCTGCGGCTGGAGCGCGAGGGCAAGCCGGTGACCGTCACCGCGCAGAACCTGGTGCTGGCCACGGGCGGCAAATCCATCCCCAAGATGGGCGCCACCGGCCTTGCCTATGAGATCGCCCAGCAGTTCGGCCTGCCCCTGATCGCGCCCCGCCCCGGCCTTGTGCCCTTCACCTTCGGCGAGGATCGTTTCAAGCCGCTGGCCGGCGTCGCCCTGCCCGCCCGGCTCTCCAATGCGCGCGCCAGCTTTGACGAGGCCCTCCTGTTCACCCATCGCGGCCTCTCCGGCCCTTCGGTGCTGCAACTTTCCAGCTACTGGCAGGACGGCGAGGAGATCCGCGCCCATCTGCTGCCCGATCTCGATCTTTTCACCGCCCTGCGCGACCAACGCCAGCAAAGCGGGCGCAAGGCGCTGACGAATGAGCTGGCCCGCCACCTGCCCGCGCGGCTGGTGGACTATCTCGCCGCCGACTGGCAGATCACCGGCCGCCTCGCCGACCAGAGCGACGCCGCGCTTCAGGCGCTCTGCGAGAGGCTGCACAACTGGTCCCTGAAACCCTCCGGCACGGAGGGCTATCGCACCGCCGAGGTCACCCTGGGCGGCATCGACACCGACGCGCTCTCCTCGCGCACCCTGGCAGCCAAATCCACCCCGGGCCTTTATGCGATCGGCGAGGCCGTGGACGTCACCGGCTGGCTTGGCGGCTATAACTTCCAATGGGCCTGGGCCTCGGGCCATGCCGCCGGCACAGCCATCCGCGGTTAACCGCCCGTCCCACCACCGTCAGGATATTCCACTTCGGTGAGCCCTGAAGCGCCCCCGAAAGCCCCCCTTTCCGCATCCCTCCTTCAGGCGTCGCTTTATCCGTTCAACCCCGCCTGCACCTCGGCTATGAAATCCTCGCCGCGTTTCTCAAAACTGTCGTATTGGTCGAAACTCGCCGCCGCCGGGGCCAGCAGCACCGTTTCGCCCTCCTGCGCCTCCGCCATGGCGCGCTGAACCGCAGCCGCCATGGTGGTGCAGACCTCTGCCTCCACATCGAGCTGCATGGCAAATTCCGCCGCCTCGCGGCCAATCACATAGGCTTTGAGCACCGCGCCGGTGGCACCCTTCAACCCCTCCAGCCCGCCGTCCTTTTCCAGCCCGCCGCAGATCCAGCGGATCTTCTTGAAAGCGCTCAGCGCCTTGGCCGCGCTATCCACATTGGTGGCCTTGCTGTCGTTCACATAGGCCACGCCCCCCGCCTCGGCGATGCGCTGGCTGCGGTGCGGCAGGCCGGGATAGCTCATCATCGCCGTCTCGATCACCCGCGGCGCCAGCCCAAGGCAGCGCGCCGCGGCATAGGCGGCGCAGGCGTTCTGGTGGTTATGCGCACCGGGCAGGCCCTTGATCTCGCGCAGGTCGATCGAGCCCACCTGCCGCCCCTTGCGATATTCCGACAGGAATCCCTTGCGGGCAAAGACGTTCCAGCCCGCGCCCGTGAGCTTCTGACCCGAGGACACCCGGATGACGCGATCATCGCCATTGCCCTCGCTCATCTGCCCCGCCAGGAACAGGCCCTCGTCCTCGTCGACGCCGATAATGGCACGATCCGGCCCGCCCTCGGCAAAGAGCCGCCGCTTGGCCGCGAAATAGCCGCCCATGCCCGCATGACGGTCCAGATGATCCGGGCTGAGGTTGGTAAAGATCGCCACATCCGGGGTCAGCGCCCGCGCCAGATCGGTCTGATAGGAGGA
This sequence comes from Phaeobacter sp. HF9A, assembly GCF_011806385.1. Lineage (GTDB taxonomy): Bacteria > Pseudomonadota > Alphaproteobacteria > Rhodobacterales > Rhodobacteraceae > Epibacterium. The sequence continues at coordinate 23,004 of NZ_JAATOX010000020.1, read as the reverse complement.
CAGCTCCAGCACCACCACGCCGCCGTCGCCGGGCGGGTCGATATCCAGCACGCCGCGACCGATATTGCCCGCCATCTGGCTGTCGCGCCCCACATGCTCCAGAATATGATGCAACAGCGCCACCGTGGTGGATTTGCCGTTGGACCCGGTGATCGCAACCACCTTGGGCAGGGTCACAAATTCATCCCATTCCCCGCTCGCAACCGAGCGGAAGAACAGGCCGATGTCATTGTCCACCGGCACCCCGGCCCGCAAGGCCGCCAGCACCACCGGGTTCGGTTTGGGATAAAGATGCGGGATCCCCGGCGAAACGATCAGCGAGGCGATATCGTCAAAGCCCCCCTGTTTCGTCAGCTCGCGACAGGCAAAGCCCTCTTCCTCGGCGACCGCCCGCGCGGCGGGGTTGTCGTCCCAGCAGATCGCCTCCGCGCCACCTTCGCGCAGCGCCCGCGCCGTGGCGAGGCCGGAGCGCCCCAATCCCAGAACGGCCAGCTTCTGACCTTCAACGCCTTTTACCGGGATCATGCCTTACCTCTTCTGACATCTCTGTTCGGCGCGACACTGCACCGGAGCGCGGCGGGAATGCAAGCGGGGCAATGCCCATCCGCCCGGACGACAGGCCGGACAGCGCCCGACCCTCCCCCCGGGAGGGCGCTTTCGCACCCACCCAGGGTCAGGCGCCGTCCTCCGTGTTGCCGCCCCCGCGCACGCCCTGCTCACCCTGCATTCATGCCAGCGCGCTACACTCCCCCCGTCGCGACATCAAAAGACCCACAGGAGTTCGGCCCGCCCCGAGACCACCCCCTCATTGGGTGCAGGGCGGATCCACCCGAGGCTTCACCGGATCTGGCCCGTAAAACCGGCCAGCCCCTGCTCCGCCCCTCCGGCGGCGCCGCCTTCTTTTGACGCAAAAAGCCGCGCGAGATCTCTCCCACGCGGCTCATATAGCTCAGCCCATACCGGAAGCGCCCGCCAACAGGCCGGGCGCCAAAGGCGGGTTGGCTGTCTCCCCCCCCGGTTCGACCGAGAGGTCGGACAGCGCCCGACCCTCCCCCCGGGAGGGCGCTGCCCTTGCGCTTTACCTCAACGCACCTTCAGCGTTGCCAGGCCGATCATCGCCAGGATCAGCGAGATGATCCAGAAGCGGATCACAATGGTCGGCTCCGCCCAGCCCTTTTTCTCATAGTGGTGATGGATCGGCGCCATCAGGAACACCCGCTTGCCGGTGCGCTTGAAATACAGCACCTGAATGATCACCGAAAGCGCCTCGGCCACGAACAGCCCGCCGATGATCACCAGCACCAGCTCGTGTTTGGTGGCCACCGCGATCGCCCCCAGCGCACCGCCCAGCGCCAGGGATCCGGTATCGCCCATGAACACCGCCGCCGGCGGGGCATTATACCACAGGAACCCCAGCCCGCCGCCAAACAGCGCCGCGGTAAAGATCAGGATCTCGCCCGTTCCCGGCACGTAATGCACGTCGAGATATTCGGAAAAGTCGACCCGCCCCACCGCATAGGCGATGATGCCAAAGGCGCCCGCCGCAATCATCACCGGCATGATCGCCAGCCCGTCCAGCCCGTCGGTCAGGTTCACCGCATTGGCCGCCCCCACGATCACGCAGATGCAGAAGGGCACGTAGAGATAGCCCAGGTTGATCAGCACATTCTTGAACACCGGCATCGCCAGCTGGTTCTGCAACTCGACCGGATGGCTCCAACTGGCCCAGAGCGCGGCAATGATTGCAATGGCGAACCCCAGCGCCAGGCGCAGCTTTCCCGGCACCCCTTTGGTGTTCTGCTTGGAGACCTTGGCATAGTCATCGGCAAACCCAATGAGCCCAAAGGACAGGGTGACAAAAAGCACCATCCAGACAAAGGAATTGTCCCAGCGCGCCCACATGAGGGTGGAGAACAGCAGCGCCCCCACGATCAGCAAGCCCCCCATGGTCGGCGTGCCCGCCTTGGCCAGATGTCCTTCGGGACCGTCATCGCGGATCGGCTGCCCCTTGCCCTGACGGCGGCGCAACACGTTGATCAGGGGCTTGCCAAAGACAAATCCGAACACCAGCGCCGTCAGAAAGGCCCCGCCCGCGCGGAAGGTGATGTAGCGAAAGAGGTTAAAGAAGTCCCCCCCGTCCGACAGAGCGGTCAACCAATAGAGCATGCCTGAGTGGGTCCTGTTGTGAGGAATTGGAATGGATGAGTCATGAAGGTGCGCTGCCTTGACCTATTTCCCGGATCGCGTCAACCACGCGCGCCATCTGCATGTAGAGAGAGCCCTTGGCGAGCCAGATATCGCCGCCCCGGACGGTCTCGCCCAGCGCGGCGACCGCCTGCGTTGAGGTCTCGACACAAATCCCGCGTTTCGCCTCTGGCAGGGCGGCATGCAGGTTGCGCATCAAGGGGCCGACGCAATGCACCAGGTCGATGTGTTCCATCGCCGCCAGATCGGCAAGCCCCGCATGCAGCGCGGCAGCCTCGGGGCCAAGCTCGCCCATGTCACCCAACACTGCAACGCGGCGGCCGCGCGCCGGTGAGGCCGCAAGCACCGTCAGCGCCGCCGCCATCGAGGTGGGATTGGCGTTATAGGCGTCATCCAGCACCAAAACCGGCCCGTCCGGCATCGCCACCGTAAAACGCGCACCGCGCCCCTTGACCGGTGACCAGCCCGCAAGACCGGCCAGCGCCAGATCGAGATCGCCCCCCAGCGCGGTGACCGCCGCCAGCGCGCCAATGGCGTTCATGGCAAAATGCGCCCCCAGGGATTGGATCTCGGCGCTGATCTCGCGCCCCTCAAATTGGAATGTCGCGCGGGTGATGTCCTCCGCCAGATCCACCGCGCGGAGCTGATAGGTCTCGGCACTCCGGCCAAACCAGCGCGTCGCGCAGCCGCAGCCTGCGGCCACCTCGGCCAGCACCGGGCTCTGATCCAGATCAGCGTTCAGCACCGCGACACCACCCGGCTCCAGCCCCTCAAGGATCGCGGCCTTCTCGCGGGCGATCCCGGCCACATCGTCAAAGGCCTCCAGATGCACGGCGGCAACGGTGGTCACCATGGCCACATGCGGGCGGGCCTGACGGGCCAGCGGCGCGATCTCGCCGGGGTGGTTCATGCCGATCTCGATCACCGCGAATTCGGTATCGGCCGGCATCCGGGCCAGCGTGAGCGGCACGCCCCAATGGTTGTTGTAGCTGGCCACGGCGGCATGGGTGCGCCCCTGCGGCGCCAGCATCGCCGCCAGCATTTCCTTGGTCGAGGTCTTGCCGACAGAGCCGGTCACCGCCACCACGCGGGCCTTGGTGCGGGCGCGACCGGCCCGGCCCAGCGCCTCCAGCCCCTGCTGCACGTCCTTGACAATCAGCAGCGGCGCATCTGGCGCCACGCCCTCGGGGATGCGCGAAACCAGCGCCGCACCGGCGCCATTCTCCAGCGCCTGCGCCACGAAGTCATGGCCATCGCGCGCAGCGGTCAGCGCCACAAAGAGATCACCGGCTTTGAGCGTGCGGGTGTCGATGGAGATCCCCTCGACGGCCCAGTCTCCAACAGCGCGCCCGCCCGTTGCAGCGGCGGCTTCCTCGGCTGTCCACAGGCTCATACCATTCTCCCGTCCAGCGCGGCGACGGCCATGCTGGCCTGTTCCACATCATCAAAGGGCAGCACATCCTGCCCGACAATCTGCCCGGTCTCGTGACCCTTGCCGCAGATCAGGAGCGCATCGCCCGGCTCCAGCATATCAACGCCGCGCAGGATCGCCTCGGCGCGGTCGCCGATGTTGAGCGCAGCAGGCGCGCCGCCCATCACCGCCGCACGAATGGCCGCCGGGTCCTCGGAGCGCGGATTGTCATCGGTGACGATCACCGCATCGGCGTTATCCTGCGCCGCCCGCCCCATCAGGGGGCGTTTGCCGGCATCGCGATCCCCGCCTGCCCCAACGATGGCGACCAGACGGCCCAAAACATGCGGGCGCAGCGCCTTGATCGCGGTGGCGACCGCATCGGGCGTATGGGCGTAATCGACAAAGACCGTGGCCCCATTGTCCCGCGTCGCGGCCAGCTGCATGCGGCCGCGCACCGTCGTCAGATGCGGCAGGGTTTCAAACACCTGCTCCGGCACCTCGCCGCTGGCAATCGCCAGACCCGCCGCCACCAGCACGTTTTCCGCCTGAAAGCCGCCGATCAGATTGAGCCGCGCGGTAAAGGGCCGGTCGTGCCAGCTGAAGCGGATGTCCTGCCCGGTGGCATCCACCCGCATCCCCAGCAAGGCCAGATCGCCAAGCCCGCGCCCGACGCTGATCACCTCCTGCCCGCGCGAGGCGGCAATGGCGCGCATCTCGCCGCCGCGCAGGTCGGTCATATTGATCACCGCAACGCCATCCTCCGACAGCACCCGGCGGAACAGCCCGGCCTTGGCGGCAAAATAGGCCTCGAAGGTCTCGTGATAATCCAGATGATCCTGGGTGAAATTGGTGAAACCCGCCGCCACCAGCTGCACCCCGTCCAGACGCCGCTGGTCGAGGCCATGGCTGGAAGCCTCCATCGCCGCATGGGTCACCCCGGCCTCTGCCGCCGCGGCCAGGGCGCGATGCAGGGTGATGGGTTCCGGCGTGGTATGGGCGAGCGGATGGCTCCAGGCGCCCTCAATGCCGGTGGTGCCGAGGTTCACCGCCTCATGGCCGAGCTCGCTCCAGATCATGCGCAGGAAGGTCGCAACCGAGGTTTTGCCATTGGTGCCGGTCACCGCGACCATCACCGGCGGCTGCCCGCCGAACCAGAGCGCCGCCGCCCCGGCCAGCGCCTGACGCGGATCTTCGGCCACCACCAGCGCAGCGCCGGACTCGCGCAGCGGCTCGCCCGCGATCAGCGCGCCATCGGCATCGGTCAGCACCGCCACCGCGCCCTGCTCCAGCACCTGCGCGACAAATTCGGCCCCGTGGCGGCGCGACCCCGGCAGGGCCGCAAAAAGAAAGCCGGGCTGCACCTCGCGGCTGTCCACCGCAAGCCCGGTGATCTGCGGATCGAGGCCGCCCCGGGCGGTCAGTCCCAATTGGCTGAGCTTGAGCGCTGGTCGTGTCGTCATGGCGTCCTCACCTGTTAGTTTGAGGTGAGGGTTACACTATCCAGCGGGGCAGGTTCAATCTGCGGTCTGAGCCCCAGAAGCGGTGCAAGCCGGGCGATCATCTCTGCCGCCACCGGCGCGGCGGTCCAGCCTGCCGTGCGGCGCTCCTCGCCATAGGCGATGATTTGCGGCTCATCCAATGTCACGATCAGCACATATTGCGGATCATGGATCGGAAAGACCGAGGCAAAGGTCGCGATCACCTTGTCCTTGTAATACCCGCCGTTGCGCTTGGGCTTGTCGGCGGAGCCGGTCTTGCCGCCGACGTCATAGCCCTTCACCTCGGCAAAGGACGCGGTGCCCTCGCTGACCACTTTGCGCAGCATCTTGAGCGAGGCCCGTGCGACCTCGGGGCTCATCACCTGCGGCCCCTGCTCCGGCGCGTGGGTCTGTTTCAGGATCGTCGGCGCCACGTAGTGGCCGCCGTTGGCGATGGTGGCATAGCCCGCCGCAAGGTGCATCGGCGTGGTGGAAATCCCGTGACCATAAGAAATCGTCATCGCCGAAAGCTCCGACCAATTGGGCGGCAGGAGCGGCTGGCCGCCCTTGGCTTCGACGATCTCAAACGGCGTGGGTTTCAACATGCCGAGACTGTCGAGGAAGCTGCGCTGACGCTCTGCGCCGATCTGCTGCGCCAGTCGCGCGGTGCCGATGTTGGAGGATTTCTCGATGATCTTTTCGACCGTCAACTCGTTGCCATAGTTGTGGAAATCCCGGATCAGGAATTTCCCCCAGCGCAGCGGACCACGGGTGTCGATCACCGTGGAGGGCGTCACCAGCCCCAGCTCCATCGCCTGCGCGGCGGCAAAGATCTTGAAGGTGGAGCCCAGCTCATAGACCCCCTGCACAGAGCGGTTGAACAGCGGGCTTTCCGAAGGGTCCTCGCCCTCGATCGGCACGCGCGGGCGGTCGTTGGGATCAAAATCGGGCAGGCTCGCCACCGAGATCACCTCGCCGGTGTGCACATCCATCAGGATCGAGGTGGCGCCCTTGGCGTTCATCAGCTTCATGCCGCCATAGAGCACCTCTTCGGCGGCATCCTGGATCGACAGATCGAGGCTCAACGCCAGCGGTTTGCCCGCATTGGCCGGATCGCGCAGGTAGTCGTCGAATTGTTTTTCCACCCCGGCAACGCCGATCACCTCGGCGGCATTGACGCCCTCCTTGCCAAAGGACGCCCCGCCCAGCACATGCGCCGCCAGGCGGCCATTGGGATAGAGCCGCATTTCGCGGGGGCCAAACAACAGGCCGGGATCGCCGATATCATGCACCGCCTGCATTTGCTCGGGGCTGATTTTCTTCTTTATCCACAGGAACTTGCGCTTTCCGGTGAAGCGTTTCAGCAGGTCTTGCTGATCAAGATCGGGAAAGATCTGCGCCAGTTTTTCCGCCGCCGCTGCCGGGTCCACCATCTGCGGCGGCTGGGCATAGAGCGAATGCGTCTCGAAATTGGTCGCCAGAATGCGCCCCTCGCGGTCGACGATATCGGCGCGCTGGTTGGCAATGGCGCTGCCGCCGATCGAGGCCACGGGTTCGGCCGGCTCCGACGTCGCCATCAAGGCCATGCGGCCGCCGATCGCCACATAAGCGCAGACAAAAAACGCCGCCAGCACCAGAAGACGCCCCTCGGCGCGGGTGCGGGCCTGCACCTCCATATCGCGGTGGCGCTGCGCGAGGTTTTCGCGTTCGATCAGATCCGGGTTTTCGCCCCGTGCGCGGGCGGGCAGAACACGGGCAAGCGGGCGCAGCGGGGTGCGGATCATTGGTCGCCCTCCCGGTCATGATAGGCGGAGACCTCGACACCCTCTTCGATCACCAGACCGGAGGGCGGATAGGAGACCTCATCAACGCGGCCAAACTGATCGGGGCGCAGGGGCAGCAGGCCGAGGCTTTCAAAGTTGATTTCGGCCAGCTCGCGCAGCCGATCCGGGCGGTTGAGATAGGCCCATTCCGCCCGCAGCACATTCAGGCGCACCTGCGCGGCGGCGATGTCACTGCGCAGGGTGCGGGTGTCTTTCAACACCTGCTGGGTGGCGTAATTCTCGCGATAGGCCCAGAACGCCAGACCAAAGACCGCGAGAATCGTCAGGATATAGGCAAGCGTCTTCATCAGCGCGTCTCTTTCAGCTGCGGCATGCTCAGCTCTTTGGCGGTGATCTCGGTCGGCGCGGCCTCGGTGCGGCGGCCCACGCGCAGAAGCGCGGAGCGCGAACGCGGGTTCTGCGCCAGCTCCTCGCCATCAGGGCCCACGGCCTTGCGGGTGACCAGCTCGAACTGGCTGGGCAGCTCCTCCAGCGCGGGCGCGTAGCGGTTGGCATTGCCGGTCTTGTTGGCGCGATGCTGGAAGAAGCGTTTGACCATACGATCCTCGACCGAATGGAAGGTCACCACCGCCAGAAGGCCACCGGGTTTGAGCGCCCGCTCCGCTGCCAGAAGACCGCCCATCAGCTCTTCATATTCGCCATTCACCGCGATGCGCAGCGCCTGAAAGCTGCGGGTGGCGGGATGCGACTGGCCGGGTTTGGGGCGCGGCAGGCAGCTCTCGATGATCGAGGCCAACCGCAGCGTGCTGGTGATCGGCTCCAGCGCGCGTTCCTTGACGATGGCCTTGGCGATCCGGCGCGAGGCGCGCTCTTCGCCGAAATTATAAAGGATATCCGCCAGTTGCACCTCGGAGAGCTCGGCCACCAGATCCGCCGCGGAGGGGCCATCCTGGGACATGCGCATATCCAGGGGGCCCTCTTTCATGAAGGAAAAGCCGCGCTCGGCCAGATCCAGCTGCATCGAGGAAACGCCAAGGTCCAGCACCACGCCATTGAGGTCCTGCGCGTATTCGTCCATGCGCGAAAACACGCCCTGTTGCAGCACCAGCCGGTCGCCGTAGTCCGCCGCCCAGGGCTGCGCCAGCTCAAAGGCCAGCGGGTCGCGATCCACGCCGATGACCTGATCGGCCCCGGCAGCCAGCAGCCCTTTGGTGTAGCCCCCGGCCCCGAAGGTGCCATCAAGCCAACGCCCACGCACCGGCGCCACCGCCGCCAGCAGCGGCCTCAGCAGAACGGGGATATGGGGACCGGAAGGAGCAGATGTGCGGTCCGACATAGGTTATGCGCCTCCGGCGCCGTCTAGGAATTCCAGGGGATCGAAGTCTTCGGGCAGCTCTTCCATCAGCTTCTCGGCTTCGGCCATCTCGACCTCTTCGTAGGTCTCGGGCTTCCAGATCTGAAAGGTGTCGCCTGAGGCAATAAAGAAGGCCTCCGCCTCAAGCCCGATCTTCTGGCGCAATTTCGCCGGCAGCACAAGGCGGCCGGTTTCATCGACATTGGTGGGCAAGGATTGGCCGTTGAACATGCGCTCCAGGATCTTGCGCCCCTTGGAGCCGCGCGGCAGGGCGGCGATCTTGGCGTCGACTTCCTCGATCGCCTCCATCGTATAGCACTCCAGATATTGGCGGCGGTGATCGCCGTAAACAATCACCAGTTCGGGGCTGTCGCCGGGCTGCCAGTTCGGGTCGGAGGCCTCCAGCACACGGCGAAAGGAAGCCGGGATAGACACCCGCCCCTTGCTGTCCACCTTGTGGTGGCTCTCGCCTCTGAACCTGCGGCCCACTCTGCCGTCCCTTTCCGCGTCCCTCGCGTTGCCTTTGCCCCAATTCAGGAGCCTGAAACCAAAAGGGGCGAGTTGATCCGCTGCCACTGATCAACCCGCCGCCTTGACCCGCTATGCGGGGTGTCCGACTGCGCGCGCCACCTGGGGGGATGTCTGCTCGCTCGCGCGCCGGATCTCTTGTTTTGGTGAAAGCGAAGGCCTGTATGAAACCTGCCGTTTTGTAAGGTTGGGGTCGTTTTGTGCCCCGTGCTCTTCGTTCTCATCCGATGAATAAGGGATACTATGGGAATAGATGGTCCCGCAAGGGATTTTTACCCTTCGTTCAGGAAGATTCGCCTGAACCGAGTCCGATCTGAACAGCCGCTTCAAGAGGAAAACCGAATAGCCGGCAGGATGTGGTGGAAAAAATTAACCACGACACCATATGTAGGCGAACCCGACGACGCGAAGAACTTCCCCTGATTTCCCAGAAATTTGCAGCCCGAAACAGATCGCCGCAATTTGTTCGCCTTAAGTTCCCAACCAAAGCCGGAAAAACGCCATATTTCCCGTGGCTCACCTCCCGGGAGGTGATTCGCAGCAAGCCAAACCCATGGAAGGGCCATGCTTTCCCATGCCGCCCATGTTTTCCCATGGGATTTTGCGTGACTGTAGCGTGACTGTAGCGTGTGTAGCGTGACGGACTTTTTTACTGTAGCGTGACGGACTTTCTTGCAGTGAATTACAGACTTTTTTACAGCAACCAGATTTTGGGCTGAGGCGGGCTACTGCTTGGGCTTTGGCGGGGGAGGCGTGAAGCCGGGCGGGTATGCCGTGGGGCGAGCGACTGGCGCACCCCGCCCCGCCGCCTGATCGCGATCAGCCCCTCCTCTGCGGCAAATGCGGCAGAACAGGGCACCCGCAAGGAATGCCAGAAGCGTCTGCACGTCGATGACCAGAATAGTCTGCGAAAGATCCATGAAAGCGGCTCCGGGTTCAATGTGGGCTGAGGTGGGATTGAAGGGGCGTTTAAGCCCCCTCTAAGGCAGGGGTGACGTCAGGCCAGCGGCCAGCCTGCATCGAGGTCGAGGGCTTGCAGCTCCTGAAGGTCGGTCGCGGTTTCGATCTGCTGCAACAACTGGTGGCGGTGGGCTGTCGTCACGATATAGACCGTCCGGTATTCATCCCGCTTGCTCTGGATCCGCTGCGCCATCTCCAGCGCGGGAATGGAACGCGCGGCGGCCAGCGCGTCGATCAGGTCACTGGAGCCGCCCGCGAGACTTTTGGTCTCACCGCGCAGGGTTGCAACCTGAATGCCCACTCAAAGCCCTGCGCCAACCAGACCGCAGGCCACGGTCCAGGCGAGGGATTTGTTCAAGATGATCCCCCGGTCGCTGTTTTCAATCATGGTCATGGGATGGCCTCAGAGTGCTGCGAGGATAAAGGCGAACAGCTCGTCATAGCGCACACCTTGCCGGTTGTGATATTCGGCCCCCTCTGGGGCGTCCTCTTCACGGTCGTATTTTCGCAATTCCGTGCGGGCCGGTTCGACGATTTTAACCTCGCCTGTGTCGACCTTCTTTCGCACCTCTTCGACCTTTTCGCGCGTCTCGCCGGTCGGCTCCCCGGCTTCGTCCAAAACCGGATATGTGTGAACAACACGCTCAACCACCTCGCGCATAATGGGGGCTGTCTCAGCAGGGATTTCGAACTCAGCTGACCACCATTCATCCCAGCACAGCACACCGTATCGCCACGGATCCAAACCCTCGTCCTCAAAGGCGGCTGCAAGCTCTTGGGCAATGATACCAAAGTGCCAGCGGGCAGCGTCGCCCTTCTTGGCTACGGCATCTCGCAGGCGGTATTTCTTCAGCAGACCTTTTGCCTTGATCGCGGCGCGACGTTCGGCTTCGTCCAAGTCTTGAATGTCGGTCTTGGTGCGCGCGTCGGACGTATTGATTGCACCTGTAGAAGCATAAACAACATCCCACCGATACGATGCGTTGCCCAAGTTCTGCGTGCCATCATTGGCAGGGCGCAACGTACCGTCAGGCGCAAGGCGCATACTCGACCCGCCCCCGGAATAAAAATTGATACCGCCGTTTGTCCCTGTGCTACCCGTACCGTTCAATAGAAGATCTTGCGATACAACACCGACCGCACCCGTCACGCCGGAGCGCTCAACCGTCATTTTACTATCGGTGACGCCAGTGCCTTTGATGTGCAGCGCGGTAGCCGGTGACTGGGCGGCTACGCCAATGCCAAGATACGTCCCAATTGGTACGTTTATATCAATCTCATCTTTCGAAATCGCCATCTGACGCGCGCCGCCGGTTTCGATCAGCAGGGCGGAATTGGGCATGTTTTCCGCAGGATCGGTCTTGATGTACAAATGCCCGGCGGTGCTGTTGGCGCTGATCGTGTGCTTAACGCCAGTGTCCTGGTCAGTCAGCGAAAGATATGGGCCAGAGTTTCGAATTTCTATGTTGTCGGGAAGAATACCCGAGCCATCGAGCATGACGGCCTTTTCCCAATCCGACCAACCATAGGTCTGGGTTTTATGGCGTACAAACATTTGTTGAGCTTCATGTCCTCTCGTCACAGCAATCTGCACGTAAGCATCAGTTGAGCGTACAAGGTGCTGCACAATAACAGGACCGGCTGGTGGGCTGTTTGCAATCCCAGCTTCCCCGCCACGCCAAAGACCAGTTGTCGCTCCAATGTCATTCAGATCGTTGTTCGGAGGAATTAACGCATTGCCACCCAGTCCAAACGCGCCGACTTTCATCAAGCGCCCGGCGGTGGTGTCATCCGGGCTTGCCTGCACCGCCGCACCCGAAGCCTGCCCAGCCTTCAGGCGCAATTGCCAATCACCGCCAGCCTTCAGCGCGACCTCATTGGAGCTTGGGTTGCCCATGCCGGTGTCACGGTCTGCATCAAACACCACATCGCCGGTAAACCGCCCCTGCCCCACGGTGTCAAAGACGCCCTGGTGGTTGGCGACCAGCGCCTGCACCGAGGCTGCAAGATCCGCCGACAGCGACCCGGTCGGGAAGGCGGCATAGATCTGCCCCGCCGCCGTTGCGCCCTGATACGTCGTCTTGAGCGTCAGGGCGGTGGCATCATCCACCGTCAGGATCTCGTAGACCCGCCCGTCAGGCCCGACAAAACCCCACCCATTTTGCAGCGCCCCGAACCAGCTGGTGCCGGTGCCGGTCACGGTAGTGCTGCCATTGGTCACGTTCACCGTGCCCGTTGAAACCCATGCCATTTATAGCCTCCTTATGTGACCTGTTTGACGATCCACTCGATGGTGGGGTTTTCGATCCAGGGGATGCCCTCCAGGACAACCTCGATTTCCAGCCAGACGCGCTGGTCGACGCCGGTCGCCCAATAGGGATCGACAAGATCCGCCGGGTCCTGGCGGTAACTGACGGCGGGTTGCGGGCGGCTGGCGTTGAACCCGTACCAGCGCGGGCCGTTCAGGATGGTACATTTGGCGCACCACCATGAATTGTTGGGATCAAAGCCACTGGCCGCATGGCTGAATGTCTTGATGCCCGCCTCGACAACCAAAGAAGCCTCGGTGACAGAGCGCACATCGCTCGACGACACGCGGATCCCGGTGTTCACAAACCGGAACACCGCGCCGTTGCCGATCTGCCCACCGTAGGAGAAGGACCCCGACGCCAGCACCTGATCGCGGGAAATGATCGCACCGAATGCCTTCAGCTCACCAGCCGAGAAGTCCAGTTTCAGCCCGGCGGTCGGACGGCCGTCGCCATCTTCTGCGTAGTTGTCAGACTGGAGCGTGTCAGTGATCTGCCCCCGCCCGATGGCGGCCTGCCCGATATAAGCGCGCTCCAGATAGACGCCCGCCGGATAGTAGATCCCGCCGATGGTGCGGCCCGAGGTATAGACCGCAAAGGGCGATGTGGACTGCGCGCCGCCGGGGGAGGAGATGGTAAAGGCATCCGCCGAAAAGGCGATGGAACTGCTCACCGCGCCATTGTCGCCCGCCTCAGATGCGATCACCATGCCGGTGGCCACGCCGTTCACATTGACCCGCAGCATGTGCCGCCCCAGCATCCCGTCCACGCTCTCGGAGACCGTTTCCACGGTGGAGCTGTTCTCCCCCACGGTGGTGCTGAGCGATGCGATGGATTGCGCCTGCGCGGAAACATTCTCCTCGGCGTTGGACATGCGCACGGTCAGTGATTGCACCACCGTCGCCTGGTCGCCCTGCACATCCTCGGCGCTCTCCAAACGAGCAGACAGCGAGGCAATCGACTGCGCCTGGCTGGTGGTGGTGCCCTCCAGCGTGGTCACACGCGCGGCGGTCTGCACCTGCGCCTGCGCCTGCCCCGCGATTTCCCCCTCCGCACCGTCAAGACGCGCGTCCAGCGTCACCACATCCGACGCCAGCGCATCATCCGCCTGGGCGCGGGCCAGAGTTTCCGCCTGTACCAGCGCCACCGCATTGTCGATGGAGGCCCCCAGGGCAACCGCGCGGGCCGCTTCAGCCACCCGGTCCTCATCCACACGGGCGCGCAGATCCTGCGTCGCATAGGCAATGTCCTGGCGGATGCGCGCGCCCTCATCATGGGCCTGCAACAGGCTCGCCAGCGTCTGCGTGGCGGCAACCTCCGCCGCGTCCAGGAGGTGCCGCGTATCGGCCACCGTCTGCACGATTTGCCCGCCATCCAGCGCGCTGATCTGCACCTCTGCGGTCTGCACCCGGCCTTGCAGGTCCTCAAACTGAGACTGTTCCGCCTTCAGGGCAATCGCGGCCTCGGCGGCGTCCAGATCTGCCTCGGCGGTGGAGAGGCGCACGCCCAGACCATCGACCTCGGTCTGCGAGGCGGTCAGCGCCAGATCGGCCTGCACCGCGTCCAGATCCACCTGCACCTGGTTCACCTGCAATTGCAGATCCTCAACCAGCGGGATCTGCGTCGGGTCCAGCAGCGCCAGCGAGATTTGCGCGTTGACCCAGGCCTGAGTGGCGGACAGAGACAAGGACGCCTCCGCCGCATTCAGCCGGATCTCCGCCTCGCTGATCCGCTCGGCCTCCTGCTCCACCGCGTAGATCCGCACCTTGCCGGTCTCGGGGTCCAGCACAATGCCCGCATCCGCCAGCCGCCCGTCGACATCCGCCAGCCGGGTGATCGCCCAGAGCACCTGGTCACCAATCATCGCCAGCGCCTCGGCCACCGTGCGCTGTCCGACATTGCGCAGCTCCAGATCGCGGGCAATCGGCGCGATCACCTCCGTTGTCAGCTCCGCGTCCAGCGCGGCGGCTGTGGCGCTGGCGTCGGCGCTGATCGCGTCCCAGACCGTATCGTCCAGCAGGTCGGGGGCGATCCGCACATCCGGGGTGCTGACCGGCAGCCAGGTGCTCCAGGAGGTCTGCCGCCTCCGCGCGATAGCCTTGGCGCGCACCTCATAAAGCGTGTCGGGCTGCACCGGCTGGTGGCGATAAGACCCCGTCACCACATCAGCGGTGCTGACGGTGTCGGCCTCCGCCTGCCCCTGCACCCGGATCTGGAAGGCGAGCCCCGTGCAGGTACTGGCAAGCTCATCGCTCCAGGTGATGCGGATCGCGGGCGCCTGCGGCGCGCTGGCCGCATTGGTGACCACTTCCCCGGCCACCGCAAAGCCCAGCACCCCGGCATCCGTCGCCGTCACCGGCCCGGTGGAACGGGGCAGCTCCGGCAGCTCCAGCCCTGCATCCGGGTCAAAATCCGCAGGGTCGGTCTCGCGCAGCGACAGCGCGACATTCAGCGTCTGAAGGTCATAGGCGACCTCGGTGATGCGGAAGGTCTTGCCGTCATAGCCATAATCCGACAGCGTCAGCGCGATGTTCTGGAGCGGGCGCAGCCGGGCGTATTCCCCCGGCAAGGGCAGGCGGTGGCTGCGAAAGCGGCGGTTTTCCAAGAGAAGCGCATTGGCAAGCTGGCGCGCCTGCTGCGGGCGGTAGACCATCGGCAGGCGCAGCTCAAAGAGCTTCTGGCGGCCATCCTCTGCCACCCAATCCTCTTTGACGATGGTCTCCAGCGTTGAGGCTTCCCAGAGCGAGGCCGGGCTGCTGTGGGTGATCGTTACAGCGTTGAAGGTGTTTTCAAGGCCGGGGAACGGATCATGCTGCCAGCCCTCGGACACAAGCAAATCGTCGTCGCTGACCTGCGCCACGGTGCTGCTGGCGCTGCCCACCAGCGGGACCCAATAGCCCCCCATTTCCACGATCTGGGCATTGGCGGCGGAGAACAGCTCCTCCAGAATATCCGCCGGGGTCTCTTCAAATTTGACCTCAAAACCACCAGTAAACTGCGCCCGGTTGTTGGCCCCGGTGGGCAGATCGCAGGCATCCATCGCTGCCGCCCACTCCGTGTAGGGCAGATCCCCGGCCCCGTAGCCGCCGCCCCAGATCCGCCCATCCGGCAGCGTCAGGCCGCGCAGAATGTTGTAGGCGATCACCATGAGGTTGTCGCTTTGACCCCATGTTGAAGGGTCGTTAAACCGCTGGTCGCCAGCGCCCCCGGCGGTGCTGTCCTGACGCGGATCATAGAGCGGCGGGCCGTCGATCTCGAAGGCGTAGCTCGGCACCCCATTGGGGTACACCCGGTCCTCGCGGTGAAAGGACAAGATCGCGTAGCAGGTGCCGGTCAGAATATGGTCTTCGGTCCAGGGCCGCTCCGGGTCGGCACCGAACTTCTCAACCAGATAGGAGGAGGCCGTGGTCTGGCTGCCGTCAAAATACTGGATAAAACCATAGGGCCTGCCGTCATCGAGTTTGGACTCGATAGGGCGACCGGAACCGCCGTTATCTTCGCCCAGCTCCGAATAGTCGCCGTCGATGATCAGGCGGCGCAGGGTCGCGCCGGGAAGGTCCCCCAGCTCGACCACATGCACCAGCCACTTGTTGTTTTCGGAATGGCAGTTCTGATAGACAAGGTGCCCCTTGGTGGCAAAACGCCCGAGGATCGTCGCCTGCGGATCGGTGCCGCCGGTGGTGGTATGGCTCGCCTGGATCCCCGGCGTTTTTTGCTTGCGCTGCCGGATCTTGGCCACCAGCAGGGAAATCCCCGCCTTGACCAGGCTGCGCAGAACAAACTGGGCCGCGACGGCGGCAGCAGCGGGCGCAGTCCCGAAGACCGCCGTAATCACCGTTGCAATCGCGCTGATCGGATCGGCGGCGGCAGGACCGGCCAGCAAGACAAGACAGAGGGTCAGGACAAGGCGGCTCATGGGCGAAACACCCGCTCCGCATTGCAGGCGCTGATCGCGCTCAGGCCGGACAGGGTCAGCACATGCACCTGCGGCCCGCCAAGAATGCCAAGCGCATATTCGCCCTCGCTCCTGATCGCCGCCACATCGCCCGGCTCCGCCGCATCGACGGCCACCTCGGGCAAGGCGCTGGCGGCAAGCGCCGCCAGATCCTCAAAGCCCGCCTGGCGGATCATGGCCTTGCCTTCCTCCAGCGTCTTGTAAGAGCCAAAGCGTCCCATCAGATCCCGGCCAGAGACGAACTGGACCCAGCCCCCGGCAAACAGCGCGCAATCCGCGCGGCCTGGGCGAAAGCCACACCATTCCTGACGCCGCGTTGACAGGTAGCGCAAAAGAAGCTCCGCCCGCGTCACCCTCAGCCCCCCCATGACACCGTCCATTGCGCAGTGGTGTCGATGTATTCGCGCCCGCGATCCGCCGGGTTGCGGCGCTGGAGCTCGGCGCTGGAGCGCTTGAGCGGCAGGCCAAAGGTCAGAAGGCGCGCATGGGACACCATGACCAGCTCGGTATAGCTCACGCCGCCTTTCTTGCGCTCTTCGGGCGCTTGATTGAGAAAGCCTTTGAACCGGCGCAGGGGCGTGCCCAGCGGTGCGCCGGTGTCGATATCCAGCGGGCAGGAATGCAGCTCCACCTCGGCCAGACGCGGTTCATAGGTCTGCATCAGGGTCTTCACCTCATCGGTGAAGGGCGGCAGCTTCAGCCGGTAATTGCGCACCATAAATCCCGGCTGCACGATGATCGGCGGCGCACCGATCACATTGCCCGCGCCAAAGTAGGTGCGCAGCTCGCCGTCGATCAGAAACTCCTGGTGATCGTCACCAGACCAGAAGCCGATCACCTCCGGCAGGCCGGTCTCACGGTTTCTGGCCCGGATCCACAGCAGCACACGCGCATCGGTGCCGCGCCGGTCTTCCAGTTGGGTTTGGGTGGTGGCGTCGTATTGCATGCTCATCTCAGTGTCTGAACCCACTCAAAGGAGCCGCCATCGCTCAGCGTCGCGCGGCTCTGACCATAGTCGGCGTTGGAAATCACAGCCTTCAGCACCGGCGTGCCCAGGGTGACCGCCGCGCCGATCTGGGCACCGGGGCGGATATAGGGAATGACCTCGATATTGCGGGCAACGCCGGAGAGATTGGCCCGGTCCCCCGTCACCACCCG
This sequence comes from Phaeobacter sp. HF9A, assembly GCF_011806385.1. GTDB lineage: Bacteria > Pseudomonadota > Alphaproteobacteria > Rhodobacterales > Rhodobacteraceae > Epibacterium. Next base: position 5,859 of record NZ_JAATOX010000020.1, on the reverse strand, counting down.
GTGATAGGCATAGCGGGTCGGGTTGGCGCCATAGGTGAAGCCAAGGAGATCCCCCTGCGAGATTTCATAATTGGCGGGCAGCCCCGAGATATCCAGCTCGCGATTGTTCGCTGCCAGATCATCAATGACCGGGCTGGACGCGCCCAGAATGGACAGATCCGGGTCAAGGATGGTGCCGTGCATGCGGGTGTCCCACAGCAAGAGGCTTGCCCCCGGTTGCTCCAGAAGCGCCAGCCGCGCCTCCAGAGCCGCCCAATAGGCGTGGCTCTCTTTGTCCAGGACAATTTGCCCCTGCCAGAGCCGGGTGCCCATGGCGTGGCTGATCACCTCGCCGCCGCCGGTCTCGGAGCTGGTCTGGGCACGCCCCAGCCGTGCGCTGATCTGTTTGATCGGCAGGCCCGCAAAAAAATCATCGACCAAAAGCGGCCACGTCAACGCCATCAGCCCACACTCCATGGATCATTGGCCGCGCGGTTCACCGCTGCGCCAGAATGTTCACGATCATAATGTTCGACCACCTCAACGGAGGTGTCGCGCGCCTGTTGCTGCACCACCGCGCGAAACAACGGGCTGGGCATGATTTGCAGCCGCGTCACGCCTGCGCCCCCCGCTTGCCCCGCTGCGCCCACCGGCGGCGGCGCGGCAAAGGCCCCGCCATTGGCAAAACCCGGTGGCACACCCGGCACCGAGGCCCCGGCGTTGATCGCCTCCAGAAGGTGGCGGTGCTTGCGCGTCGCCCTGGCATTGACAAAGAACTCGCCGGGGCTGGCCAGCACGATTTCCTGATCACTGCGGTCGCCGCCCCTGCCGGTGATCAGACCGCCGTCTGCCCTGGCCTGAACCCCAAAGACCGACCCGAGCAAGCCGCCGGTCACGTCGGTGCCAAAGACCCCGGCCAGCGATCCTTCCCCGAGCAAGGCCGCTTCCAGAATGGCGGCAGCGATCGAGGCTTTCACCCGGTCCCAGGCGGCAGCGGCATCGTCTCCCTTCGCCGTCAGCGCGGAGAAAATGTCGCCCGACAGATCGCCCAGATACTGCGCGGCATCCTGCACCGCCTTGATCGCCCGCTCTTCATTCACCCGCTCGCGGATGATGTTCTCCAGTGCCTCGCGTTCCGCGTCGGTGGCCTTGGCCATGGTCTCGCGGTGGCGGATCATCTCTTTCTGGATCGGGTCGGTCTCGCGCAAGATTTCAAGGCGCTCTTTCTCGCGCCGCAGCAGCTCTTCAATCGCCTCGCGCTCTTTCTTGAGCGCCGTCGCCGCCGCGCCGCCACCACCGCTGCGGGATTTGCGAGGGTTGGGTGGCAGCTTCACGGGCGGCAAGCCCTGGTCATGGTAGACGTAATCCGAGTTTCCAGCTCCGGCGCTTTCACCACGTGGATCATGGAAATCGGGATTGTCTCCGACGCGCGCCATGATCTCCGCGCCACGCGCCGCGTGGAGCTGCTCTTTCAGCCGTTGCGCCTGATCCGCCGCCAGCGAGATATTGCCCGCCATATCGACCGAGGCCACGCCATTGGCCGCGTCCCAGGCCGCGACCATCTCAGCCTTCAGATCCTCGGTGATCTCCAGCTCATCCACGCGCTGCCGGAACACCGCCCGTTCCGCTTCCAGGCGGAGCTGCGCAACCTCCACGCTGCCCTCACCATGGGCGCGGATCGCATCATTGATTTCCGCCTCAAGCTGGAGCTGCTGGAGGGTGCCCCGTGCCGAGGCGTCGATTTCCAGCCGCGTCTTGAGGTATTCTTGCGCTTTGGCGCTGAGGGTTTTCCAGAGGTCGCCGCCGGTCTGTTTCAGATCTTCCCAAGGCTGACGAACCCGCGCCCCAAAAACTTCGAGCTGCTGGATCAGCGTCGCGAGACCGTCATAAAATTCGCGCTGCTCACGATTCAGGTTTTGAAGGCCACCGCTGGCCTCCAGCAACATATCCCGCACGTCGAGTGCAGCCTGCAAGCGCTTGGCCGGATCTTCGGAACGGTTCAGGATCTCCAGATTGCTTGCGAACACCGCGCCCGTCTCGCGCGCGCTCCGGCTAATCGAATTCAACCCCAGAAAGTCCTGCGCCGCAGATTGCGAGCTGCGACTGTCCAGAATTCCCAGCTCAAGGACAAGGTTCCGCACACTTCCTGCGATCTCGTCCAGATTTTTCTGCGCGTCGATCTTGGCCAGCGCCGCCAGATCCTGAAGCACAGCGCGCAGTTCCGGCGAGGCGGTGCCAAATTTCTTGATCAGGTCGGCGGAGCTGGAAAAGGCGACTTCCTGCCGCTGGCCATAGGCATCGACGGCATCCGTCAGGGACTTCAGACGGTCTTCAAAGCTCTCCGCCTCCTCGCTGGCGCTGGTCATCCATTGCACCAGCGCAGCGCCGCCCGCGATGGAGCCGATGGTGATCAGGTTCAGGGGCGAGATCATACTGACCAGAGCCGCGCGGGAGGCCGCAATGGCCGAAGCCGCACCGCGATTGCCAAACACCTGGGTGATCTGGGTGCCCTGCTGGATCGCCAGTTGCACCGGGTTCTGGCCCGCCGCCAACATCACCCAAACATCGTTGAATTGCGCGGTCAGGTTGGCGGCACTGCCCGCAGCCAGCGCCTGGCTCTGATCTACCTCACGCAGGCTTGAAGCCCAACTGGAGGCCCTGGTGCGCAAGTTGGACACGCCAGAGCGAAGCCCCGACATGGTACGGCCCCAGCGCGTTGCGGATTGATTGGCCTTGTCAGTCGAGGACACAAGTTTCGCATTCTCTGCGCGCAGGTTTTTGAGTGCGGACTGTGCGTCCGAGCCATCAACCAGAATTTCGCCCTGCAAGACAAAGGTCATTGTTACCCCTCATTCAGCGCGCTGCGCGCTGCGTCCTCGATGATGCGAAGGCCCAGCCAGTCGGCGGGCGTCAGCTCCAGGCCCTCCAGCCGGAGCGCGCAGTCCACTGCCGAATAATCAAGCCCGACCCAAAAGCGGCTGCCGTCCGCCTGTGCCAGGACACGCCACTGCGTCTGGGCCGAAAGAAAGGCGCAAAGCGCGGTCAGATTGCAGCGCCATATCCCGCCCTGTTCCGCGGTCCCGTTCAGGTCTTCGCGCCTGATCGAGAGGCCAAACAGCGCGGCGTCGCCTTTGGTCTCTTCGCTGCGCCTGGCAGGAAACAGGGAGCCGGTCGCCCAGGCACGACCGGCCCATTTCAGTTTCCCGAGCGATGATCCGTCATGCCGTCGTAATAGGCGGCGATCAAAGCGAGCCGCACATAGGGCAGCTTCAGCATCTTTTCGCGGATCACCTCGCTATAGGGGATTGCCCCGCCCGCCGCGTCGGCCAGATCTTCCATGCCCTCCAGCATCTTGCGCAGCAGCGCCTTGACCTGTTCTGCATCGCCAAGCTGAACGCCTTCAAAATCATCCTCGTCGACAGCCTTAAACGTGGCTTTAAAGGGCTGTTCCTCATGGCCGTCGCCCTTGGGAACCTTGACGTTTACCTGGCGGGTGAAGGTGGGGGTTTCGTCAACTTTGAACATGGTAGGTCCTCTGGATCAGGTAAGTGTCAGGGTGAATTCATCGTTGCCGACCTGCGGCAAGGGCACGAGGCGCAAGGGCCATTCCTTGACGTTCTGCGCATTGGAAAGGCCCTGCGGGCGCTGCATCTGCGCTGCCGGAACATCCAGCGTCGCAATGCGCCCTGCCCCGGTGCCGTGCTGGAGCTGCAAGGCGGTCGCGCTCTGATCAAGGGCGCGCTGGAACGGGTCAAAGCTGGTCAGCGGCAGCGCCTCAACGGTGGTTTCGATGCTTTCCTGCCGGTCGCCCAGCTTGACCTCTTCCTTGCCGACCAGGAAGCGCCCTTCGATCTGGTTGCCCAGATCCATCGCAAAGGAGCGCATCACCAGATCGGTGCCGTCGATCTGGAACACCGGCGTATTGCCCATTGTGACCACCTGCGGCACCGTCCAGGCGGTGAGATCTGCGGTGGGATAGACAACATCGGCGGGCTTCACAAAGAGGCCCTTGAAGGTGAAGCGCAGCTTTGGCACCGCCTGCGCCTGAAGATCAAAGCGCACGTTGCCACGCGCCCCCAGGATCACATAGCGAGTGCCGGAGATATGCAGGTGGATCGTGGCGCTCTCGGGGGCCTGGGTGATCGGGTTATAGACCACCGATGTGCCCGCGTTGATGGTCTCCGCCATGCCGCAGGCCCGCAAAAGCGCACCCCATGGGGGCGCGGTGCCAGCGGTGCCGGAGGGGGCCAGTTCGACGTCAAAGGAGATCTCGCTCATCAATTCCGTCGGGATCGTCGCATCCGCGCCAAAATAGGGCCGTTCCAGATCGCGGGACACGTCCGTGCCTTCCATCGGCTTGAGCTGCACATCCTGCGCCAGCACCGCATTGGCCGCGCCGGTCGGGGCGGCGTCGGTGCCATAGGTGGCCTCGGTCTTGACCAGCAGAACCTTCTCTTTCCAGTTCAGGGACATTTAGGCCTCCTTTGGCGCGGCTTGCGCGGCAGCTTGACGGGGTGGCTTCGGCTGGGTTCCCGCCACCTGTTTCAGCTCCCCCTTGTCGGTGACGGTGAAGCTGCCACCGGCGACGGGCAGTTTGGGCTTTGGGGCTTTGGGCTTGGTCATTGCACCTTGATCCTCAGTTGGTCGTTGATGGAAAATTCGATCATGTAGAGCAGCGCGCCGCCGCTCACCCCGGCGAGGTCGCCCCGGCGCAGCTCAAAGACGCCGAAATCCGAACCCGGCGACCAGCCCGCGAGCGCCTCCAGCACCTGCTGGATCGTCGGGCGCAGGGTCTTCAAAGCCCGCGCGCCGGTCTGGTCATGGGACCGCGCCACCAGCAGCACGCCGATGGTCTCGGAATAGCCCTGCGAGAACATGCCGGTGGCATCATTGGCGCGCTGCCCCTGAAGGCCGAGCGGCACCACAAAGGCGGTCGAGGTCTGCGGAATGCCCCGATCTTTCAGGAGGCGGGTCAGATCCACGGCAGTCTCGATGCGCCCGTCAAAGGCGGGCACGCGCCCCTCCAGCCGGTCCTTGATGGCCTCCAGCATCAGATAAAGCCCTTGAGCGAGGCCTCAGTCAGCGGGCGCTCGCGGTCGGTGGTCATAACACCCTGGCTGCTGGCGGTCTTCGGCTCGATCCCGGCGACATCGAGGGAGATCAACCCTTTCGAGATATCCCGGAGCTGGCCAAGCGCGTCCCTGTAGCCCGCCTCGATCTGCTTCGGGGCGTCATAAACATGCAGGTTCCAGATGGAAATCGCACGGCTCATCGCGGCGACCTGTGCCGGCACATCGGAAAGCGGGAGCTGATAGCGCCCTTTCAGATATCCGTCGATCAGCGCGTCGGCGTCAGCAATGGCCTGATCCACCGTGTCCTGGTCAACTGCGCCGGTCGCGATCTCGTCCCGATCCGTCAGGGAAATCAGCAGGCGCTCGCCATATCGGTCGTTGAGTTGATCAAGGGTGGTATAGGGCATCTGCCAGCGCTCCGGGGGGGTTATTGGGGCTCGGCGCTGAGTTCGCGCATGGCGTTCGTCAGCGCTTCGACTGCATCGGCCATGTCCAGCATGGTGGCACCGCGTTCTGCGCGAAGGACTTCCGCAACCAGATAGATGGTGCCCTCAGTGATGGTAACAGAGGCATCAACGGTTTTTTCTTCGGGCATTTCGTCCTCCGGCGGTTGTTGTGTTCAGTAATCGGTCATCAGCTCAGATCTGCGCTTCTTCAAGCGCTGAAAGCCGCGCTTCAAGAAGCGCTAAGTGTCCTTCAAGAACACGAAGATCCCGGCTGAGATTCTCTACATCGTGTCGACATACGTCCCCGCCTTCGGTCTCTGCGGCGGGGCGATGCTCATAAGTGGGTTGAGTGTTTTGACGAT
>NZ_JAATOX010000201.1 GCF_011806385.1 Phaeobacter sp. HF9A | reverse complement strand
AGACATCATCGCCATCCTCGGCATGGACGAACTCAGCGAAGAGGACAAGCTGACCGTTGCGCGTGCGCGTAAGATCCAGCGTTTCCTGTCCCAGCCGTTCGACGTTGCGAAGGTCTTCACCGGCTCTGACGGTGTGCAGGTTTCGCTCGCGGATACCATCTCCTCGTTCAAAGCTGTTGTGGCTGGCGAGTACGATCACCTGCCCGAAGGCGCCTTCTACATGGTTGGCGGCATCGACGAAGTGATCGCCAAAGCCGAGAAAATGGCTGCTGACGCGGCCTAAGGAGGGCCCTTATGGCTGATACGATGCAATTCGATCTCGTGAGCCCGGAGCGTAGCCTTGCTTCGCTTCAGGTTCGCGCGGTCCAGATCCCAGGCTCCGAGGGTGATATGACGGCGATGCCCCTGCACGCGCCGACGCTCACCACCCTGCGCCCGGGCATCCTGAAGGTGGACTCACCGGAAGGCGCGTCGGAATATCTGGTCACTGGCGGCTTTGCTCAAATCACCGCAGAGGGCCTCTCGGTTCTCGCGGAACGTACAATCCCCATGACCGAGATGACCCGCGCCCATCTGGACGAGCTCATCGAGGAAGCCCGCAACACCTATAAGACCGTCAAGGAAGACAATTCCGAACACGGTCTGGTGGCAGACGCGGCCAAGCTGCTTGCAGACATGGAAGCGCTCGGGACCCACATGGGCCTTTGATAGACGTCACATGTGACGTGCCAGGAACCGGCCCGCATCTTGCGGGCCGGTTTCTTTTGTTTCATGCTGGGCAAATACATCCCAACCCCTTTTCCTGGCTTGAGTTCTCCTCGTGAAATCCCTGACCCTCCGCAGTTCCCGTATTGGTTTTCTTCAAGGCGATGCCGAGGTGTTCTCCGAATTCGACAGCGGCGGATCCATGTGGACAGGGCAGGGGCCGCGCGAACGTCGTCTGGCGGTTCGCTTCACCCGCCCCTTCCGCAGGGCGCCGGGGGTGCAGGTCTCGGCCTCGCTGGTGGATATGCATCAGGATACCGCCCACCGCATGGAGCTGGTGGCGGAAAATGTCACCGAGACGGGCTTTGACGTGGTGGTGCGCACCTGGTCCGACACCCGCGTCGCCCGCGTCCGCGCCGCCTGGATGGCGATCGGCGATCTGCCGTTCGAGGATGATTGGGACGTGGAATAGGGGGGGGCGGTGTGGCGTCACCTGTGTTCTACGCTGATCCAAAGTCGAATGAGAGCGATTGTCAGCAGCGAGCCCATTGCTACCGGTCCGGAATGATCTAAAACATCGGCAGATTATGTGAATTTTGGATGCAGTTCGATGTCGCGAAATCTGGGTCCGTTACTCAATCCTGGGTCACCCAAAGCTATGGCGATCACGCTGGGTCGCAGAGCTTTTCTACATGAAATGCTCATGGCCGCTTTGCTGTCGCTAGCGCTTCCGATTACGAGTCTGGTTGGCGTCTACCTCTATTTTTACAGCAGCGATGTGAACCTTATCGGCCTCATGGTCGGCGTTGTCACCGTTTCCGCAGCAACGGCGATTCCCTTGATTTACTACGCCTCGCTAAGGCTCAACGCTGCTACCCTCGCCAGGGAAAGGGTCTATTCTGACGAGCCGGAGCGACTGATACACAAACCGTTCGAGGGGCCGTTCCTGCTACGACGGTCCATCGTCGCGGGCTCGGTCAAATCCCGCATCCTCGCAATGTTCCCGGGATGCCTAGGTTTTGGCTTGGAATTCGCACTTATGTCTTATCTAACGGGCGCCGGCGCTTTCCTTTTCCTCAATGTTCCGATCGGCGGGACGCTCGTCATTCAAGCGTTCATCGTGGCAAATCTCCTTCGATAAACGGCCGCTTAGTCCCGCAAAACTGCCCTCTGCAAATCTAACGGAGCGCGGAAAACTGTCTGATCCGGCGCAAGCAAGCACTGTAAAAAAAATCTCCTATCCTCTCTTGAGCTTCCAGTGACGGGAAGCCCTACATAAGGCTCAATCGCGAAAGATCCGCAAAGGAATCAGATCATGAGCCATCCCATCGCCGCCACTCTCTCGATTGAAGGCATGTCCTGCGCGGGCTGCGTGGGGCGGGTGGATCGCACCTTGGCGGCGCTGCCGGGGGTGACAGATGTCTCTGTCAACCTCGCGACAGAGACCGCGCGGCTGACCGTCGCCGACCCCGCCGACCTGCGCGCCGCCGATGCCGCCCTGCGCGACATGGGCAAACCCGCCCGCCACCAGACCGTGCAGCTTGCGGTCGAGGGCATGACCTGCGGCGGCTGCGTGGGTCGGGTGGAGCGCGCGCTGGAGGCGCTGCCCGGTGTCGTCTCGGCCAATGTCAACCTCGCAACTGAGAGCGCCCGGGTGGAGATCCTGCAAGGGGTGCTGACTCCCTCGCAAGTGGCTGCCGCCAGCACCACAGCAGGCTACCGTGCCCGTCTGGCCGCCGCCAGTGACACCGAGGATCGAAGCGCCCGCAAGGACCGCGAGGCCCGCGCGCTGCGCCGTCAGGTGGGGGTTGCGGCGCTGCTGACGCTGCCGGTCTTCCTTCTGGAAATGGGCGGCCATATGGTGCCCGCCCCGCATCACTGGATCGCGGCCAATATCGGGCTTACGACCTCCTGGATCTTGCAGGCGGTTCTGACCTCGGCGGGGATGTTCGGGCCGGGGCGCGCCTTCTTTACCCTCGGTCTGCCGGCGCTGCGCAAGGGCGCGCCGGATATGAACAGCCTTGTGGCGATGGGGTCGGGCGCGGCCTGGCTCTATTCGCTGGTGGCGACCTTCCTGCCCGCGCTGCTGCCCGCCGCGGTGCGCGCGGTCTATTTCGAGGCCGCAGCGATGATCATCACCCTGATCCTGATCGGCCGCTGGCTGGAGGCCCGCGCCAAGGGCCGCACCGGCGCCGCCATTCAGGCGCTCGTCGGCTTGCAGCCCCGCAGCGCCCGCCGCCTGACCAAGGACAACCAGCCCGAGGATGTGGCGGTCGAAGACCTCGCCCCCGGCGACCGGATCCTGATCCGCCCGGGCGAGCGCATCCCCACCGATGGCGAAATCCTTGAGGGCAGCGCCCATGTGGACGAGAGCATGATCTCGGGCGAGCCGATGCCGGTGGAAAAAACCATCGGCGATGTGGTCACCGGCGGCACCATCAACGGCGCCGCCAGTCTCACCGTGGCCGTCACCCGCACCGGCGCCGAGACCACGCTGGCCCAGATCATCCGCATGGTCGAAGAGGCCCAGGGCGCCAAGCTGCCGATCCAGAGCCTGGTGGACAAGGTCACCCTGCGCTTTGTTCCGGGGGTGATGGCGGCGGCGGCGCTCACCGTGGCGGTCTGGCTGCTGCTGGGGCCGGCGCCGGTGCTGACCCATGCGCTGGTTGCCGGGGTCTCGGTGCTGATCATTGCCTGCCCCTGTGCCATGGGGCTGGCGACGCCGACCTCGATCATGGTGGGCACCGGCCGCGCTGCCGAACTCGGGGTGCTGTTTCGCAAGGGCGACGCGCTGCAAGCCCTGAGCGAGGTCGATATCATCGCTTTTGACAAGACCGGCACCCTGACCGAAGGCCAGCCCCGCCTAGTGGATGTGACCCCGCGCGGCGGTTTCACCCGCGCCGAGGTTCTGGCTGCGGTGGCGGCTGTCGAGGCGCGCTCCGAACATCCCATCGCCCGGGCGGTGGTGGCAGCGGCAAGCGCCGAGGGGCTGCGCCTGCCGCAGGCCAGCGGCTTTACCTCGCTGACCGCGCGCGGCGTGCTGGCGATGGTGGATGGGCGCGAGATCCGCGTTGGCAGCGCCCGGCTCATGTCGGAGGCGGGCATCACCGTCGATGCGCTGGCGCGGCAGGCGCTGGAGCGCGCGGATCGCGGCGAAAGCGTGCTCTATGCCGCTATCGACGGCGAGCTCGCCGCTGTTCTGGCCGTGGCCGACCCGGTAAAGCCCAGCAGCCGCGCCGCCATCACCGCCCTGCGCGCCATGGGCAAGGATGTGGCGATGA
>NZ_JAATOX010000200.1 GCF_011806385.1 Phaeobacter sp. HF9A | reverse complement strand
ATGACCCCCGCCCAGAAACTGAGAACGGCCGCGTAAATTCTACGACCAAGTCCCCGCAGAAACGGGGGGATTACCCCCGCCAGCAGGGGCAGAGGAGAAGTTCTATCAACAGTATTCCATCAGCCCGAAGTCTACAGCGGCGCCTTGCGGGAAGGGATCCCTATTGTCTCTTTGCAAAACGCGATGGTGCTGACCCGAGAGAGACAGGTGCTTGACATGAGCTGAGAGACTGGAACGAACGCGCGGCAAGCCCATATTAGAATTCTGCAAGAATTTGGCCGATTTCATTTCTTAGCCAAACCAGACTGGGTTCGTCCTGGTTGCGCAGATGCCATGTCATCTGGAAATCTTGCGTCGACAGAGGCACCGGCGGTTCCAGCACCTGCATCCGATCACGCCACGGCGATGCAGCCAGCTGACGGCGATTGGCATAGCCTACAAGATCCGTCTGGGCGACGATCTCGATGATCGCCGAGGGCCGGGTAACGCGCACGACATCGCGCCTTGCGGGCCGGTTCTTGAGCGAAAACAGGTGCGCATTGGCCAACGCACCAGGCGCCATGTCCATCGCCACATGGCCAAGTTCGGCAAGGTCTTGCAATGTCACTTGCCCGTCAATGCGCGGATGGCCTTGCCGGGCGATCACCACGAGGTCAAGCGACAGGATATCCTGCCAGCGCAGGTCGGGCTGGTTTGGGGGCAGCATCCCAAGGGCGATATCGGCCTCGCCGCTCTCCAGCGCTTCGGCGATAGGAATCTTGGGCGCGAGCAGCAGCTTGAAGGTGATGCCGGGATTGCCCGCCACGCGGTTGACAAGCCTGGGGATCAGCAGGGTCTCGAAGATATCCAGAGCGTGTATCTTGAATTCACGCGCGTCTTTTGCCGGGTCGAAGGAGGCGCGCGGTTTGGTGATACGCTCGATCTCGCGCAGGGCGCTTCGGACTGGGGCGATCAGCTCATCAGCGCGGGTGGTGGGCTGCACGCCGCGCGGCTGGCGCAGAAACAGCCGGTCATCTAGCACCGCGCGCAGCGTTGCCAGCAGGTTCGACATAGTCGGCTGGGAAAACCCAAGCGCCTGCCCGGCGCGGGATATGTTGCGCGTGGAGTAGATCGCCTCGAATGCCAGAAGGTGCTTGATGTCAAGGTGGCGCAGCGCCTGGCCAAAGGCGGCTTCCGGCGTCGGCTGATCGTTCATTGGGATTTCCGATATCAGGTTATTGAAATTTAGAGCCTTCTGGATACTTTCAAATATGCATATCTGTACTCGCCATATCGGGCAAGCAGCGGTTATCGGGATGCAATCGGCCCGGACCTTATTCAAAGCGTAATGATCCGTGGATGAACCCATGCAGAATGTGCCGGCAGAGCAGCGGCGACGGAGTTACAGGCCACCCGCGACCGGCTTTCAATGGGCAGGCGCGCGGCTGGAACGCGCGTTGAACCGCGCCACGATCCGTTCGCCGGTGTTGCGCCGAATTCTTGCCATGGCGTTCCTACCCATGGTTTCGCGCCTGGGCCTCAGGATCAACTATTCCGACACGGATTTCTACGTTGAGACTCCGCATAGTCGGATGAACCGCAATGCCTATGGCACAGTAGGCGGCGCCGCCTTGCTGGCGACGCTAGAGCTGGCAGCGGGCACCTATCTGTTCATGCGCAGCGACGGCGGGCACCGGATCGTCTGCCGTAATGTCAGCTATCGTTTCATGTTGCCCTCGACCAACGGGCTGCATCTGAAGGTAGAGCCGCTGGACCCAGATCTTGAGGCGCAAATCGCCAGCGGCCAGCCTTTCAACGCGACGCTCAAGGTCAACGTCTATTCGCGCGGAAAGCGCCGCGGAGAGACCGACCGCCGCATTGGCCGCGGCGAGCTGCGCTTTCACCTGTGGCCCGTGGAAATGTGATGCGCGATCTGACGGCCTCGGCTTTTCTCGCCTGTGCGTGGTTCTGGTGCATCGGCGGGTTTTTTCCAGTGCTGCTGTATCTGGAATTCGGGTCGATGAGTTTTCTCGTGTTTGCGGTGTTCAACGTGCTGGGCGCGACCTTGTTCGGCTATTGGCGAGAGGCAGAGCGTCAGGCTTTTCTGAACCGGTTCGGGCCTTGTACGCGTGGATTTTCCGCGCTGGTCGCGGGGTATCACGCGGTCTTTGCCGTCTGGCTATCGCTGATGGTGCAGGACGGGCGCCCAGTGCTCGGCTTTGCCGTCGTCACGGCCCTGTGTCTGTTCTTTCGCGAGCGGCTGGTCGCAATGTGGGGCTCAGCGCCGCTCTGCTGGTCTACATCTTCTTGACGCCGGTGCCGGCTCCCGAGATTGCGGCTGCGCCCTTCTTCCACCAGATCGCGCCCTTGGCGTTGGGATTCTTGCTGGCGCCGTGGTTCGACCTGACTTTTCACCGAGCCTTCAGGCAGGCGAACAATCCAAGGCGCGCCTTTCTGATCGGCTTTGGCGTGTTTTTTGCGGCGCTCTTGTTGGGAGTCTACCTGGGGCTGGATGCCTTTGTTGGTTTGACCTTGGCCGGGGGGCTGGCGCAGCCTGCGGTGGCGGCCGTGGCGGTGTTGGTGATGGTGCAGACTGGCTTTACCACTGCGGCACATCTGGTCGAGCTTGATATCAACTGGAGACAGGCACTGTCTCCTGCGCTGGTCGTGGGCATCGTCGCGGCGCTGCATGTGGCATCGCTAATGCTGTCGCCCGAGGCGCTGAGGCTGGTTGGAGAGTTGACTTACCGAAGCTTCGTCTTTGCTATCGGCGCCGTGTTCCCGGTCCTTTTTATCTTTGGCCCGACACGCCGGGCGGCGCTGGTCGCCGCTGTGTTGACGCCCTGCTATACGCTGGGATTCCTCATCGGCGGGGTGTTTGCGCCATTCCTTAGCGTAGCGATGCTTGTGCTGGCGGCAGTCTACGTGCGTGTTGGGGCGCATCGCATTGCAGGAGAGACCTCATGACCCATCCCGATCCGCGCCGCTCCGGCTGGCTGGTGGGCTTCCTTGCGCCCATGCTTGCGCCGGTGCTTCTTATCCTTTACGCGCTTGGCGTGCCGGTCTGGGTCGTGGCGGTGGCGCCTTTGGGACTGCTGTTCGGAGTCGCTCCAGTGGTCGATCTTCTGATCGGCCGCGACACCCGCAACGTCCCGGCACAGGCCGCCGCCACGGTGGAGGCCGATCCGTTCTATCGGCGCCTGATGCATGCCATCGTGCCGAGCTATGCCGTGGGCGTGATCGCCGCTACGGCACTTGCCGCTTGGGCCGGGTTCAGCGCATTGGAATGGGTCACTTTCACCGTCGGCATGGGCTTCGTGCATTCGCTTCTGGTGCTGGTCGCGCATGAACTGGGCCATGCCCGCGACCCGCTGGACCGGCGGATGGCGGATCTGGCGCTGGTCTTGGTGGCATATGGGCATTTCGGTGTGGAACATAATGTCGGCCATCACAAGAAGGTTGCCACCCCCGAGGACCCTGCCAGCGCGCGCTACAACGAGTCGATCTATCGCTTTGCCATGCGCGAGATCCCGGGGGTCTTTCTGGGGGCGCTGGAGAAAGAGGGGGACCGCCTGCGCAGACGTGGCCTGCCTTGGCTCAGCATGAGCAATGAGCTCCTGCGCAGTTGGGCTTTGTCGCTGATGTTCCTGGCGGGGCTTGTGTTGGCGTATGGGCCCAAGGCGGTGCCGTTCTTTGTCCTGCACAGTCTGGTCGCCTGGTTCTCGATCACCATGGCGAACTACACGGCACATTATGGATTGCTGCGCGAGATGGTCGGTGGGCGGCGTGAGCCTTGCCAGCCGAAACATTCGTGGAGCTCGAGTTTCCTGTTTTCGAACCTGTTGTTCTTCAATCTGCAACGCCATGCGGACCATCACGCCAATGCGCAGCGCCCGTTTCAGACCCTGTCGCATATCGAAGGCACGCCACAATTGCCTGCCGGTATTCCGGGCTTGTTCTGCATGATGCTGGTGCCGCCGGTCTGGTTTCGGGTTATGAACCCGCGCCTGTTGAAGGCAGTGGATCATCAGCCGTCGCGCATTAACTTTCGCGACAGTCTGGAAGCGGTGCCGCATAGCCCTGCGCCCGAATAAAACGGATTAGCTGCCAATAATGCCAAGCCCCCCAAAGACCGGTCAGGTG
>NZ_JAATOX010000199.1 GCF_011806385.1 Phaeobacter sp. HF9A | reverse complement strand
GATGACCCCCGCCCAGAAACTGAGAACGGCCGCGTAAATTCTACGACCAAGTCCCCGCAGAAACGGGGGGATTACCCATCAACCTCAGCTTCGCGGAATGGGCGCAGGTCTTCGGGGATGCAAAGATGACCACGGCTCTCCTGGATCGGCTTACCCACCGCTGTCACATCCTCGAAACTGGCAACGACAGCTATCGCTTCAAAGCCAGCTCAGAGGCTGCAAAGAAAACAAGAAAGGAGACCAAAACATTGACCGCGTCATAGACCACTGCGCATAACTGAGGGTGGGTCAAATCTCGGTGAAAATACCGGGTCAGTTCTCAGTGACAATCAACAACCAGATTTGACAATAACTCGCCCGGAACTGGTCTCGATTTTAGTCTATCAACCTTAGTTGTTTTGATAGCCACGCCTGCTACTAAATCTTGAAGTGATGAGCCTGATATGTGTTTCCTGTGTACCGCGACCCAGACATTCGACCCTCTACGCCATGGCCTGGACGGCATTGGCGATTTTGCAACGATCCACGAGACCAACGATGCTCCCGTTAGCATCAGCACGGGCTATTCAATGTCAGTGGGGGATCGTTTCAACGGCACCATTGAGAGCAGCGGCGACAGCGACTGGATCGCGATCACACTGATCGCGGGGCAGAGCTATGAGATTAATCTTACCGCCTCCCCCAGCGGAGACGGTACGTTACAGGACCCCTTCCTGAGCCTCTACAACGGCAATGGGATCCAGATCACTTATAATGACGATGGTGGCGGCGGGCTGGAAGCCCGACTTGCCTATACACCAAGCTCCAGCGGCAGTTACTACGTTTCGGCAAGCGGCTTTGATGCCCAGACTGGTAGCTATACCTTGAGCGTTACAGAGGGCCAACCATCGGAGGCTGCGGATCTCGACGCACTGGCCAGCTTCCTGACCGAGGGCTACTGGAACGCCTCCGGCCAGTCGACACGCAGCTTTAACACCTCTGCTAGCAACCAGCTATCGGTTAATATCACCGGGTTGACCGCCGCAGGGCAGCAGCTGGCTCGCTGGGCCTTTCAGGCCTGGGAACGGGTGGCGAATCTCGACTTCGAGGAGACCTCCTCCTCTTCGGCGGATATTGTCTTTGATGACAACAAAAGTGGAGCCTATGCCTATTCGGTGACCAGCGGCAACACCGTTCTGTCTTCGGAGGTCAATATTGAGACCAGCTGGATTTCCTCTTATGGAGAGACAATCAACAGCTACGCGTTGCAAACTTACATCCACGAGATTGGCCATGCGCTGGGGCTGGGGCATCAGGGCGATTATAACGGGAACGCTCGTTACGGCACCGACCAGACCTTCGACAACGATAGCTGGCAGGTCTCGGTGATGTCCTACTTCAGCCAGTCTGACAACACCACGATTAATGCCAGCTATGCATATGTGGTCACGGCGATGATGGCGGATATCGCTGCTATTCAAAGGCTCTACGGCGCGCCCGATGTGGGCCGCAGCGAGACCGCTGGCAATACCACATGGGGTGCCAACACCACCCTGACCAGCAGCTATTTCGCAGATGTTTTTGCGGTACTGGACGGGCGCTCTTCCTCAAATATCACCGCGAACGGGGATCTGGCGCTAACTATCTATGATGTCAGTGGAACTGATCTAATCGATCTCAGCAACAATACTTCCCATGACCGCATTGACCTCAACGCGGAAAGCTATTCCGACATTGCAGGGCTCATTGGCAATGTCGCCATTGCACGTGGTACGGTGATCGAGAACTTGATCGCCGGAAGTGGCAATGACACCATCACCGGCAACGAGGTGAGCAATCGACTGAGTGGCGCCTTGGGCAATGACGTCATCGCTGCTGGCGCCGGGGCCGATACAGTCTGGGGCGCGGAAGGCGACGACAGCATTGATGGTGGCGAGGGAGCTGACAGCT
The DNA here is from genome assembly GCF_011806385.1 of Phaeobacter sp. HF9A. Lineage (GTDB taxonomy): Bacteria > Pseudomonadota > Alphaproteobacteria > Rhodobacterales > Rhodobacteraceae > Epibacterium. The sequence continues at coordinate 2,422 of NZ_JAATOX010000199.1, read as the reverse complement.
TGATTGGCCAAAACGGCCGTGACACCCTGTTCGGTGCAAGCTCAACTGATATCCTACGGGGGGACGACGGCAATGATAGCCTGGTTGGCGGGACCGGTGATGACACGCTCTACGGTGGCGTCGGCAATGATACCCTTCTGGGGAATACCGCGCTTGATACGATCTACGGCAATGCCGGGAATGATTACATCTCCTCTGGGGACGGGGTTGACTACGTTGACGGGGGGGAGGGCAACGATACCATCTATGGCCGCTCTGGCTGGGACAGCCTCTATGGTGGCAGCGGCGATGATCGCATGTATGGGAGCGAAGGCGATGATCTACTAGTCGGAAACGGCGGCAATGATTGGATCTCCGCCGGTTCCGCCTGGGATGTTGTTTTTGGGAATGATGGAAACGATACGCTCTATGGCAACTACGGGTCCGATGTAATCTCCGGCGGAGACGGTGAGGATCTGCTCTATGGCGGTACCGGCGACGACACCCTACGTGGTCTCAGCGGCAATGATACGCTTTATGGCAACCAAGGAGTTGATCGGCTGGAAGGTGGCTCCGGCAACGATCTCTTACGCGGAGGCACCCTGCGCGATACCTTTGTCTTCGATGTCGGCCATGACATCGATGAGATCAACGATTTCGAGCTTCATCACGACCGGCTGGAGCTTTCTTCGGCGCTGGTCGATGGCCTTCGCAGCGGCCAGGAGGTGCTCAACAGTTTTGTCAGCGTCACTGGCGGTTTTGTAGTCTTTGACTTCGGCGGAGGGGATCAGATCACACTGTCCAATCTCACCACAACGGATGAGCTGGACAACAGTATCTTTATTATGTGACCAACCGGCCCGTCATGGCTGCGCTTGTGACGGCACATTCGGTTTACCTTTGCCCTGGCTGAATACATATTCAGTTATTATTGACAGCTAATTTAACTTGTTGCTAGCTTCACGACGAACAAGTAGGCCAATGGATTTTGTATCTGACGATTTACAGGGATTGATTGTATGACAACATTTAGCATGACGGGCTTCACGGTGAACTTCTCCGATGATGAAGACCCGATCGCAACCGCAATTGAAACGGGCATTGAACTGCATCTGTTCGCCCCAAATGGATCCCCGGCAACGCTCAGCTACACACCTGACACCGGTCTCGATGGTGAGCCGACCGCAAATATCAACGATTCCGCCGAGTGGTTGATTTCGCTTGCCGGCGGCAACTACCCAGATCCCAGCGAAGAATTCATCTTCGAGGTCTCTTGGGACGACAACGGCACCACACGCACCAGCATCGTGTTCGGCGTGGATGAGCTTTATAGCACCGATGAGGGCGAGGACTACGCCAACCGGACGCATGTCTTCGTGCTGTCGGGGGATGCGTTGCCGGCGATCACCACGGTCGCCCAATGGGAAGCCTTCAATGATAGCATCAGCAGCCTTGACTACCCTACTGGCAGCTATGCCCCTAATACCAGCATTGCGCTGTCAACGTTTTTCCCCTCCTCCAGCGAAAATGATGAGGTGCGCGGCACCTCCGGCGACGATCTGATCGAGACCGGCGCGGGCAACGACAACATCTATGGCAACGGCGGCGATGACACCATCAATGGCGGCGATGACGAGGACTGGATGGTCATCAACCGCCACAACGCGACCCTCGATGGCGGGGAAGGCGGCTCGGATTTCGATGACGCAGTGATCATCGACTACAGCAGCGATGGCGTGCTGGTGGAATTTTCCCAAGACAATGAGGAGGGCTCCGTCAACATTTACGGGCGGACAGATCTCGACGAGGCTGGCTCCACCGAATACACTGTCACGGGCAGCAACCTTGAGCGTGTAGTTCTAGATATCACCGGCGAAGCGCTGATCGAAGGCAATGACAACGATAACCGCATCCGCTTCAATGAGCTGCTGAACACCGTCACCTTCAACGGCGGCGGCGGCACCGACCGCGTCGATCTCTACCGCACTTGGGTTGAGGATGGCGATAACAACCGCATTCGCGGTATCACGCTGGACTTCTTGCTGGAAAATACCCGCCTAGAAGGCACCGCAAGTAATCTCACCATCTATGGTGCTGACGACAACAGTCTGATCGGCACCCTCAACGATGTCGAACAACTCAGCTTCCGGTATGGTGACAATGGACGTGACACCATGACTGTGGCCGAGGTTCTGGCCATGGCTTCGGCCGGTGAAGGTGACGTGATCGTGGGTACCTCCGAGCGCGATACACTGAATGGCACCGATGACAACGACACCATCACCGGTGGGGAGGGCTATGACACCATCTCGGGCGGGGCAGGCAACGACGAGATCGATGGTGGCACCGGTGGCGACAGCATCCACGGCGGTTATGGCAACGATACCCTCCATGGCGATACCTCCACCGATATCATCTACGGGGATGAGGGCAACGACAGCAT
>NZ_JAATOX010000198.1 GCF_011806385.1 Phaeobacter sp. HF9A | reverse complement strand
AAGCGAAACATCTCAAGTCACTTGGGTATTCACATCTAGATTCGGGAGGCTGAGGCGAAATCAGGGGGGATCATCTCAAGACGCGTGAGGATGCGCATCCGGGAGGGGCGAGTGCGCGATATCCTCGTCCTCTGCCGGGACCAGCAGGATGTCTTCCGCCGTCAGGCTTTCGGCACCGGTCAGGCGCATGGCCTCTTCGCCGTCGAGGCGAATGACAGTTTCTCCCGGGGCGTCGGGGTCTGCCTCGACCTCGATCTCCGGCTCCCCCTGGCTGCCGTCATAGACCAACATCAGCTGATCTTCTTCCGCATCGAAATCCACAAGCTCCACAGTGCCCTGGGCAATCCAGTCGCCCAGCAGGATCTGGTCGCTGCCGTCGCCGCCGGTCACCACGTCAGAGGCCCCGGCGATCAGCGTATCATCGCCGTCGCCACCGTTGACATAGTCGCGGGTGTCGTCATCATCCGCGCCGCTGACCACGTCATTCCCGGAGCCACCAAAGAGCGCATCATTGCCCGCGCCGCCAGAAATCGTGTCATCGCCATCGTTGCCATGCACCGAATCCGCGCCCTCGCCGCCGTCAGCGCGGTCATTTCCTGTGCCGCCGTGCAGCGTGTCGGCACCGCTTCCACCGTTCAGATTGTCATCGCCGAAATGACCAAAGAGCGCATCATCGCCCGCCCCGCCGTCCAGCTGATCATCGCCATCGTCGCCATGCAGGCTGTCGCTGCCCTCGCCGCCGCTCAGGCTGTCTGCACCGTCGCCGCCGGAGAGATGATCCAGCTCCTCGGTGCCGGTGACGGAATTCACCTCGCCTTCGCCGCCGGCGAGAAACGTATCGACGGGCACGATGGTGCTGTCCTCCTGATCCGAGGAGGCGGAGTCGTCGGTGAGCTCGTCTTCATCAGACCCGAAGTCGATGAAGATCGCGCTGCCAACGGCGGCAATTCCTAACAGACTGGCCAACCACAACACCGTTCGGCTCCATTTTACCCAGACACTTTTTACCAGGACCGATCTTGGCATGTATACCGGTCCGTTTCAAAACAAAACGAGAACGTGGGTTAATGAAACCCTGCTGAGGCTGTGTCTGTTTGCCAAAGCAAGGGCTTCTGGCTGTAGGCGATATAGAGCGGGTGTTTCGGATGGCCCGCCTTGCTGAGCCCGAGGTGATAGAGCGCGCATCCGGTCTGGCGCAGCCGTGCGGCGACTCGCGGGCCCTGATCCAGATGGGCGCCATGGGTGCCCCAGGCGCAGATCACCATATCGGCCCAGTCCACGCCTTCCAGCAGCACCCGCATATTGTCGGGGCCTTCGGGGGCGGAGGCTGCGCGCATGTCGCGGGGGTCGGTGGCGCGCCAGGCGAATATATTGGTCGCGCGAAAGCCGCCAAACCCAAGCGCCCGGGCGCGGCGTTCGCAGCGCTCGATCGTGGGGTCGTTCTGCACCTCGGTCGCCTTCGAGGGGTTCAGCATCACAAACATCACCCTGCGCCCCGAAGCCTCCCAGATCCGGGTCAGGCTGTAGCGATACCGCTCGCAGTCGGAGTAGACGGCGCTGGAGGGCGCATCGCCCTTGGTGTGATGGCGTGTGATCATGGTGGCGGTTGTCGCCGATCCCGCCCCGATAGGCAATTGCCGACGCTGGGGCGGAAAAGGTCAGCACCTTTGACCTAATGTTTCGTGCGCGAAACAATGGGTCAGCAGTATTTCCCTTTCATTTACAGCACCTTAACCTATCTCGCGTCGATGTGAGCGCAGGTTAGTCCTGGATGAAGACCCGGCTGGGGTGCAATTCCCCGGCCTTGTAGATCCCCACCGCGACCGCCTTGCCATTGAGCGAGGCCCAGGCTTCGTCGCCGTATTCTACATCGGAGGCCAGCACCATGCCGGGGTTGCCGTTGCGCAGCCGAACCGCGCCCTGTTCGGTGCATTTCAGCTCTGGCAGATCGGCGAGCCCTTCTTCGAGGGGGCGCAGATACTGATCCAGCTCCGGCGATTTGGCCAGCGCGTCGATCTGCTCCAGCGAAATCCCGTCCTCGGCATCAAAGGGCCCGGACCAGATCCGGCGCAGCTCCTGCACGTGACCAAGGCAGCCCAGTGCCTCGCCCAGATCCCGCGCGATGGAGCGCACATAGCCGCCCTTGCCGCAGGTCATCTCCAGCACCACGTGATCGGCGTCGGGACGGTCCAGCATCACCAGCTCCTCAACCCAGAGTGCGCGGGCAGAGAGCTCGACCTCCTCGCCGTCGCGGGCGAGCTTATAGGCGCGCTGGCCGTCGATCTTCACGGCGGAGAACTTCGGCGGCACCTGCTGGATTTCGCCGATGAAGCCCATCAGCGCCTCTTTGATCTCTGCATCGGTGGGGCGGGCGTCGGAGGTGGCGATCACCTCGCCCTCGGCATCGTCGGTATTGGTGGCGGCGCCAAGCGTCACGGTGAAGCTATAGGCCTTCAGCGCGTCGGTGATATAGGGAACGGTCTTGGTCGCTTCGCCCAGGGCCACGGCCAGAACGCCGGTGGCTTCGGGATCGAGGGTGCCCGCATGGCCGGCCTTTTTGGCGTCAAACGCCCAGCGGACCTTGTTCACCACGGCGGTGGAGGTCAGCCCGGCGGGTTTGTCCACCACCAGCCAGCCGGAAATGTCGCGTCCCTTGCGTTTGCGTGCCATGAAGATCCCCAATGATGTCGGACAAGGCGCGCGAGGTAGCGCAGGAAAGACAGGCTGTCAATTCTGCGCGGCACCGGCGCCGGTTTCTTTTCGCGGCGCCACCACGCCAACCACCGGCCCCATCATAAAACCAGCATCGTCGCGGCCCAGCTGTGGCGCATGCAGGCGCGAGATATTGCCATCAAAATAAAGCGCCTGAGGCAGCTTCAGATGATCGCGAAACAGGCTGCCAAAATCGTAAAAGCTGACCGCATTGCGCGAGATGACAAAGACCGCGCGGGTCCCGTCGGCGCTGGTGCCGACCCCATTGCGGATATAGCGCGATGTGCTGTCTTTCAGGAACCGCGGATGCAGCGCGCCGTCGATCACCAGCATCGGGCCGGATTGGGTGGCGCTGTCGCAACTGATGCCGCTGTCCCGAAAGGCAAGCGTTTCGATCACATCGGCCCGATGTGGGCGCAGGCAGAAGACGCCGTTGGGCAGCAGGCCGAAATTGCCGGGGCCGGGATTGGTGACCAGGTGCATTTCTTCCTGGCCGTCCTTGATGAACAGGCCAACCGGCGCCCGGTCCTGGTGATACATGCCCGCATTGGTGGCAAAACTGAGCGTCTCGCCCTTGGCCGCCAGATCTGTCTCGATGGTGGAGAAATGCCCCATCACCGCGCCGCTGTCATCGCGCAGGAACAGCCGCAGATCTTCCTGAGCGGCGTCCACCTCGCAGATGGTATAGCCATTGCCGGCGTAGCTCTCGTCGCGGCAGTCCACCGCGCGACCGGGCGAAGCCCAAAGCGCCAGCCCGATCAGCGCGCAGAGGATGGGGGCGGCTCTCATGGCTCAGTCGTCGATATCGCGGCGCACCGCATCCTGATTGAGCATGCGGCGGGTGTCATCCATGCGATCAAAGGTCTCGTCGATCTGGAAACGCAGATCGGGCGTGAATTTCAGCCCGGTTTTCTTGCCGACGGCCCGCCGCAGCTCGCCCTTGTTGCGGGCGAGAAGGCCGATCACGTCCTCCTGTCCCTTGCCGCCGAGGGGCAGCACATAGGCGGTTGCGATTTTCAGATCAGGGGAGGTGCGGACCTCGCCGACGGTGATCGACAGACGGTTCAACTCCGGGTCATGCACATCGCCACGCGCCAGCACCTCAGCCAGGGTGCGGCGGATCACTTCGCCGACGCGAAGCTGACGTTGAGAGGGACCGGAGCCATCGTGGAGTTTGTTCTTTGCCATGCGACTCGATCTATTCCGAAACCCGCCCTTTGCCAAGCGGTCCCTCTCAGGGTAGGAGGAATCCAGCAAACTGTCCAACCAGAGAGTGAAACCATGACGGATAAACCAGGGATCGTGATCACCGGCGCCTCGGGGCGTATGGGGCAAATGTTGATCAGGACGGTGCTGGAGAGCGACAAGGCGGAGCTGGCTGGCGTGGTGGAGCGTGCGGGGCACGACTGGATCGGTCAGGATATCGGCATCGCCATGGGCGGCGCGGCGCTGGGGGTGGTGGTCACCGATGATGCGCTGGCGGCCTTTTCGGGCGCGCAGGCGGTGATTGATTTCACCGCGCCCGAGGCCACGATCGGCTTTTCCAAACTGGCAGCACAGGCGCGCTGTGCTCATGTGATCGGCACCACCGGCATGACGGAAGAGCAGATCGCGCAGCTGGCCCCCGCCGCGCAGGAGACGGTGCTGGTGCGGGCGGGCAATATGTCGCTT
>NZ_JAATOX010000197.1 GCF_011806385.1 Phaeobacter sp. HF9A | reverse complement strand
CCAGAAAGGGGCGCCCTCCCGCCAGTCGGGCGATCATCCAGAGATGATCTGCTCCTGTTGGGCCGCGCGCCGCTGCGCGGCGCAAGAGAAGGGCTTGCTGAGAAGCGGTTCAGGGGCAGGTCTGCCCTGAACGCGCCGGGGCAAGTGTTCTCCGAGTCGTCATCGCCTCAATGATCTGCGACCGCGCGGCGCGCGGCGGCCCGTTGGGCCGTCATTGACCCACTGCCGACTCGGGGCAGCGTTTGGTCAGGATCGACAGGACGATGGAGGCCAGAATGCAGGCGGTGAAGAGGTAGAGCCCCCAGGCGACCTCGATGGTGGCATAGCCGATCCCCTTGGCGAGCGTGATATAGAGGGCGATCAGAAACACATCCGCCATGGCGAGTTTGCCGAGGATATCGAGCGCGGGCAGGGTGCGGCGATCCAGCAGGTGGAACTGCACCAGGAGCAGGCCGACGGTTTTCAGATAGGGCGCAAACAGCGCAAAGGCGGTGACGATCAGCGCCAGCGCGATGTCACTGTCCCAAAGGCTTTGCAGGCCGGTGATGACGGAGATTTCGCTGAGGCCAAAGATCGGCAGCAACCCCGCCCGCATCAGGGGCGCAAACCACGCAACAGGGTAGAGGACCAGCAGCGACAGGGTGGCGAGGCGGAGGAACGGCATCCTACGTCGTGGTATGGCGGAGACGCGAAATACCGAGCTTCACGCGCCATAGGAAAACGCAGTTCAGAGCGGACAAAGCGATTGTGAGTGCAGCCACTAGGCTCCAATTCAGGCTCATGGACGCACTCGCGAAGGACAGGCCGCGAAAGGACAACAGGCAAAGAAACAGCGCGCCCATTAGGCGAAAGCTAGCCTTGCGATAGAAGTTCCTGCGAAGGAGTGGCGCGTTAAGCGCTGGTCCTTTGGCAACCTCCAACCACGCTGCGATTATGAAAAACAGCACGGATGCGCCCGAGATGATTGTTCCTGCCAGCATTACCGCACCGCCTCTATCGGCCCCTCCGCGCTGCCGGAGATGAATTGTTCCACATAGGGATCGCCGCTGTCGTCCATCTGGCTGACCGGGCCGGTCCAGCGGATCTTGCCGCCGTGCAGCATGGCGACGTTGTCGGCAATCGCCCGCACCGAGGTCATGTCGTGGGTGATGGTCATCGCGGTCGCGCCCATCTCCACCACGATCTCGCGGATCAGATCGTTGATGACGCCGGACATGATCGGGTCCAGACCGGTGGTGGGTTCGTCAAAAAAGATGATCTCGGGCTCGGCGGCGATGGCGCGCGCAAGGCCGACGCGTTTCTGCATGCCGCCCGAAAGCTCGGCGGGCAGGCGGTCGGCGACGTCGGATTTCAGGCCAACACGGCGCAATTTTTCAATGGCGATCTCGCGGGCCTCGTCGCGGGGGCGCGCCAGACGGCCGCGCAGCAGGCGGAAGGCGACGTTTTGCCAGACCGGCAGGCTGTCAAACAGCGCCGCGCCCTGAAACAACATGCCAAAACGCGCCAGAAAGGCGTCGCGGTCGCGCTGACCGGAGAGGCGCCCGACAGACTGGCCATCAACGCGGATCTCGCCCGCGTCGGGTTCGATCAGCCCGAGGATGCATTTCAGCGCCACCGATTTGCCGGTGCCGGAACCGCCGATGATCACCAGCGAGGAGCCCTTGGCGACCTCCAGATCAACTCCGCGCAGCACCTCATTGCTGCCAAAGGCCTTTTGGACCTGTTTCATCTCGATCATGGGATGGGTCATAGCGAGAAAAACACCCCTGTGAGCACGAAGTTGGCGGCCAGGATCATCACTGCGGCGGCCTCGACCGAGCCTTTGGTCGCGCGGCCCACGCCCTGCGCGCCACGACCCGACTGCATGCCGTAGTAACAGCCCATCACGGCCGCGATGGTGCCAAAGACGGCGCCCTTGGCAAGCGAGGAGATGATGTCGCGCAGCTCCAGGAAATCGACCGTGTTCTTGAGATAGGCGGCGGCGTTGAAATCCAGCGTCTTGGTCGCCACCGTATAGCCGCCCAGAATGCCGATGATATCGCCGATGCCGACCAGCACCGGCACCGTCAGCAGCGCTGCCAGCACGCGGGGCGCTACGAGGTATTTCATCGGATTGGTGGAGAGCGTCACCAGTGCGTCGATCTGCTCGGTCACCTTCATGGTGGCGATTTCCGCCGCGATCGAGGAGGTCACCCTCGCCGCGATCATCAGCCCCACCAGCACCGGGCCGAGTTCACGCACCATGCCGATGGCGACGATCTGCGGCACCACCGCCTCGGCGTTGAAGCGCGCGCCGCCGGCGTAGATCTGCAAGGCCAGCGCGCCGCCGGTGAACACCGCGGTCAGCGCCACCACCGGCAGGCTCAGCCAGCCGATGTTCAACAGCGCCACCGCCAATTCACGCGGGTAATAGGGCGGGCGGATCATGTGGCTGAAGGCGGAGGCGGCGAAACGGCTGATCCGCCCCAGCGCTGCCAGCCGTCCCAGAGAGGTGCGGCCAATCAGGCCCAGGGCGGTGATTGGGGTCATGCAGTATAGGTCCGTGCGTAGCGATTGCCGAGCGAGGTCAGAACCTCATAGCCGATGGTATCGGCGGCCTTGGCCAGAACATCGACGGTCTGCACCTCGTTGATCAGGCTCAGGGTTTCGGGCACCTCGTCCAGATCGGTGACATCCACGGTGATCAGATCCATCGAGATCCGTCCGACCACGGGGCAGGGGGTAGAGCCGGCATAGGCCATGATGCCCTGCCGCTGAAAGGCGCGATGCAGCCCGTCGGCATAGCCCGCCGCGATGGTGGCGATTCGGCTGTCACGTTGGGCGACCCAGCTGTTGCCATAGCCGACACTCTCACGCTGCGCGATCTCGCGGGTCTGGATCACCGGCACCTCCAGCTCGATCACGGGCAGGGCATTGTCATAGGGTGCACCGCCATAAAGGCCGATGCCGGGGCGGCAGAGGTCGAAGTGATAGTCCCGACCGAGCAAGAGCCCGCCGGTGGCGGAGAGCGAGCGCGGGATATTCAGCCCCTCGGTCATGTCGGTGAAATTCTTCAGCTGATAGGGGCTCATGCCATGGCCGGGCTCGTCGGCGCAGGCCAGATGCGACATCAACAGGACCGGGTTCTGGGCCAGGGCAATGTCACGCACGGCAAACCATTCGGCGGCCTCCATGCCCAAACGGTTCATGCCGCTGTCCAGCTGCACCCCAAAGGGATGGCCAGGCAGGCTCTCGAAATGGCGCAGCATCTGGTCGAGCGAGTTCAGCATCGGCGTCAGCTGGAAGTCGCGCAGCAGTTTGGTGTCGCCTTCCATATGGCCGGAAAACACCGAGATCCCCGGTCCGGGGCCAAGCGCGCGCCGCAGCGCGATGCCTTCCTCGGCCACCGCCACAAAGAAGTTTCTCGCCCCAGCCTGCGCCAGCGTCTTGCCGACGCGGCCCGCATCGAGACCATAGCCATTGGCCTTGACCACGGCGGCGGTCTCGCAGCCGGTCTTGGCATCCAGATTACGCCAGTTGATCGCCAGCGCATCGAGGTTGATTTTTAAACGTGCCGTACTCATGAGATGTACATGACATGGGCGTCGCGAGGGTCAAGTGGGAAACCGCATTTCCTGCGCGAATGAGCGGGTTTGGACACGCGGGCGGGGGATATGCGGGTGGCGCGGGCAGGTCAGCTAGGTCAATGTCGCGCCGATACGGGTCACCATGTCCAGCATCATCTGCGCGCTATCGGAAAGCGGCATGCCCTTGCGGTAGATCACCCCAAGCGGCATCTTTGGCGGCAGCTCCGGGACCTCGATCACCTTCAGGCCAAGCGGGCGCAGCTGTCGTTCATATAGGGGGGCGGGGCAGAGGGTGACCAGATCAATGGATGCGTTCAAGATCGAGATCATATAGGGCGAGGTCCATTCCAGCGGCGGCTGTGCAAGGGTCACGCCCCGTCGTGCCAGCCATTGCAGCACATAGATATCGTTGCCACCCTCGGAGGGATTGATCGCCCAGCGATGCTGCGCCAGCTCCTGCCAGCTCAGTTTTGTGCCGATGCTCGACTCGCCGCGCGTGATCGGGATGATGGGCAACACGTTGATCTGGTGAAAGCCCAGCTCCGGCGGCAGTTCAAGCGGTTGCGCAAAGGCCACCGCGAAATCAAGTGTTCCCTCCAGCAATTGCCGCACGACCGATGACAGCATGTCGGAATTCAGCCGAAGCACACCATCCGGGTAGATCCGGTAGAATTCGTTGACCAGGCGCGGCAGGTTGGCCGCCGCCATCACCGGGGTGACAGAGATATTGACCCGCGCGTTGCCCTGACCGGTCAACTGCTTCACCTCTTCGGTGGCACGATTGATCGTAGCCAGCGCGAGGCGGGCATGGGCCAGCAGCGCCGCGCCGGCACGGGTGAAGCC
>NZ_JAATOX010000196.1 GCF_011806385.1 Phaeobacter sp. HF9A | reverse complement strand
ATTTTGCCACAGGCAAAACGTCAAAAGGGGGCGGGAGAGCCTGGCTTTCCCCTACCGGCGCCTTTGTGGGGCGGTTAGATTTGGCCCTCGTGATGGGATGTGCAGGAGGCGAGAGGATGATCACACGGGCGCTGGCAATACTTGCGGGCCTTTGCGCGGGCGCTGGTCTGTCGCAGTTTCCCGCCTATGCGCAGGCCTATCTGCAACGGCTCGGCGGCCATGTGGACGCGCTGCGCCGGGTGGTGGCGGAGTTTGACACCGACGCGGCGGCGCTGGGGCTGGAGCGCAGCGCGGCCCTGGTGCAACTGGCCCGGGGCGGCGAGATGGGTGCGGCCCGGGCCGAGAGCATGGCGCGGACCATTGACCGCTATCTGGCGCTCTCGGCGGATCTGCGCGAGCTTTCGGCGATGGCTCCGGTGGCGCGGGTGCTGAACCTTGGCCGCTTTGCCGACCCGGAGATCGCCGCCGCGACCTATGGCGCCTTTGAGCCGACGCTCTCCATCGCGCCCGATGCGCTGCTGCTGGCGGGCGGCGGCGGGCTGCTGGCGGGGGGCGTGGTCTGGCTTGTGCTCGGGGCGTTGCGGCGAGGTCTTGCGCGCGGGGGGCGCCGTCGCGACCGGCTGGCTTGACCCATCTCGCGCCGCCGCCTAGGGTCTGCGCGACGCTTGCCCCGCATGCCCGTTCAGGCCATGCGCCACATGAGAAAGACAGCCTAAATGGCCGCACCTGCGCCTTTTTCCCGCTTTGAATGGATGATTGCCTGGCGCTATCTGCGCGCCCGCCGCTCTGAGGGCGGGGTCTCGGTGATGACCTGGATCTCGCTCATCGGTATCACGTTGGCGGTCTTTGCGCTGATCGCGACGCTGGCGGTGCGCTCCGGTTTTCGCGCTGAATTTGTCGGCACCATCCTTGGCGCCAATGCCCATGCCACCGTCTATGCCCATGGCGAAGTGACCGAGGCCGGGCGGCTGGATCGCACCATCACGGATTATGACGCGCTGGCTGCGCGGGTGGCCGAGGTGCCCGGCGTGGTGCAGGCTGCGCCGCTGATCAAGGGGCAGGTGATGGCCAGCCGCGCCGACCGCAACGCCGGGGTGCAGGTCTATGGCATCCAGGCGGCGGATCTGGCCAAGATCCCCGGCGTGGCCGAGAGCGAGGGCTCCTATGGCGATCTGGCGCGGTTTGACGAGGGCATCGCCCTTGGCTCTGGCGTGGCGCGCACATTGGGGCTGCGGATTGGCGACAAGGTCAAGCTGATCTCGCCCAATGGCGTCAAGACCGCCTTTGGCACCAGCCCCCGCGTGAATGCCTATGAGGTGGTCTATATCTTCACCGCCGGACGCTATGACATCGACAGCACCCGCGCCTATCTGCCCTTTGCCGAGGCGCAGAGCTATTTCAACCGCGAGGGCGTGGCGGATGAGATCGAGGTCATGGTGGCGGATCCCGAGGCCATCGACACATATGTGCTGCCGCTGTTGCAGGCGGCGGGGCAGGGCTATGGCGTCTGGAGCTGGCGCGACAGTTCCGGCGGTTTCCTGCGGGCGCTGGAGGTCGAGGACAATGTGATGTTCGTGATCCTGTCGATCCTGGTGCTGATCGCGACGATGAATATCGTGTCGGGGCTGATCATGCTGGTCAAGAACAAGGGGCGCGACATTGGCATCCTGCGCACCATTGGCCTCAGCGAGGGGTCGATCATGCGGGTGTTTTTCATCTGCGGCTCGGTCACCGGGGTGATCGGCACCGCACTGGGGGTGATCCTTGGCTGCCTGTTTGCGATCTATATCGACCCGATTTTCTCCTTTGTGAACTATGCCATGGGGGGCGGGGTCTGGGATCCGTCGATCCGGGGCATCTATGCGCTGCCGGCGCAGCTGCGCGCGGGCGACGTCGCCTCGGCGGTGGCGCTGTCTTTGGGGCTGTCGTTTCTGGTGACCATATTTCCGGCCCGCCGCGCGGCGCGGCTGAACCCGGTGGAGGCGTTGCGCTATGAGTGAGATCACGCTGGATCTGCGGGGGCTGAGCAAGACCTACCTGCCCGGCACCCCGGGCGAGGTTGCGGTGCTGCGCGGGGCCGATCTGACCCTGCATGCGGGCGAGGTGGTGGCGCTGGTGGCGCCCTCGGGGGCGGGCAAATCGACGCTGCTGCATATTGCCGGGCTCCTGGATACCGCCGATGCGGGCGCGGTGACGATCAGCGGCCAGGATATGAGCGGCGCGAGTGATCGCAAGCGCACCCGGATCCGGCGTCAGGACGTAGGGTTTGTCTATCAGTTTCACCATCTGCTGCCCGAGTTTACAGCGCTGGAAAACATCGTGCTGCCGCAGCTTGCCAATGGCGTGAGCCAACGGGCGGCAGAGGCGCGCGGCGCCGAGCTGTTGGCGCTGGTGGGGCTGGAGGGCCGCGCCGCGCATCGACCGGCAGCGCTTTCTGGGGGCGAGCAACAGCGGGTTGCGGTGTGCCGTGCGCTTGCCAATCGCCCGAAGATCCTGCTGGCGGATGAGCCCACCGGCAATCTGGACCCGGCGACCTCGGATCAGGTGTTTGAGGTGCTGTTGCGGCTGGTGGCCGAGACCGGCCTCTCGGCGCTGATCGCCACCCATAACCTGGAGCTGGCCGCAAAGATGGACCGGGTGCTGCGGCTGGAAGAGGGCGTGCTGCGCGCGGGCTGATCAGAGCGGGCGGGCTGTTGAGCCTGCCATGTCACTGACGCGTTGCGAGGGCTTTTCTGGGGCGCGCAGCTTGACCGCGTTGATCCGGTTCGGATCTTCGCAGTGGTTTGCGCGAATGGCGGCAGTGCGGGACGAACCGGACACTGCCCGACATTGCCTTTCGACTTTGCAAGAGATACCGATCTATCACGCAACCACGTTTCGAGGAATTCTGACCATGGCGGACTCTATCAATTCGATAACAGCTGCAAACAAAGCCGCTTGGAACGCTTCGGCCTCATTGCACGCTCAAGGAACGGAGTGGGACAGCCTTTTGGAACAAGCCGCCCGACCGGGGTTTTCCGTGTTGGATCAGGAACTGACCGAAGCGATCCGCGCACTGGGGATCGAAGGAAGATCGGCGGCGCAGGTTGGTTGCAATAATGCACGAGAGTTGCTGTCGCTTGCTTCGCTGAACATTTTACCCTCGGTGGGCATTGACCAATCGGGCGCTTTCCTCGAGCAAGGGCGACTATTGGCCAAGGCGGCAGGCCTCGAACCTCGTCTGATCGAAGCTGACATCTATGAATTGCCCGAAGACGTTGGTACGTTTGATCTGGTCCTGATCACGATCGGCGTGCTGAACTGGATGCCCGACCTCGACGGTTTTTTCCGTGTCATTGCGGGCCTTCTATCCCCTGGTGGACACTTGTTGATCTATGAAACCCATCCCGTCATGGAAATGTTCGATCCGGAAAGCGAAACGCCTCATGAACCTGCGATCAGCTATTTCCGAACGGAGCCACTCAAGGAAGAAGGGCTAATCTCATATGATGGGGTTGATCATGGTTCGGGCGAAACAGGCTACTGGTTCATCCATACACTCGGTCAGATCGTAACATCCTGCGCTGCCAACGGGATGGCCATCAGGGCCTTGAAAGAGTTCGGGTACTCGATTCGGGAGCCAGAGTATGACGACTACGAAGGCCGAGAGGCTCAAATTCCCATGAGCTACCTTTTGCACGCAAGAAGGATGTAATCCCGGCATCCCATTCGCATTCTGACAACCGTCTGCAATGGGCTCACTGCCGACCTCGGATGCGCCTAGGATGACAGCGTTTCAGAACCTGCTCAGGCGGCGATCTGGGTGAGCCAGACTCCCGCCGCCATCACCGAAATTCCCAGCGCGCGCATCAGGGTGATTGGGCTCACTTGCGCGCCGAACAGGCCGAAGTGATCAATTGCCGCCGCCGAGATCAGCTGGCCCAGGAGCACAAAGAACACCGCGTTGCCGACTCCGAAATGCGGGGCGACATGGGTGATGGAGAGCACGTAAAACGCCACCAGAAGCCCGGCCAGCAGCAGGTGTTTCGGGGCTCCGGCCACCTGCGTCAGCGTCTTGGGGCCAAACAGCGCGTAAAACGCCAGCGCCGCGGCAAAGGCCACCGCAAAGAGCACCACCGAGGCGGCGCCCGGCGCGCCGAGCAGCTGTCCCAGGCGCGCGTTCAGCGCTGCCAGCACCGGGATGCCGATCCCTGCCGCCAGCATGATCAATGCGTATTGGGTCATGTCACTGGTCCTTCCCATCCTTGCGCCCCTGGTTCGCTGCGTGTTTTGCGGCCAGTTTGTGGCAGGCGAAGGCGGGGGGCAAGCGGGTTTCATCGGCGCGGGCTGCGGACAGGCCAAAGGGCCTCTCGTCCGGCAGGGGAGAGGGACAAGGCGCGGGGGAAATGAGGGCTGTTGTCCCGGAGAGCGGGAGCAAGACGTCAGCAATGGCGGCGCCGCCACCAGGGTCAGATCC
>NZ_JAATOX010000195.1 GCF_011806385.1 Phaeobacter sp. HF9A | reverse complement strand
AGCGGCATCAAGGTCGGGGTGTTCGACCGCCTGAATCAGGCCAAGATGCCGTTCCGGCAGTGCCAGATCTCCGCGCCGGGGCAGGGAGCCCAGCACCTTGACGCCAGCGCGCTCCATGCCGAGGCGGGTTAGCCGTTCGTGGCGCGGGCTGGC
Organism: Phaeobacter sp. HF9A; assembly: GCF_011806385.1. Taxonomy (GTDB): domain Bacteria; phylum Pseudomonadota; class Alphaproteobacteria; order Rhodobacterales; family Rhodobacteraceae; genus Epibacterium. Next base: position 4,383 of record NZ_JAATOX010000195.1, on the reverse strand, counting down.
AACGCGGTTGAGGATCACGCCCGCAAAGGGCAAATCGGGGTTATACATCTTAAACCCCAGCGCTTTTTCTCCCGCGGATTGCGCCTGTCCGCCCACGTCGATCACCAGCACCACCGGCCAGCCCATGCGCAGCGCGGTTTCGGCGGAGGAGCCAAAGCCCGACTGGCCGCGCGTGGCGACGCCGTCAAACAGCCCCATGGACCCCTCGCCGATGCAGATATCCGCGCCCTGGGCCTGTGTCGTTACCGCGTCCAGAAGGTCACCATCCATCGCCCAGGTATCAAGGTTGAAGGACGCCCGTCCGGCGGCCGCAAAGTGAAACGCCGGGTCGATATAATCCGGCCCGCTCTTGAAGGGCTGCACGTTCAGCCTGTCCTCGGTCAGCGCGCGCAGCAGGCCCAGCATGACGGTGGTCTTGCCGGTGCCGGAGGAGGGGGCGGAGATCATCAGGCCGTTGGGAATGGCGGTCATTGGGCAGGTCTCCTTGTCGCGCCTTCATGTCTGGCTGATCGGCCGGACAGCCCCCGACCTACCCCACGGGAGGGGGCTTGCGCCCCCACCCGAGGTCGGGGGCTGTCCTTGGCTAGAAGAGGCGGGCGTTCAATCATCGCCTTCGCTCCATTCCGACCAGGGGCTGTCGGCGCTTTGCGGGCGGTAGCGGCGATCATAATCGGCACCATAAAGGCAGCTCTCGGCGAAATCCTCCGCGCCCAGCGCCTGCCCCACCAGAATAAGCGCGGTGCGCCCGCGCTCGCCCTCGGTGGCCTCGATCACGCTGCCAAGCGTGGATTTGATGATCTTCTGATCCGGCCAGCTGGCACGCCAGACGATGGCCACCGGGCAGTCCGTGCCATAGGCAGGCGTCAGCCGCGCCACCACGTCATCCAGCACGTGCACCGAGAGGTGAATGGCCAGCGTCGCGCCGGTGGCGGCGAAATTCTCAAGCGTTTCGCCCTCGGGCATGGCCGAGGCGCGGCCAGAGGTGCGCGTCAGCACCAGCGATTGCGCCACGCCGGGCAGGGTGAACTCGCTTCCCAGCGCGGCTGCGGCGGCGGCAAAGGCGGGCACGCCTGGGGTGATGTCATAGGGGATCGCCAGATCGCGCAGGCGGCGCAGCTGCTCTCCTAGGGCCGACCAGACCGAAAGGTCGCCCGAATGCAGCCGGGCGATATCGTGACCGGCGTCATGGGCGGCTTTGATCTCGGCCATGATCTCGTCCAGCGAGAGTGGCGCGGTGTTGATGATCTTGGTGCCCTCGGGGCAATGGCTCAGCAGCGCCTCGGGCACCAAGGAGCCGGCATAAAGGCAGACCGGGCAGGCGGCGATCAGGTCGCGGCCGCGCAGGGTGATCAGATCAGCGGCACCGGGGCCCGCGCCAATAAAGTGAACGGTCATATCTCTTTCGTCTCCGCAAGAGCCACGGTGGCAAGCCCGTCCGCGGCTGTCAGTCTGGTCTGGATCAGCAGCGCCTCAGCGCCGGCCTTGCGGGCGGCGACCAGCGCCACCGCCTCGGCCAGTGATCCGGTGTTGAACCGCGCGAGGATGCGCGGGGAATGGGTCGGGGTCTCAATACCCGCAATTTCACTTTCGTCCAGCAGAAACACCGGCAGGCCCAAACTGGCGGCGCAGTCCTGAAACAGGGCGGTCTCGGCCTTGGCGCGCAGGGCGGCCAGCGCCTGCGGGCGCTGCGGCAGCGCGGCCAAGAGCTGCATCAGGCTGGTCGTCGTGGCACGCGCCGAGAAGCCAAGACCGGCGATCATCATCGCGTCACGCTCCATTGGATCACCGGGCGGGCGCGGCGCCAGTCGCGCATGCGCCCCAGGGGGCCAGCCTCGGCGAGTTCCACCTTCAGGAGATGGCCGCCCCATTGCGCATGGGCCTGCATCAACAGGGTCTCGGTTTCCAGCGTCACCCCATTGGCTACGATCCGGGTGCCGGGGGGCAGGATCTGCCAGAGATGATCCAAGAGCGCCTGAGTCCCGCCGCCGCCGATAAAGACGCAATCGGGCAGGTCCTGACCGGCCAGCACCTCGGGTGCGCGACCGTGCACCGCGTGCAGGCGATGGTCGAGGCCAAAGCGCGCGGCGTTTTCCGTGATATTGGCCAGCCGGTCCGCGCGCGGCTCGAATGTGGTCGCCGTCGCGCCCCACGCCGCCAGGCACCACTCGACCGAGATCGACCCCGACCCGCCGCCGATATCCCACAGATGCGCGCCGGCGCGCGGCCCGAGGGCGGAGAGGGTCAGCGCGCGAATGGGGCGTTTGGTGATCTGGCCATCACTGGCAAAGAGCTCATCCGACAGGCCCGAGGCCTGCGGTAACCCGCGGCCCACGGCCTCGATCGCGGCCAATACCGGCGCGTCGATCCCGGTGAGGTCAAACCCCTCGGCCCGCATGCTGCGCAGGCGTTGCTTGGGGCCGCCCAGACGTTCCAGCACATGCAGGAGGCTGGCGCCAAAGCCGATGTCGCTCAGATAGCTGGCGAGCTCCGCCGCTGCCGCACCATCGCGCAGGGTGCAGAGGAGCCGGACGCCATCGCCCAGCAAGGGGCGCAGCCGGGCATAGGGGGCCGCATGCAGGCCAAGGCAGAGGGTCTCTTCCATCCGCCAGCCGAGCGCATTGGCCGCGAGGGCAAAACAGGAGGGCGCGGGATGCGAGACCCACTCGGCCCGCTCCAGATCGCGCAGGAGGCTGCCACCCGCGCCATGCCAGAAGGGATCTCCCGAGGCCAGCACCACGGTGGGCCGCCCCCGCGCCGCAAGCACCGGCGCGGTGGAAAAGGGCACGGGCCAGGGCTGGCCACGTGTCCCGGCGCCGACCAGGTCCAGGTGGCGCGCGCCGCCGATGATGATTTCTGCGCTTTCCAGCGCGGATCGGCTTGCGCTCGACAGCCCGTGAAGGCCATCTTCGCCCAGACCGATCAGGGTCAGCCACGGATTATGGACAGGATCAGCTATGACGAAACTCCTGCTGCTGGGCGGCACCACCGAGGCCTCGGGCCTCGCCGCGCATCTGGCCGAGACCTGGGTCGCCGAGGATCCGGTGGCCGGGCGTCAGGCGGTGTTTTCCTACGCGGGCCGCACCGCGCGCCCGGCGCAGCAGCCGTTGCCCTGCCGCGTCGGCGGTTTCGGGGGCGTGGCGGGGCTGGTGGACTATCTCCGCCGTGAGGGGATCACGCATGTGGTGGATGCAACCCATCCCTTTGCCGCGCAGATGAGCCGCAACGCGGTGCTGGCCGCTGCCGAGGCGGGTGCCGATCTGGTCGCCTATGAGCGCCCCGCATGGGGGGCGCAGCCGGGCGACAGCTGGAGCCATGTGGCCGATATCGACGCCGCGGTTGCCGCGCTGCCGGACGCAGGCGCGCGGGTGTTTCTGGCCATCGGCAAGCAGCATGTGGCGGCGTTCGCGACCAAGCCGGACAATCACTATCTGCTGCGGCTGGTGGATGCGCCGGAGGCACCGCTGGCCTTGCCCGATGCCAGCGTCATTGTCGCCCGTGGCCCCTTTGCGGCAGCAGACGACGCGGCGCTGATGCGCCAGCATAACATCACCCATGTGGTGGCCAAGAACGCCGGGGGCAGCGGCGCCGAGGCCAAGCTGATCGCCGCCCGCAGCCTTGGCCTGCCGGTGGTGATGATCGAGCGGCCCGCACTCCCGGCGCGGCGGGTGCTGGGATCGGTGCCCGAGGTGATGCGCTGGCTGGATCACGGCGCTTAGCCGTCCTTGTCTGCGGGGTTGTGGCCCGGCGCAAAGCGCGGCGTATAGACGTAATCGCCCACGCGCCGGGTGTCGCGGTTGCCGACAATCACCACCGTGCGCATATCGGCCATCTCGGGCGTGGCGTCGCGCAGCGGCACGGTCAGCAGCTCCTGGCCCGGTTTGGTCACGTCGCGGGCAAAGGTGATCAGCGTGTCCTCGCCGCAGGCCGCGCGCAGCACCTCCAGCGCCCGGGCGAACTGATGCGGGCGGGATTTGGAGCGCGGATTGTAGAACGCCATCGCCAGACCAGCCTCGCCGACCAATTGCAGGCGGCGCTCGATCAACTCCCAGGGTTTCAGGTTGTCACTCAGGTTGATGGCGGCAAAGTCATGGCCCAGCGGCGCGCCAATGGCGGCGGCGGCGGCGAGCATGGCGGTGATGCCGGGCAGCACCCGGATGTCCAGCGCCAGCCAGTCGGGATGCCGGGCGGCACCAGCCTCCAGCGCCTCAAAGACCGCCGAGGCCATGGCAAAGACGCCCGGATCGCCGGAGGAGACCACCACCACGCGCTTGCCCTCAGCCGCCATCTCCAGCGCATGGCTGGCGCGGTCCACCTCGACCCGGTTGTCCGTGGCATGCAGCGTCAGCCCCGCGCGCGGGGTCACGCGGTTCACATAGGGAATAT
>NZ_JAATOX010000194.1 GCF_011806385.1 Phaeobacter sp. HF9A | reverse complement strand
CTGCCCGACTATTTCTTTCGCATCGGTGAAAACGGCGCGCTGGTCTTTCGCGTGATCTCCGAAACCCGCAGCCGCCGGATCGAAATGGATCAGATCGCCGTGATCAATCTGCGCAAGGGAGAGGTCAAACCCCATGGTGACCGCGACCTCAGCGCCGAGGATCACCGCGCCATTGCCAACTGGATGGCCGAGCGTGCCGCGCTGCTGGAAGAGCGCGAGATGGATGACATCCTGCGCAGCGTCGATCACCTGAACCTGACCAGCCAATGGGCCCAGTCCCGCGCCACCGATGCGCAGCTGGAGGCGGTCACCGACCAATTGCTGCTCGCCATGCATGACCTGCGCAACGTCTTGGTGCGCAAAAAGGCAGAACGGCTGTCGCAGCCGGAGCAACCAGAGTAACCGGAACACCGGGACACCGCCGCGCGTGACAAACGCAGGCGCGGCACAACCGGCGCAGGCTCAGGCCGCCCGGCCCGCGCCAAGATCCCCCGCCCCGCCCGGCGGCACCGGTGGCACGCCAACCTGCCGCAGCGTATGCAGCCAGAACCGCGCCAGCAGCAGCACACCGGCACAGCTCAGCCCGAGGATCAGGCCGATCCATACGCCCACCGGACCATAGCCAAGGTAGAACCCCAGCACATAAGAGCTGGAAACCCCCACCGCCCAATAGCTGAGCGCCGCCATCACCATGGGCACCGCCGTATCCAAGAGCCCCCGCAGCAGGCCCAGGGCAATCGCCTGCATGCCGTCCATCAACTGGAACAGCGCCGCCATCGCCAGCAGGACCACGCCGATCTCCAGGATTTCCGGCCGATGCGGGTCGTTTGGATCCAGGAACATCAGGATCAGCGGCTCCGGCGTCAGGAAAAACACCAGCGCCGTCGCCAGCGCGAGCACAAAGGACGCCGCCGTCACCACGATCGCGCCACGCACCATATGCGCCTTGTCATTGCGCCCCAGCGCATTGCCGACCCGGATGGTGGCCGCATTGGACAGCCCCAGATGCACCATGAAGATCGCCCCGGTCACCGACATCGCAATCCCATGTGCCGCCAGCGCCAATGTGCCCAGCCAGCCCATCATCAGCGCCGAGGCGGAAAACAGGCTCACCTCGCAAAGCGTCGTCAGGCCGATCGGCAGGCCATGGCGCGCGATCTCACGCATCATCTCCCAGTCGGGACGGTGCAGGTTGCGCAGCAGGTCATGCTCGGGCAGCCGCCAGAGCGCATAGGCCATCACCGCCACGACCGACACGATCTGCGTTCCCAAAGAGGCCAGCGCCGCGCCGCGCAGACCCAGCTCCGGGGCGCCGAAATGACCAAAGATCAGCACGTAGTTCACCAAGCCATTGACCACCGCGGCCATCACCGTGGCGCCAAACACCGCCTGGGTGCGCTCCAGCCCGGCCAGATAGGATTTCAACACCATGACCAAAAGCGCCGGGAAGATCCCCCAGCTCGCGATGCGCAGATAATCCCCCGCATCCGCCGCCACCTGCGGCGCTTGCCCCGCCGCCAGCAGGATGTCTTCGGAAAACCACATCAAGGGCATCGCCAACAGGCTATAGACCACCGAAAGCCAGAGCCCCATGCGGGCCGAGCGGCGGATGCGGCGGTGATCATCGGTGGCGGCGGCAGAGGCCACCATCGGCATGACAGCAAAGGCAAACCCGGCGCCAAGGATGAACCAGACAAAGAAATAGCTCTGCGCCAGCGTCACCGCGGCCAGTTCCTCAACGCCATACCAGCCCAGCATGACCGTATCGGTCAGACCGATCGCAAATTGCGCCACATGGCCGCCGATCAGGGGCAGGCCCAACACCGCAATTGCCCTGGCGTGGCCGCGATAGCTCATCTGTTGCTGTAAATTCACCATGCTGCGCACTCCTTCCCCGATGCCTTAGGCCGGGCGCGAAACCGTCACAAGATGGCACCGCGTACCGATACAATTGCACAAGGATTAAGCAAGAGTGAAACGCTATTTCCCCGGGGTCGGATCCGGCACAAGCCCGCTTGTGGTCCCGGTCACAGGCTGCGCGACAGCAGCTCCAGGCAGAACAGCATGACCAGCGCCCCGGCGCAGACCTCCAGCGCCGCCGCCAGACGCAAGGCTCCTGAGCCGCCGCCGGAGCCGCCAAGCAGCCGCGCCAGCAGACCACCGCGCACCCCCGCCGCCAGCAGCGCCACGCAGAGGGTGACGCTGGCGGTGCCCAGCCCCATGGCAAAGGCTCCGGCAATGCCAGCGCCCAGCACCTCCAGCCGCCAGGTCAGCAACAACAGGAACACCGCCCCGGTGCAGGGCCGGGCCGCAATGCTGAGCACGATCGCCAGCGCCTCGCGCCAGGAGGAGAGCTGCGCGGCCTCCTCCAGCGTCGGGCCATGGCGATGGCCGCAGCTGGCGCAGATCTCGCCCGGCCCGTGATGGTGATGGCTGTGGTCATGGGTGTGGTCATGGTCGGCGTGCGGATGATGGGCGCCGTGATCCTGCGATTGGTCCTGACCCTCGGCGGGATGCGTCGACAGCACCCGCCCACCGAGGGGCGCCCGCAGCCGCCAGGCCCGCCGCAGCCCGCGCAACACCAGATAGAGCCCAAGACAGGCCATCAACCCGTAAGACACCGGCGCCAAAGCCTTTTCTGCCATATCGGTCAGCTCGACCCGGCTCCAGTCAAACAGCTGCACGCCCGCCAGCACCAGAAGCACCGCCGCCCCGGCCTGCGCCAGCGAGGAGGCCACCGCCAGCGCCGACAACCGCCAAAGCGTCACCGCACGGCCCAGCCCATAGCCGCCGATCACCAGCTTGCCATGGCCCGGCCCCGCCGCGTGAAAGAAACCGTAGCTGAAACAGATGCCCATCAGCCCCCACCAGGCCCCCGGCGCGCCGCTCTTCAGCGCCCGCAGCCCATGGGCCATGGCGCGCTGCGCCTGCCGCTGCGCCGCCACCGCCTCGCGCATCACATGATCCGCCCCGCCAAAGCCCCAAAGCCAGATCGCCAGCGCCGCAACCGCAATCAGCCCCAGGAGGACCAGACCAGTCAGCGCCCGCCGTGCCACCGTCACCCCTCGCAATCCAGCGTCACGGTGGTGGCAAAGGCCGCCCCCACCTCGGGAAAGCCGGTCTCGGCCTGATCTGCGGGAATCGCATAAAGCAGCTCTTCGACCCTGGTATAGGCCTCATCCAGATCCGGCGGCGTGATGGTCGCGCTGCACGGCCCGCTGACCTCGACTCCGCGGCTCAGGTCATAGGCGGTATAATAGGTCGGATCATAGGGTTTGATATCCACGCCACTGGCCGTCACCGGACTGTCGCTGATCACCGCGCGGCGATGACGGGTGGTGATGACCCCATCCACAACGCTGGTTTCCAGCGGCTCCGGTGGGCCAAGCGTGATCGGCTGGCCGTCGCGGCTGAGGTAAAGATCGCCCTCAAACCCCTCGCTCCAGTTCAGATCAAACCCCTGCACCTGCGCCAGCTCTTCGGGGGTCAGCGCCCCGTCCAGATCATCATCCAGCGCCAGATCCTCAAAGATCAGCAAGGAATAGAATTCGTCATAGGCCCAGGTGACATCGACCGCGGTCAGCGCCGCCTCCGGGCTGACCTCCAGCGTCAGCCCCGTTTCCACAAAGATATGCGGATGCGCCAGCACCGGCGCGGGCAGCAATAGCGCAAAACTGAGGGCACGACTGAGGACAAGGGGGCGCTTCATGGACCACCCATACGAAATCGCCCGCCTCCCCTCAAGAGACCTCACGCCCCGCTCACGCCCCTGTGCAGCAAACTGCAAGGCGCTGCGCCAGATCCCGCCGACCTGCGCCCTCAGCTGTGCCGCCAGTCGCTTTCATCCGCGTCGTTGTTGGGCTGCAACCCCAGCACCTCGCCCGCGCTGCTGCCGCCCAGCCCCATCACCGTGCGGTTGGCATAGGCGAAATAGGCCACCACCTGGTTGATCTCCAGAATCTCGCCATCGCTCAGCCCCTCGTCGCGCAGCAGCTTGATATCGCGCTCTTCGACGCTGTCGGGCTGCCGCGTGAGCTTTTCGGCATAGCGCAGGGCGGCCCTGTCGGCCTGGCGCACCGGCACCTTGGACAGATCGCCCGCCTCCAGCGCTTCGCGGATCGCCTGAAGCCGCGCATCATCGTCGAGCAGCCGCTTCATCCCCGCCAGATGGTGATCGCGACAATAGGCGCAGCCGTTCAGGATCGACACCCAGACCCCGATCAGCTCCAGGCACCATTTGGGCACCGAATTGCCAGTGTTATGCAACACGCTCTTGCAGAGCGTCATATGCCCCTCCAGCGAATGCGGCCGCAGGGAATGCAGCTGAAGGATGTTGTTCACGACCTTTTCCGGCCCCGCCATACGGTCATATAGCATGCGCAGCTTTCCCGTCGCAGCCGCAAACGAGATGGTCTCAATCCAGGCCATCGTACCTCTCCTACCATTTATACTAAGGACACTAGATCCCGGCGGATGTATTGCAAGGCGCCCCTGTTTCAATCCTTCCTGACACGAACCTGACATCCCCAGCAAAAAAACCGGAAAAATCGCGCGATTGGCCCTACGTCATGCCGCGCAC
>NZ_JAATOX010000193.1 GCF_011806385.1 Phaeobacter sp. HF9A | reverse complement strand
AAAGGTGAGGACGGGCGGGAGAGCCGCCGACCTGTGCGCTCACCTCGCCTCAGGACGCGTGCCTTTGGTCAACGCTTTCGCCATCCGCAGTGCTGACAATGCCGCCTCCGACACAGGCCCGCACCCCGGTTGTGCCCGGCGCAGAGGTCGCTAGCCCCCGCGCGACCCGCACGGCCAGATAGGCAAATGCCTGCGCCTCCAGCATGTCACCATCCAGCCCCACGGCCTCCACCGGCTCCACCGCGCAATCCAGCGAAACCCGCAGCATCTCCATCAGCACCGGATTGTTGCGCCCACCACCGGTGACCAGCACGCGCTCCGGCGCCTCCGGGCAGTGCTGCATCCCCTGCGCAACGGCTGCGGCGCACATGGCCGTCAGCGTGGCGGTGGCATCGGCATCGCTGAGCTCTGTCACCAGACCGATCATCTCTGGAAAATCATTCCGGTCCAAAGACTTCGGCGGCAGTCTTGAGAAATACGGCTCTGCCAGGAAAAGCTCCAGCGCGCCATTTTCCACGGTGCCATCCCGGGCGATCCGACCACCCTCATCCATTTGCACACCGCGCCGTGCCAGCAGGAAATCATTGATCGGCGCATTTGCCGGTCCGGTATCAAACGCCAGCAAGGCCCCCGGCGTCTCCGGCGCCTCAAGGCGCGGATCGACATAGGTCAGGTTGCCCACCCCGCCAAGGTTCAGAAAACACAAAGGCCGCTGAGCGCCAATATAGCGCGCGCAGGCGTGGTGAAAGAACGGCGCCAACGGCGCGCCTTCGCCCCCCAATGCCACGTCATCCGAGCGGAAATCCCAGACCACCGGACGCCCCAGCGCCTGCGCCAGAACGGCGCCATCACCAACCTGGAGCGTGCCCTGAAGTCGCGGCGCATGCGCCAGGGTCTGACCATGAAAGCCGATCAGATCCACCTCGCGGTAATCCCGCATCGCCGCGATATGCGCATCCTCCACCACGCGGGCCGCCGCCACCACCTCAGGGCCGGTCCATTTCCCCAGCGCCGCGCGCAACACTGCACGCTCGGCGTCGGAATAGGGGCGATAGCCGGTCTCGCCGAACCCCAGGATTTGCTGCCCGTCGGTATTGAGAACCGCCACATCCACCCCGTCCAGAGATGTCCCGCTCATCGCACCCAAGGCCCGCACCGGACCTGATTTGGAAATGGCCTTGCCCATTCTTGCCCTCGTTCCTGTACAGCCGGAGCCTCCCGGCCATCAGGCGATATCCTACACCGCGTATTTTGTCCCGAAAACAGGTTCCAACCCCTCGCGATGCGTTTTATACAGCCCCACGCAACTTCTACAGCCGAGGCACGCCATGACCTATCATCCGAAATCGGATTTTATCGCCATTATGATGGAACGCGGGTTCCTGGCGGATTGCACCGATTACCAGGGCCTGGACGAAGCGCTGGCCAGTGGCACGCAATCGGCCTATATCGGCTACGACGCCACTGCAAAATCGCTGCATGTGGGGCACCTCCTCAACATCATGATGCTGCGCTGGCTGCAAAAGACCGGCCACCGCCCGATCACATTGATGGGGGGCGGCACCACAAAGGTCGGCGATCCCTCCTTCCGCTCGGATGAGCGGCCATTGCTTGGCCCCGAGCAGATCGACGAGAATATCGCCGGCATGCAGAAGGTCTTTGCCAACTATCTGTCCTATGGCGATGCGCCGTCAGACGCCTTGATGCTGAACAACGCCGAATGGCTGGATGACCTCAACTACCTGGAATTCCTGCGTGATATCGGGCGGCATTTCTCGGTAAACCGGATGCTGTCGTTTGAAAGCGTGAAATCCCGTCTGGACCGCGAGCAATCGCTCTCCTTCCTGGAATTCAACTATATGATCCTCCAGGCCTATGACTTTCTGGAAATCAACCGCCGCTATGGCTGTGTGCTGCAAATGGGTGGCTCCGACCAATGGGGCAATATCATCAACGGCATCGACCTGACCCGCCGCGTGCTGGATCACGAGATCTACGGGCTGACCTCGCCCTTGCTGACCACATCGGATGGCCGCAAGATGGGCAAGAGCCAGGGCGGCGCGATCTGGCTCAACGGCGATATGCTCTCGCCCTATGAATTCTGGCAGTTCTGGCGCAACACCACCGATGCGGATGTCGGGCGTTTCCTGAAGCTTTATACCGAACTTCCGGTTGCCGAATGTGATCGGCTGGGCGCGCTTCAAGGCTCCGAGATCAACGAGGGCAAGATCATCCTCGCCAATGAGGTCACCACCCTGCTTCATGGCGCCGAGGCCGCCGCGGCGGCAGAAGCCACCGCCCGCGAGGTCTTTGAAAAAGGCGGCGTCGGGGATGACCTGCCGACCCTTACGCTGAGCGCGGAGGAGCTCGGGGACGGGTTGTCGATCGTGCAGATCATCGTGAAATCGGGTCTTGCGAAATCGGGCAAGGAAGCCAAGCGCCTGATCTCCGAGAACGGCGCCCGCATCGACGACGCGCCGCTCACCGACGCAGGATTGATGATCGACGCGGCCGCGCTGGCAAGTCCGATCAAACTCTCCGCCGGCAAAAAGCGCCACGCATTGGTGCAACTCGCCAGCGCGTGAGGCGCGCGGGAGGGGCGCTGCCCCTCTTATCCCTTCGGGCTAATTCACCCCGGGATATTTTGAGTTAGAAGAAGATCATCGTGACACTTCTTCTAACCAGAAATATCCCGGAGTGTGAGGCAGCGCCTCACAAGAAAATCCAGTCAACCAGCGTCAAAATGATATAAGTCGGCACCGACAGGGTGGTTGCCACCAATAATGCGGCGCTCTTTGTCATACGCGCGGCTGGTGCGGCTTTGCCAAGGACGATTGCGTTTTTTTTCATTGCGCTATTAACCAACATTTAGGTTTCGATACGGTTAATAGGGCCATGTTTGATCATGGCGCCACCGATGCAATACTTCCCCGGCTGGATACAGAAAGTGCGCTCGCGCAGTCGACGGAGTTCGCGAATGCGTTGCGCCTGGCCGGACAGGCGCCTTTGATGCTGAAGAGCGAACAAAACCTGCTGGTCTTGCGGCGCAGCTTCTGGCGCTTCCCGGTTGCGATGATCAACCGCGCCGAGATGCCTGCCCCCGCGCAGCTGTTTCAGGCGTTGCATGAGGCCGGCCTGCGTCGGACGCCGATTATTCTGTCGCCCAATCATCGGGTGCCGGAGCTGGCCAAACTCGGCGCCGTGCCCCTGATGAGCCCGGCCAGTATTGCGCTTCTGAGGCTGCAGAAGGATGCCACAGCCCGCCGCGCCATGTTGGCGCAGAAGTGGCGCAACCGTCTGCACCACGGCGAAGCGCAATCCTTGCGGGTCACCCGACAAAATCTGCCCCTTTCCGCCGGTCACTGGTTGCTGCGGGCGGATGCCGCCCAGCAAGAGGCGCGGGGCTATCAAGCCTGGCCCGTCGCGCTGACGCTGGCCTATGCCCAGGCCAACCGTGGATGTGCCAAGCTGTTTGAAGCCCGCGACGGCAATGACATCGTCGCCGGTGTTCTGCTGCTCACCCATGGCGACGGGGCCACCTATCACGTCGCCCATACGACGGATCGGGGCAAAGCGCTGTCGGCGCATAACCTGCTGATGTGGCGGGCAATGGAGTGGTTGGCGGCAAAGGGCATCCGGCAGCTGGACCTCGGCGTGATCAATACCGAGGATGCACCCGGGCTGGCTCGTTTCAAGCTCGGCACCGGGGCCGAGGTCAAGCGGCTCGGTGGCACATGGCTCTATTGGCCGCCTCTTGGGCGCAGTCTCGCTCCGCTGGCCGCGCTGGATCGGACCTTGATGTCTGCCTGAAGGCTTTCGTCTGCCGCCGCGCTGGACAGTTCGCCTCCGCCATGATTATTTGAACACATGTTCATTTCATGGGAGGAATGCGAGACATGAAACTCGCGACAACGCGCGCCATCGTGACAGGGGGCGCTTCCGGGCTGGGAGAAGCAACCGCCAGGCATTTCAGAGCCGCCGGTGCCGAGGTAACGATCCTGGACCGCGATGCGGATCGGGGCGCCAAGATCGCCGCCAGCATTGGCGCGCATTTTGCGCAAACGGATGTGACCTGCGAGGAGTCTGTGCAAGCCGCCATCGCGCTTGCCACCACGCGCATGGGCGGGCTCACCGCCTGCGTCAACTGTGCCGGGATTGCCCATGCGATCAAGACGGTCGGTCGCGACGGGCCACATCCGATGAAGACGTTCCAGCAGACCGTCGATATCAACCTCGTCGGGAGCTTCAACGTCGCACGCCTCGCCGCGGTCGAGATTGCCAAGACCGAACCGGAGCCAGACGGCGCCCGTGGGGTGATCATCAACACCGCCTCTATCGCTGCTTTTGACGGGCAAAAGGGCCAGGCTGCCTATGCCGCTTCCAAAGGCGGCATCGTGGCGATGACCTTGCCAATGGCGCGGGATCTGGCCTCCAGTGGAATTCGGGTGATGGCGATCGCGCCGGGGATCTTCATGACGCCGATGCTGGCAGGGCTGCCGGAAGAGGCGCAGGCCCAGCTGGCGGCCGATGTGCCCAACCCGGCCCGACTTGGCCAGCCTGAGGAATACGCCCGTTTGGCCGGCTTTATTGTCGAGATGGGCTACCTCAACGGCGAGGTCATCCGGCTTGACGGAGCCTTGCGCATGCGCTGAGGGCGGCGCTCCCGCCCGTCCTCCCCTTTGCCTTGCAAAGGGTCGATCC
>NZ_JAATOX010000192.1 GCF_011806385.1 Phaeobacter sp. HF9A | reverse complement strand
ACCGCGCGGGTCGCTTCGGGCAAAGCCCGAAGCGAAACATCTCTTTCTTCACGTGCTAGCGGTTTTGAACCTTCTGCCAGAGAAAAATCAGCAGCAGCGCACCGAGTATCGCACCGACAAGCCCCGCCATCATGCCCATCACCGCCAAAAGTGTGCGCAGCACGAAGCCGCCAACCACGGCGCCCGCGATCCCGATCACGATGGTGGTCAAAACATCCGCTTCAACACGCATGATCCGGGTGGCGATGAAGCCCGCCGCTGCGCCGATGATGATCAGAAATACAATCGGCATATGAACCCCTTTTTCTGTTGTTCCATCTGACGCGCTGAAAGGGCCCCCCCCGGAGCTGCGCCACCAGGAATAGATGCAACCGCCGCTATCGCCGCCAATGGAATGGCACGATAATCAACGCGCCGATGGAGGACAGGATGGCATTCCAGCCCGGAGCGTGAAACCCGATGCCAAACATCAGCCGCAGAAAGAAGAACAGGAACGCGCCGCCAATACAAATGATGATCGACGGCAGGATGCCATTCTGCGTAAAGCCGCTGCGTTCCGCCGCGTAGCCGGTGATCCCTGCGATCACCACGGTGCCCATCAAAGCCAGAAACATCTAGTCGGCCTCCGGCGCTGTGCCGAGCCGCGTGCCCTTCGGGATCGCAAAGCCAAGCAAGAACGTCTCGCGGTCCTGCGCGCCCTTGCCGGCGCGTTGCAGGCGCAGAAGCTCCACCGCGCCGGAACCACAGGCGACACAGAGCGTCTCGGTCAGGACTTCGCCCGGCTGCCCCGTGACCCCGGGCGCCAGCCGGGAAGCGAGGAGCTTCACCCGCTGGCCTTCGACCTCGCACCAGGCGCCCGGAAAGGGCGAGAGGGCGCGGATCTTGCGGTCGACCTCGGTGGCTGGGGCGGTCCAGTCGATCTGCGCCTCGGATTTTTCGATCTTGGCGGCATAGGTGACGCCAGCCTCGGGCTGCGCCTCGGGGTGCAGATCGGGGAGCGCGGCGAGCGCTTGGACAATCAGTTCCGCGCCCATCTGAGAGAGGCGGTCGTGCAGCGTTGCGGTGGTCTCCTCGGCGCCGATCTCGGTTTCCCTGCGCAGCAGCACCGGGCCGGTGTCCAGCCCCGCCTCCATCTGCATGATGCAAATCCCGGTTGTGGCATCGCCCGCCATGATCGCGCGGTGGATCGGCGCGGCCCCGCGCCAGCGCGGCAGAAGGCTGGCGTGGATATTGAGGCAGCCATGTTTGGGCGCATCCAGAACGGCCTGAGGCAGGATCAGACCATAGGCGACGACCACGGCGACATCGGCCTTGAGCGCGGCGAAATCCGCCTGGTCCTGAGCGCTCTTGAGTGAGGTCGGATGGCGCACTTCCAGCCCCATCTCGCGGGCGCGCGCCTCGACCGGGGTTGGGCGGTCCTTCTTGCCGCGCCCGGCGGGGCGCGGCGGTTGGCAATAGACGGCGGCGATCTCATGTCCGGCGGCCAGCAACCCATCCAGAACCGGGACCGAAAACTCCGGTGTGCCCATAAAAACTACCCGCATCGCGCCGTTCCTCTTGCCGTGAGCCTATGGGACAGAGGCTTAGCGCATGGGCGGCGCGAGAACCAGAGCGGACGCGCGCAAGCGCGCGACGGGATAAGCCTGCCCGGGGGCAGGCCGGTGCCTCCGGCGGGGATATTTTGGAAAAGATGAACGCCTCGGGTCAGCCGCGCAGTTTTTGTGCTTTCTTGATCAGCATGTCGCGCTTCACCCGGGAAAGGTGGTCGAAATACATCTTGCCGTTCAGATGGTCGATCTGATGCTGCACCGAAGTGGCCTCGATTCCGACGAAATCACGCCGGTCGACCACGCCCTCTTCGTTGATGAAGCGCACGGTGACCGCGCGCGGGCGTTTGATCCTGGCCGAGACGCCGGGCAGGTTCGGGCTGGCTTCTTCATGTTCGCGCAGCTCGATCGAGGCATGCAGGATTTCCGGGTTGGCCAGTCGCACGGCGCGGCCGCGCTCGGTGGAGCCATCCACCACCGCGAGGCGCAGCATCACGCCGATCTGGGTCGCGGCAAGGCCGACGCCCGGCATCGCCTCCATCGTGTCGATCATGTCATTCCAGATCGCGCGGATGTCCTCGGTTACCTCGGTCACATCCTGTGCCTTGGTGCGCAGGCGCTTGTCGGGCCAGGGCAGGCAGGGGCGAATGGTCATGGGGTGATCCTCGGCGTCAGGAGAAAGGGCGGCTGGTTCAGCCGTTGCCGCGCGCGCGGTCGCGCTTGAGCTTTTGCATCTTGCGGGTGATCATCTGCCGCTTCATCGGTTTCAGATAGTCGATGAACAGCTTGCCATCCAGATGGTCGATTTCATGTTGCACGCAGGTCGCCCAAAGCCCGTCAAAGGTATCTGAGCGCAGATTGCCGTCGCGATCCATCCATTCCACATCCACCACCTTTGGGCGGGTGACCTCGGCGTATTGTTCGGGGATCGACAGGCAGCCTTCCTCATAGACGTTGGTGTCATCCGAGGCGGCAAGCACACGCGGGTTGAACATCACCAGCGGGCGCGGTTCGCCCTCGCCTTCGCGCACACAATCCAGCACGATCAAACGGTCGAGCACGCCGATCTGCGGCGCGGCCAGGCCGATGCCAGGGGCGGCATACATGGTTTCCAGCATATCGTCGGCAAGCGCGCGCAGATCATCCGAGAGCTCCGGGACATCTAGGGCGGTCTTTTTCAGACGCGGGTCGGGATGGATCAGGATCTGACGTTTCATGCGGCTGATTTAGGCCAATCGCGTCAATCCTGCAACGTCTCATGCGTGCCTTTGACACAGGCAATCGCAGGTTTCTGTTTGTATCGGAACACTGGCGAGGCTTTGCAGTTCCGGCCAGATCCCCTAGCGTCGCGCCAAACTGACGGAGACTGCACATCATGAATTTCGACAAGATCATTGACCGCCGCGACACGCATAGCACCAAATGGGATTTGATGGAGCCGCTCTATGGTGTCTCGCCCGACGACGGGCTGGCAATGTGGGTGGCCGATACGGATTTCGCGGCCCCCGAGGCGGTCACCGCCAAGATGCGCGAGATGGCCGATCACGGCATCTATGGCTATGTCAACAGCGAGGCGCCCTATAAGGCGGCGATCCAGTGGTGGATGCAGAACCGCCATGGCTGGAGCGTGGATCAGGACGCGATTTTTACCACCACCGGGCTGGTGAACGGGGTTGGCCTCTGTCTCGACAGCTTTACCCAGCCAGGCGACGGCGTGGTGCTGTTCACCCCGGTCTATCACAGCTTTGCCAAGGTCATTCGCCTTGCGGGACGTGAGGTTGTGGAATGCCCGCTGGTGCAGGAAGATGGGCTCTTCAAGATGGATTTTGCCGCCTATGACGCGCAGATGACCGGCAAGGAAAAGATGGTCATTCTCTGCTCGCCGCATAACCCCGGCGGACGCGTCTGGACGCAGGCGGAGCTGACGGAGGTCGCCGCTTTCTGCAAGCGGCATGATCTGCTCCTGATCTCGGACGAGGTTCACCATGATCTGGTCTATGCCGGCCACAGGCATATCCCGATGGCCAATGCGGCGCCGGAAATCAGCGATCGGTTGATCATGCTGACCGCGCCGTCAAAGACATTTAATATTGCCGGGCTGCATTCTGGTCAGGTCATCATCGCGGATGAGGCCCTGCGCGAGCGGTTCCGCCGCCGGATGATGGCGCTGGCGCTGCAAGGCAATTCGGCCGGGGAATTCGCAACCATCGCCGCCTACTCGCCCGATGGGGCCGCCTATGTGGATGCGCTGGTGCCGTATCTGGCCGCCAATAAGGCGCTCTTTGACGAGGCGGTGAATGCCATCCCGGGGCTGAAGTCTATGGAGCTGCAAGCCACCTATCTGGCCTGGGTGGATTTTTCCGACACCGGCATGGAGCAGGCGGAATTCACCCGTCGGGTGGAGCAAGGCGCCAATATCGCGGTGAACCACGGCGATACCTTTGGCAGCGGTGGCGAAAGCTTCCTGCGGTTTAACCTTGGCACCCAGCGGGCGCGGGTGGAAGAGGCCTGTGAACGGCTGGCCAAGGCGTTTTCTGACCTGCAATGACGCGGCTGCCGCGGGGGGCGGGTCTGGTTCTGGCGGCAGGTCTTGTCGTGGCGCTGGTCCTCTGGGCGCTGCTGTGGGGCGCGCGCCCGCCAGCGCCGGAGGCGTTGCCTGCGGGCACGACACTGGATCTGCTGCGGATCGACAAATCAGACCGGATGTTGACGGGCTTTGTCGGGGAGGTCCCTGTGCTGCGGATGGGAATCGCCTTGGGCTTTGCCCCGGAAGGCGACAAGCGGCGCGAAGGGGACGGCAAGACCCCCGAGGGGCGGTTTCACATTGATCGGCGCAATGAAAACAGCGCCTATCACCTGTCGCTGGGGATAGATTACCCGCGCGCCGAAGATCGTGCCCGCGCCGCGGCCGAAGGGGTTGATCCCGGGGGTGACATCTTCATCCACGGCCAGCCCAACGCCCTGCCGGACGCTTTGGCCCTGCCCGGAGACTGGACCGCAGGATGCATCGCCGTGAGCAATGCGCAGATGCGACAGCTTTGGGAGCTTGTCCCGATTGGCACCCCGGTTGAGATCTTTCCCTGATCACGCAGTGCCCCCCTTCCTCAAGCAGGTCAATTCATGCCTCAAGAGATGTTTCGCTTTGGGCTTTGCCCAAAGCGACCGGCGCCGCGCGCGCCCCTTCGGGGC
>NZ_JAATOX010000019.1 GCF_011806385.1 Phaeobacter sp. HF9A | reverse complement strand
GGCCTCCCCCGGGATATTTGAGAAAAGATGAAAGCTCATAGTAGGGCTGCGATCAACATAAGCGTGGTCGCAAGATAGCCCACGGCCCAGATCAGGCTGCGCCAGGGGGTCCAGCCAAGGGCATAGGCCGGAATATAGAGGACACGTGCGGCGAGGTAGCCATAGGCGCAGGCCGCGGTGAGGGGCGAGGATTTGTCGGCGAGGGTGACCGCCACGCAGGCGATGGAGAAGAGGATCAGCCCCTCGAAGTGGTTGTTCATTGCGCGGAAGAGCCGTGCGGTGCGTTTGGAGACCATATCCTGGAGATCGCCGCCCAACCGGTCGCGGTCGCGCGGCCCGAGGGTCTGGCCGGGTTGCAGCTCCAGGTTCGCGGACACCGCCATCAGGGCGATCTGGAAGATCTGCAAGAGCGCGGCGAGGGTGAGGGCGGTGAGTTCGGGGGGCATGTCAAATAAAGCTCGCGACAATCATCGAAACTGTGGCGAGTAGACCGATTGCGAAGATCACGCTGCGCCAGGGCACCCAGGCAAAGGCATAGGCCGGAACATAGAGGGCGCGCGCGGCCACATAGGTCCAGGCACAGATCGCGGTGAAGGATGAGGCGGTGTCGGTCAGGGTGACCAGCAGCACCGCGATGATGAAGGGGCCGATGTTCTCGGTGTGGTTCGCCAGCGAGCGGCGCAGGCGGTTGCTGCGTTCCGACAGGCGGTCGTCCAGATTTTCGCGGGTGCCGACGTTGCCATCATGGCCGATATCCGCTTCCAGCGCCCGTTGCGACCAGAAGACCGTGACCACATGGATCAGGACCGTTGCAGCAAGTGCGCTGAGTTCTGGCGTCATTGTGGGGGGCTCCTGTTGGCCGACTTTGGCTGTGCCGCTTTGGCGGTCGCGCCCGTTTTGCGTAAGGCATTGGCCCTGGTCCTTGCCACTTGGGCGCGGAGCAGGGCCAATGGGCGTTTTACAGATCCATCAGCAGACGACGCGGGTCTTCCAGCGCTTCCTTGACGCGCACGAGGAAGGTCACGGCACCTTTGCCGTCGACGATGCGGTGGTCATAAGACAGCGCCAGATACATCATCGGGCGGATTTCCACCTTGCCGTTGATCGCCATCGGACGGTCCTGGATCTTGTGCATGCCGAGGATACCCGATTGCGGCGGGTTCAGGATCGGCGAGGACATCAGCGAGCCATAGACACCACCGTTGGAGATGGTGAAGGTGCCGCCCTGCATTTCCGCCATCGACAGTTTGCCGTCACGGGCGCGCGCGCCTTTCTCGGCAATCGCCTTCTCGATATCGGCGAATGACATCGCGTCGGCGTCGCGGATCACCGGCACCACAAGACCCGTCGGCGTGCCGGCGGCGATGCCCATGTGCACGAAGTTCTTGTAGACGATATCGGTGCCGTCGATTTCTGCGTTGACCTCGGGCACTTCGCGCAGGGCGTGCACGCAGGCCTTGGTGAAGAAGGACATGAAGCCGAGTTTGACGCCGTGTTTCTTCAGGAACAGGTCTTTGTACTCGTTGCGCAGCGCCATCACCTCGGTCATGTCGACCTCGTTGTAGGTGGTCAGCATGGCGGCGGTGTTCTGACTGTCCTTCAGGCGCTTGGCGATGGTCTGGCGCAGGCGGGTCATCTTCACCCGTTCCTCGCGCGAGGCATCATCGGCAGAGACCGGACCACGTACCGGCGCGGCGGCCGGGGCCGGTGCGGGGGCCGCTTTGGCGGCTGCGACGGCTGCGGCCACGTCTTCTTTCATGATGCGACCATCGCGGCCGCTGCCCTGATCCGCGCTCAGACCGGCCTCGGCCATCGCTTTTTCCGCCGATGGCGCATTGGCGACGTCCTTGCCCGCGGCGGCCGGTGCAGCGGCTGCGGCAGGCGCAGCAGAGGGGGCCGCCGCCGCCGAAGCACCTTCGCCGCCGGAGATCACCCCGAGCTTGGCCGAGGCATCGACCGTGGTGCCTTCCGGCGCGATGATCTCGGTCAGCACACCGGCAGCGGGGGCGGGAACCTCGACGGAGACCTTGTCGGTCTCCAGCTCGCAGAGCATTTCGTCCTGCGCGACGGTATCGCCGACCTTCTTGAACCAGGTGGAGACGCTGGCTTCGGTGACGCTTTCGCCAAGGGTCGGCACCATCACGTCGGTGCTGGCACCGCTGTCGCTCGCGGCGGCAGGGGCCTCGGCCGCGGCTTTCGGGGCGTCTGCGGCGGGGGTAGTGGCTTCTCCGGCCTCGCTGATGCTGGCCAGCAGGGCATCGACGCCAACGGTGTCGCCTTCATTGGCGACGATTTCGGCCAGCACCCCGGCGGCGGGGGCGGGGACTTCGACCGTTACCTTGTCGGTCTCCAGCTCGCAGAGCATCTCGTCCTGCGCCACGGTGTCGCCGGGTTTCTTGAACCAGGTGGCGACGGTCGCTTCGGTCACGGATTCGCCCAGGGTGGGCACGCGCACTTCGGTTGTCATGATCTCAATCTTCCTCAGATGCTCAGCGCTTCGTCAACGAGCGCAGCTTGTTGGGCTTTGTGTTGGCTGGCCAGACCCGTGGCGGGCGAAGCCGAGGTGGCGCGACCAACATAGGTCGGGCGGGTGTGTTTGGCGTTGATCCGGGTGAGGACCCATTCGATATTCGGCTCGATAAAGCTCCAGGCCCCCTGGTTCTTGGGCTCTTCCTGACACCAGACCATATCCGCGTCCTTGAAGCGTTCCAGCTCCTTGACCAAGGAGATCGCCGGGAAGGGGTAGAACTGCTCGATCCGCATCAGGTAGACATCATCAATGCCGCGGGCGTCGCGTTCCTCCAGGAGGTCGTAATAGACCTTGCCGGAACACATGACGACGCGCTTGATCTTGTCATCGCTGACCAGCTGGGTGTCGGAATTGCCATGTTGGGCATCATCCCAGAGCACCCGGTGGAAGCTCGACCCGCTGGTGAATTCCTCCGCCTTGCTCACCGCCAGCTTGTGGCGCAGCAGCGATTTCGGCGTCATCATGATCAGCGGTTTGCGGAAGGTGCGGTGCAGCTGACGGCGCAGGATGTGGAAATAGTTCGCCGGCGTGGTGCAATTGGCCACGTTCCAGTTGTCCTGACCACACATCTGCAAGAACCGCTCCAGCCGTGCCGAGGAGTGCTCCGGGCCCTGGCCCTCAAACCCATGCGGCAAGAGGCAGACTAGACCGGACATCCGCAGCCATTTGCTCTCGCCGGAGGAGATGAACTGGTCGAACATGATCTGCGCGCCATTGGCAAAATCGCCGAACTGCGCTTCCCAGAGGGTCAGCGCGTTGGGTTCCGCCAGCGAGTAGCCATATTCAAAGCCCAGCACCGCATATTCCGACAGCGCCGAGTCGATGACCTCATATTGCGCCTGTCCCGAGCGGATATTGTTGAGCGGGTAGTAGCGGTCTTCGGTTTCCTGGCTCACAATGCCGGAATGGCGTTGGCTGAAGGTGCCGCGGGTGCTGTCCTGACCGGCCAGCCGCACCGGGTACCCCTCGGTGAGCAGCGAGCCAAAGGCCATCGCCTCGCCGGTGGCCCAGTCAAAACCCTCGCCGCTGTCAAACATCGCCTTGCGCGCCGCAAGGAAACGCCCGACGGTCTTATGCACCGGATAGCCCTCGGGCAGGCTGGTCAGCCCGCGACCGATTTCTTCCAGCGTTTCCGGTTTGATGGCGGTTTCGCCGCGCTGGTAATCCTCGTCCTTGCGATCCAGATGCGACCAGCGCCCGTCCAGCCAGTCGGCCTTGTTGGGTTTATAGACTTTCCCGGCCTCGAATTCCTCATTGAGATGCGCCTGGAATGCGGCCTTCATGTCCTCGATCTCGCCCTCGGGGATCAGACCATCCTTGACCAGACGTTCGGTATAGAGGCTGAGCGTGGTCTTGTGGCCCTTGATCTTCTTGTACATCAACGGGTTGGTGAACATCGGCTCGTCGCCTTCGTTGTGACCAAACCGGCGATAGCAGAAGATGTCGATGACCACATCCTTGTGGAACTTCTGACGGAACTCGGTTGCGACCTTGGCGGCATGTACCACCGCTTCGGGGTCGTCGCCGTTGACGTGGAAGATCGGAGCCTCGACCACCAGCGCGTTGTCGGTGGGATAGGGCGAGGAGCGCGAGAAATGCGGCGCGGTGGTGAAGCCGATCTGGTTGTTCACAACGATATGCATGGTGCCACCGGCGCGGTGACCGCGCAGACCCGAGAGCGCGAAACATTCCGCAACCACGCCCTGACCGGCAAAGGCGGCATCGCCGTGCAGCAGGATCGGCATCACGGCGGTGCGGTCGGTGTCGGCCAGCTGGTCCTGCTTGGCGCGCACCTTGCCCAGCACAACCGGGTTCACCGCTTCCAGATGCGAGGGGTTGGCGGTCAGGCTGAGGTGCACCTTGTTGCCGTCAAATTCGCGGTCCGAGGAGGCGCCAAGGTGATATTTCACATCGCCCGAGCCATCGACATCGTCGGGCTTGAAGCTGCCGCCCTGGAATTCGTTGAAGATCGCGCGATAGGGCTTCTGCATCACATTGGCCAGAACCGACAGGCGGCCCCGGTGCGGCATGCCGATGACGATCTCCTTGACGCCGAGATTGCCGCCGCGCTTGATGATCTGCTCCATCGCGGGAATGAGGCTCTCGCCGCCATCCAGACCAAAACGCTTGGTGCCCATGTATTTCACATGCAGGAATTTCTCGAAGCCCTCGGCCTCGACCATCTTGTTCAGGATCGCCTTGCGCCCCTCGCGGGTAAAGGTGATTTCCTTGTCGTAGCCTTCGATCCGCTCTTTCAGCCAGGCGCTCTGCTCGGGGTCGGAAATATGCATGTATTGCAGCGCAAAGGTGCCGCAATAGGTGCGTTTCACGATCTCCACGATCTGCCGCATGGAGGCCACCTGAAGCCCCAGCACATTGTCGATAAAGATCGGCCGATCCATATCCGCATCGCCAAAGCCATAGGTCTTCGGGTCCAGCTCCGGATGCGCGGTTGCGGCGCGCATGCCAAGCGGGTCCAGATCGGCGGCCAGATGCCCCCGGATCCGATAGGCCCGGATCAGCATCAGGGCGCGCACGGAATCAAGCACCGCGCGCTGCACTTGCTCGTCCGAGATCTCAACGCCCTTTTCCTTGGCCTTTGCCGCGATCTTCTTGCCGGCGGCCTTGGTCTCCACCGGGGCGGGCCATTCGCCGGTCAGCGCGGCGGTCAGGTCATCACTGGGGGCCGGCGGCCAGTCGCTGCGCGCCCAGCTCGGGCCCTGCGCCTCTTTCTTTACGTCGAGCTCCGCGTCGCCCATCTGGCGAAAGAACTCTGCCCAGGCGGCATCAACCGCATTCGGGTCGCTGGCGTATCGCGCGTAAAGCTGCTCCAGATATTCGGCATTATGCCCCTGCATAAAGGAGGAGGCATGGAAGATGTCGTTGGGGCTTTGGTCGGTCATAGTGGAACCTCATTCGGGTTGGGACCGTATTTGTTGGCGCCGGATAGTGAAGGTGACACGAGCCAGCGGATGTTCGTAATCAGGACGAGAATGAAAGCAACTAAGATCGCAAGACCGAGTGCTGGATTTATCTGGACCTTTGCTTGGCCGGTGTCGCGAATGTCCTCGATTGTCGCGCCGAAACCGTTGTAGGCGATCAGCACGCCAGCCACGATTAAGATCCAGGCAAAAATGGTGAGATAAGGAAAATAACCGGGTTTGCCTACGTCATGCATGCGGCGCCAACCGACGCTGATCATGGGAAGCGCACAGACCAATACAAATATCGTTCCAAAGATCCCAGAATTATAAGCTGACCATTTGCATCTGCCTGAAAGGTGTAGGTGGTAGACGGGCCGAATAATATCGAATTCACGATAACGCAGAGTATGAGGCCCAGAACCACGAACCAGAAGAATTTCCAAAACTCAGATTTGGTCGCGCGCCCTTTGAAATGAAACGACTTCTTGAAACAGGTTTTTGCGTTCTGAAAAAAAGTCATTTTCGCTGCGTTTCCCGGTGTGATCTTTCCAGAAGGGGCAGCGCTTCTTTAAGAAGCGCTGCCCGTCTTGTGTAGGCGTTCAGCAGACTTCAGCCCTTGGCGATCGCTTCCTGAACCGCTTCGCCCAGGGTCGCGGGGCTGTCTGCCACGATGATCCCGGCAGAGCGCATGGCTTCGATCTTGTCCTCGGCGCCACCTTTGCCACCGGCGACAATCGCGCCCGCGTGGCCCATGCGACGGCCCGGAGGGGCGGTGCGGCCTGCGATGAAACCGGCGATCGGCTTCCAGCGGCCTTTTTTCTTCTGCTCGGCGATGAATTCTGCGGCCTCTTCCTCGGCAGAGCCACCGATCTCACCGATCATGATGATGGACTGGGTCTCCGGGTCATCGAGGAACATGTCCAGAATGTCGATATGCTCGGTGCCCTTGATCGGGTCGCCGCCGATGCCGACTGCGGTGGATTGGCCAAGGCCGATATCTGACGTCTGTTTCACAGCTTCATAAGTTAGGGTGCCGGAACGGCTCACAACACCCACGCTCCCGCGCTTGTGAATGTGACCGGGCATAATGCCGATCTTGCAGGCGTCGGGGGTGATCACGCCGGGGCAGTTGGGGCCGATGAGACGCGAGGCGGACCCTTCCAGCGCGCGCTGGACCTTCATCATGTCCAGAACCGGGATACCCTCGGTGATGCAGACGATCAGCTCCATCTCGGCGTCGATCGCCTCAAGGATGGAATCCGCGGCGAAGGGCGGCGGCACATAGATCACGGAGGCATTTGCCTCGGTCACGTGCTTGGCTTCATGCACGGAGTTGAACACCGGCAGGTCAAGATGCGTCTGACCGCCCTTGCCGGGTGTGACGCCGCCGACCATCTTGGTGCCATAGGCGATGGCCTGTTCAGAGTGGAAAGTGCCCTGCGAGCCGGTCAGGCCCTGACAGATGACTTTGGTGTTTTCGTCGATGAGGACTGCCATTTTTAGGAGTCTCCTGTTTTTCTCGAATGGGTGGCGCGCCTGAGATCAGGCGCGCGTCAATGCGCGGCGGACACAGAAAGGGCTCCGGCAAAAGCGCCCCTATAGATGTCAGCATTCCGGTTATACTCGTTCCCATTGGCGGGCTGGGCACCCTGCTGGTACAGCTGGGCACTATTGACGTGTTGCGCCGGGATAGTGTCATTGGGCTGTGCTGGAGCGGCGAACGTTGATCCGTAATATGCCACGTCAGTGGCGGCGTTGGAGGGATAGTCCACTACCCCTGTCAACGGGTTTTCCGCCTGTGGCCCGTTGCGGACACTGACCGCCGATGGGGCGCATGCTGCCATCAGCGATGCTGCCACAACGAGCGCATAGGCTGAACCATTTCGCATCCTGCTTAGCCCTTAACCGCTTTCACGATCTTCTCGGCGCCGTCCGACAGGTTGTCCGCGGCGATCACGTTGAGGCCGGAGGATGCGATGATCTCCTTGCCCTTTTCGACGTTGGTGCCTTCCAGACGCACGACCAGCGGAACCTCCAGGCCGACTTCTTTCACCGCGGCGATCACGCCCTCGGCGATGACGTCGCAGCGCATGATGCCGCCGAAGATATTGACCAGGATGCCTTTGACGTTGGGGTCAGAGGTGATGATCTTGAAGGCCTCGGTCACTTTCTCCTTGGTGGCGCCGCCACCCACGTCGAGGAAGTTCGCAGGCTCCGCACCGTAGAGCTTGATGATGTCCATGGTGGCCATCGCCAGGCCGGCGCCGTTGACCATGCAGCCGATCTCGCCGTCCAGCGCGATGTAGTTCAGGTCGTATTTGGACGCTTCGAGTTCCTTGGGGTCTTCCTCGGTGGTGTCGCGCAGCTCGGCGATATCGGCATGGCGATAGATCGCGTTGCCGTCAAAACCGATCTTGGCGTCCAGCACCTTGAGGTTGCCATCGTCGCTCACGATCAGCGGGTTGATCTCCAGCATCTCCATGTCCTTCTCGATGAAGGCTTTATAGAGCTGACCCATCAGTTGGACGCATTGCTTGATCTGCGTGCCCTCAAGGCCGAGCGAGAAAGCGATGCGGCGGCCGTGGAAGGGCTGGTAGCCGGTGGCCGGATCGACCGAGAAGGACAGGATCTTTTCCGGGGTGGAGGCGGCGACTTCCTCGATGTCCATGCCGCCCTCGGTGGAGCACACAAAGGACACGCGAGAGGTCTGGCGGTCCACCAGCAGCGCCAGGTACAGTTCAGTCTGGATGCCAGAGCCCGCCTCGATGTAGATGCGGTTGACCTGCTTGCCGGCGGGGCCGGTCTGATGGGTGACAAGGGTGCGGCCCAGCATCTTCTTGGCTTCCTCGGCGGCTTCTTCCACCGATTTGGTCAGGCGCACACCGCCCTTTTCGCCCGCGTCGGCCTCTTTGAAAGAGCCCTTGCCGCGTCCACCTGCGTGGATCTGGGCCTTTACAACCCAGAGCGGGCCATCGAGCTCACCGGCTGCGGTCTTGGCCTCGTCTGCTTTCTTTACGACCCGCCCGTCTGACACCGGCGCGCCGTAGCTGCGGAGAAGGGCCTTGGCCTGATATTCGTGGATGTTCATGAGAAACTGTCCCGTCTGGCTGCAATTTTCCCTTCTTAGTACGCCGTGTTCAAACAAGAGGTTAAAGGGTTTTCTGCCCTTCTTGCGCCAAATGGCGGAGTTTTTGCGAATTTGTGATCACAGCGTCACGGGGTGTGATCACTAAATGAAAGCGGTGCCAGGAGCCATGCCAGCAAGTGATTCGTGTGACCTCCACGCATTGGCACCGCCTGTCGAAACGTCCCGATGACAGGGTGCGGCGAACACCATAGGGGTGTGCTCCGCTCGCGTTGCTCGTTTTTGGGTTGATCTCGCTTGGGGTGAATATAAAGTCCCTCGCGCCCGCAATATGACCAAGGACGCATAGGTATGTATTTTATTGATGGCGGACAGCAAGATGTCAGCTGGGGTGTGGTTTGCACCTGCCACGAACCCACCGTTCTGCTCCTTGCCTTCGTCAGCCATCACCTCGCGCTGGGGGCCAGCTATGTGGAGCTGTTTTTGGATCGCCCCGACCCGCAGGTAGAGGCGGCGCTTCAGCGGCTGCCGGGCTGTCGGGTTACGCTCTGCGATGACGCCTATTGGCAGGAGGACATCGGCGGCCCCCGGCCGCCCGCCACCGAAAAGCGGCAAATCCGCAATGCGATCCGCGCCTATGCACGGGCCGAGGTGGACTGGCTGCTACATCTGGATGCCGATGAATTCCTGGAGGTGGATCTGCCGCTGTCTGCTCTCCTGGGGGCGCTGCCGGACCAGGTGGATTTCCTGGCCCTGCCCAATCTGGAGCGGGTGTTTGACAGGGATCGCCCGCAGCTTCAGTTGTTTGATGGGTATATGCGGGCGCCGCTTGCACGTGGCTGGCCGAACCAGTCGCAGGTCCTGTCTGCTGATGTGCAGCCCTATTTGCACAACGGGCTGACCGGGCATTCGCAGGGGAAATCCGTCGTCCGCACCGGGCGATCCCTGTGGCAGGGGATCCATTCGCCCCGGGCGAAAGACCCAAAGGAACAACCGCGGTTGATCTCATGGCCGGCCACCCGCGCCCGGATCCTGCACTTCGATGGGCTCACCGGTTTGCATTTTATCGCCAAGCTGACACGGGGCTGGTCGGATCAGCCAGAGGCCAAGGGCGCCCATGCGCAGCTGTCGCAGGCGCGGCTGGCTCAGATCCGGCAAGTGCAGGAGAGCGGTCGCGATATGGTCGCATTGGTTGCCCTGCACCAGCAGTTGAAATCACTGCCCGTGGTGGATCTGGAGCGGCTGGATCTGCTGGGGCTGCTGGCAACACCCCGGATCAATCCGGGGGCTGCGATGCGGGGATATGGGATCGAGGTGGATCTTTCGGTGCGGAGTTTCGATCAGGCCCTGGCGCTGGATCTGCCCAATGCGGATCGGTTCCGGGCCCGTTGGCAGCGGCGCTACCGGCAGTTTTTTGAACCCGAGCCAGAGGCCATCCTCGCAGAATAGGCAGATTGGCATCCAGCAACAGAAAAGGCCGCCCGAGGTTGGGCGGCCTTTCCGTTTGGACTGTCTGGCGCTTAGGACAGCGAGCTGTCGATCGCCTTGCAGGCGTCGACCAGACCTTTGACCGCGGTCACGGAGGCGTCGAACATCGCTTGCTCTTCTGCGTTCAGCTTGATGTTCACCACGCGTTCGATGCCACCGGCGCCGATCACGGTGGGCACGCCCACATACATGCCGTTCAGACCCAGCGCGCCGTCAACATAGGCGGCGCAGGGCAGGACGCGTTTCTGGTCTTTCAGATAGGCTTCGGCCATTTCGATCGCCGAGGTTGCCGGCGCATAGAAGGCAGAGCCGGTTTTCAGCAGGCCAACGATTTCCGCGCCGCCATCCCGAGTGCGCTGCACGATCGCGTCCAGCTTGTCCTGCGTGGTCCAGCCCATTTCGACCAGATCCGGCAGCGGGATGCCCGCGACGGTGGAATAGCGCACCGAGGGAACCATGGTGTCGCCGTGGCCGCCCAGCACAAAGGCGGTGACGTCTTTCATCGACACGTTGAATTCGTCGGCGAGGAAGTGACGGAAGCGGGCCGAATCCAGCACGCCTGCCATGCCGCAGACTTTTTCATGCGGCAGGCCGGAGAATTCGCGCAGCGCCCAGACCATCGCGTCCAGCGGGTTGGTGATGCAGATCACGAATGCGTCCGGCGCGTTGTCGCGGATGCCTTCGCCAACGGATTTCATCACCTTGAGGTTGATGCCCAGAAGGTCGTCGCGGGACATGCCCGGTTTGCGCGGCACGCCGGCGGTGACGATGCAGACGTCTGCGCCAGCGATGTCGGCATAGTCCTGCGTGCCTTTGAGCGAGGCGTCAAAGCCTTCGGACGGACCGGATTCGGCAATGTCCAGCGCCTTGCCTTCGGGGGTGCCTTCGGCGATGTCGAACAATACGACGTCACCAAGTTCCTTGAGGGCTGCGAGATGCGCGAGGGTGCCACCGATCTGACCTGCGCCGATGAGGGCGATTTTGGGTCGTGCCATGGGATAGTCTCTCCGGTCCGGTTGATTTCTGAACCGATGCCTACGGCGTTCAGTGCCGCCGCGCAAGTGTTCTGCGCCGCGGCATTGTCGGAAGTGCCGGGTGTTTTACGCCTGTTTGCGACAATATTTGGTGATTTAGCGGTCATTTTCACTGTCTCTCACCGGCGCGCAAAGACTGCCGCGCCGCGCCGCCGGACCGCTCTTCAGGCGCGAAACGCCCGGCTCAAAGCCTGCTTGCGCGGCCCTTGAGGGCGATTCGAACCGCTGTGGCCCCTGCACGGTTGGGCGGATTGGCGCGACTCTTTGCCCTCGCGGCGGCCGGGTCGGGCGCGGTCAGGCGTCGGTATCCACCACCGGCAGCGCCTCGGCCAGCACCTCGTAGGATTGACCGGAGGCGACAAGGCAGGTCATGCCGTTTGGTGTGGTGACCGTGATCGTCCAGGAGCCGGATTCGTTGGAGGCAAAGGTCTCCATCACCATTCCTTGCTGGCCCATGCCAATGCTCTGGCGGCTTTCGCCATATTTCTCGGCCAGGCGTTTCACCACCAGCTCGCGCGGCGCGCAGTTCTGGCGTTGTGCGTCGGCGGTTGTCGCCGTTGTGGCGACCACAGCCAGAGCAAGGGCAAGGCCCGCAACGCTTTTCAACAGTGTCTTCATCATCATCTTACCCCTTTCGAAACGACCTCCGCGAAGGGATGCAGAGGGCGCATCCCGAACCTGAGCGGGCCGGTTTTGTGGCAGTTCATCATGATCGCGGGGTCAGACCCCGCCCGGCGCTGGCAAAGAGACATCTGTCGCAGGGGAGCGTCGGTAAGAGTGAGACTGACACAGAGGTGCTGATATCTGGTTAATGCGGCGTTCACCTGTTTTTTCAAACCTTTACACAGGATCTGACTGGGGGAGACTCAGGTAATTTCTGCATCGCAGCACATTTTGACTTGAAATGATCAGGCGTCGAATGTAGCCGTTTGGGTAATTTTATGTCTCACGCATAGATCTGGAGGATCTCTCATGGACCCGCGCTCCCGCCCTTACCGCTCGGTGCTTTATATTCCGGGATCCCGGCCCCGGGCGCTGGAGAAGGCGCGGGGCCTTGCCGTGGATGCGATCATCTTTGATCTCGAAGACGCGGTCACCGCCGGGGAGAAGGCCAGCGCAAGGGACACCCTGGCCGAGGCGCTCTCGGCGGGGGGCTATGGCGCAAGGTTGAAGATTGTGCGCATCAACGGGCTCGACACGGCCTGGGGGCGCGCGGACGCGGAGGCTGCGGCGAACATGGGATGTGACGCCGTGTTGCTGCCCAAGGTGTCTTCGCCCGAAGACCTGGACGCGCTGGCAGCGATCACCGGCGATCTGGCGCTCTGGGCGATGATGGAGACCCCGCGTGGCATGCTGAATGCCGCCGCGATTGCCGCGCACCCCAGGCTACAGGGGATGGTGATGGGCACCAATGATCTCGCCAAGGAGATGCAGACCCGGTTCCGCCCGGACCGGCTGCCCCTGATGAGCGGTCTGGGCCTCTGCGTGCTGGCGGCCAGGGCCGAGGGGAAGGTGATCGTCGATGGGGTTTATAACGCCTTTAAGGATGAGGACGGGCTGCTGGCGGAATGCACGCAGGGCCGCGAAATGGGGTTTGACGGCAAGACCCTGATCCACCCGGCGCAGATCGACATCGCCAATGCGGCCTTTGCGCCCTCGCCCGAGGAAATCGACCTGGCCGGCCGCCAGATCGCCGCCTTTGAGGCCGCCGAGGCCGAGGGGCAGGGGGTCGCGGTGGTGGATGGCAAGATCGTCGAAAACCTGCATGTGGCGACCGCACGTGAAATCCTCGCAAAAGCGGATGCAATTGCCCAGCTCACCGGCTAAGCCTTGTCGCAGGCACCAGTCTGAGCATGGAGAAAAGACATGGCACTACTGATACTTGGCATTGCCCTTTGGTGGGCGGCACATCTGTTCAAACGGCTGATGCCGGCGCAGCGCGCGGCGCTTGGCGACAAGGGCAAGGGGCTGGTGGCGCTGGTGCTGCTGGTCAGTGTCGTGCTGATGATCTTTGGCTTTCGCAGCGCGGAATATATCCATGTGTGGTCGCCGCCAGCGGTCATGGTGCATGTGAACAACTCCTTGATGGTGCTGGCGTTTTTCTTTGTCAGCCCGGGGCCGCGCAAGGGGCGGCTGTTTTACAGGATGCGCCACCCGATGCTGTTTGGCCTGTCGCTCTGGGCGGTGGCGCATTTGCTGGTCAATGGGGATGTGGCGGCGATCGTGTTGTTTGGCTCGATGCTGATCTGGGCCGGGGTCGAGGTGCTGATGATCAACCGGGCCGAGCCGAGCTGGACGCCGGGGCCCAAGGGCACCGTGGCCAAGGGGCTGATGTTCCTGGCGATTTCCGTGCTGCTGGTCGGCGTCGTCGGCTATATTCACGGGCTGGTCGGCCCTTGGCCGTTTCCGGGGTAAGTAGATGAAACTCTATCGTTTTTTGAGTGAGGATGACACCTCCGCCTTTTGCCACAAGGTGACCGAGGCGCTGAACAAGGGCTGGGCGCTGCATGGCGATCCGACCTATGCCTTTGACGCCGCGCGCGGCGTGATGCGCTGTGGTCAGGCGGTGGTGAAGGAGGTGGAGGGCACCTATACGCCGGACACCAAACTGGGAGCACATTAGAGATGGCAAAAAGCACCGCAGGCAAGACAAACCCGGGCCGGTTCTTTGAGGACTACAGGCTGGGCGAGGTGATCCGGCATGCGGTGCCGCGCACCGTGTCGGGGGGCGAGCGCGCGCTCTATCACGCGCTCTATCCGGCGCGGCATGCGCTTTATTCCTCGGATGAATTTGCCCGCGCCTCTGGCCTGCCGGCGGCGCCGCTGGATGATCTGGCGGCCTTCCATCTGGTCTTTGGCAAGACGGTGCCGGATATCTCGCTGAATGCTGTGGCCAATCTTGGCTATGCCGAAGGGCGCTGGCATCAGCCGGTCTATCCCGGCGACAGCCTGCGCGCGGAGAGCGAGGTGATCGGGCTCAAGCAGAACTCCAACGGCAAGACCGGGGTGGTCTGGGTGCGCAGCCGTGGCTTTAACCAGCGCGACGAGCTGGTGCTCGACTACGTGCGATGGGTGATGGTGCGCAAGGGCAACCCGTCAGCCGATGCACCGGAGACCCACGTGCCGGATCTGGTGCCGGTTCTGGCAGCGGAAGATCTGCTGCTGCCGGCGGGGCTCGACTTCACCGGCTATGATTTCACCCTGGCCGGAGAGCCGCATCGCTGGGGCGATTACGCGGTGGGCGAGCGGATCGACCATGTGGATGGGGTCACTGTCGAGGAGGCCGAGCATATGCTGGCCACCCGACTCTGGCAGAACACCGCCAAGGTGCATTTCGATACCACCGCGCGCCCCGACGGCAGCCGCCTGATCTATGGCGGTCATGTGATCTCCATGGCGCGGGCGCTGTCGTTCAACGGGCTGGCCAATGCGCAGATGATCGTCGGGCTGAATGGTGGCGCGCATGCCAACCCCTGTCTGGCAGGCACAACGATCCGCGCCTGGTCAGAGGTGCTGGACAAGGCCGAGACCGCCGCGCCGGGCGTTGGTGCGATCCGCTTGCGGTTGGTGGCCACGTCGGGCGGTGCGCCGTTCCAGCTGCGGGATGAGGGCGGGAAATATCTGCCAGAGGTCTTGCTGGATCTCGATTACTGGGCGGTGATGCCGCTCTAGGAGGGTGGGGGCGCTGCCCCCTCTTGCCCTTTGGGCAATTCACCCCCGGGATATTTCCGGTTAGAAGAAGTACGGGTCTGTTGCGCCATGTCATTGGGGCCCGTGCCGGGATCATGCCGCTTGGGGCGGCTGGTTTTGGTGTGGCCGGGGTGGATTGATTGATTCTGAGTGAAGTTATAGGATTTTTAATTTGTGATCACGGCATTCCGAGTTGTGATCACAAGTGTGAGAAAAACGACCAAACAACCACAAAATCAGATGATTTTTACCACTCGGTTGCGTGACAGAGCGCAAAAATAGGCTAGAACGTCGTCAGCTAACCGGAAAGGAGCCAACATGGCCGATGTCAATCGGGGCAATCGCCCGCTTTCGCCGCATTTGTCCATTTATCGTCCTCAGATGACCTCGGCGTCATCTATCATGGTGCGGATAACCGGCATCGCGACCCTGGGAGCGGCGCTCTTGGTGGTGTGGTGGCTGCTGGCTGCGGCGACCTCGGAACCCTATTTCGCCGTTGTGGACGGGCTGCTGCGCAGCTGGTTTGGCGATCTTGTTATGCTGGGGGCGACCTGGGCGATCTTCTATCACATGCTGGGACGTCTGCGGCACGTGATCTGGGACTTCGGCTATTGCCTTGAGGTCGAGGTTGCCGAGAAGCTCGGCATGGGCATGTTTGTTGGCGCGACGGTCCTGACCGTTCTGGCCGCTTTGATCGTATAAGGGGCAGCGCGATGAATTATCTGACAGACCGCAAACGCGCCGAAGGGCTGGGCGCCAGCCGGGGCGGCACCCATGAACATTGGCAGGCGATGGTCACCTCGATGCTGCTGGTCATCCTGGTGCCGCTTTTTGTGATCACCTTTGGGCTCGGCCTTGGCGGCAGCTACGAAGAGGTTCTGGCCTATTACGCCCGCCCCTGTCCGGCGATCATCACCGGGCTGACGCTGGTGGTGGGCATCCTGCATATGATGCGCGAAGTGCGCGAGGCGGTGGAAGACTACATGCATGGGCTGGCGGAAAAGCTGATGCTGGTCGCGGTTGCGGCCTTTTCCTACACCATGATCGCCGTTGGGCTTTTTGCCCTCGTCAAACTCGCCCTCTGATCCGCGCGGTAAGGATTTAACACGATGACAGCATATGAATATGAAACCCACGACTATGACGTGGTGGTTGTCGGTGCCGGTGGCGCGGGTCTGCGCGCGACATTGGGCATGGCAGAACAAGGGCTGCGCACCGCCTGTGTGACCAAGGTCTTTCCGACCCGTTCGCACACCGTTGCGGCGCAGGGCGGCATCGCGGCCTCTCTTTCCAACATGGGCCCGGACAACTGGCAGTGGCACATGTATGACACCGTCAAGGGCTCTGACTGGCTGGGCGACACCGACGCGATGGAATATCTCGCGCGCGAAGCCCCCAAGGCGGTTTACGAGCTGGAACACTACGGCGTGCCGTTTTCGCGGACCGAAGAAGGCAAGATCTACCAGCGCCCCTTTGGCGGTCATACCACCGAATTTGGCGAAGGCCCGCCGGTGCAGCGCACCTGTGCCGCCGCCGACCGCACCGGCCACGCCATTCTGCACACGCTTTATGGTCAGTCGCTGAAGCATAACGCCGAGTTCTACATCGAGTATTTCGCCATCGACCTGATCATGTCCGAGGATGGGCAATGTCAGGGTGTGGTGTGCTGGAAGCTCGACGATGGCACCATGCATGTTTTCAACGCCAAGATGGTGGTGCTGGCGACCGGCGGCTATGGCCGGGCCTATTTCTCGGCGACCTCTGCCCATACCTGCACCGGCGACGGCGGCGGCATGGTGGCACGTGCCGGTCTGGCCTTGCAGGACATGGAGTTCGTGCAATTCCACCCCACCGGAATCTATGGCTCCGGCTGTCTGATCACCGAAGGCGCGCGCGGCGAGGGCGGCTATCTGACCAACTCCGAGGGCGAGCGCTTCATGGAGCGTTACGCGCCGCAGTATAAGGACCTCGCGCCGCGCGACTATGTCTCTCGTTCGATGACGATGGAGATCCGCGAAGGGCGTGGTGTTGGCGAACATGGCGACCACATCCACCTGAACCTCTCCCACCTGCCCGCAGAGGCATTGGCCGAGCGGCTGCCGGGGATTTCCGAAAGCGCCAAGATCTTTGCCGGGGTGGATGTCACCAAGGAGCCGATCCCGGTTCTGCCGACGGTGCATTACAACATGGGCGGCATCCCGACCAACTATTGGGGCGAGGTGCTGAACCCGACGGCCGAGAATCCGACCGCGATCGTGCCGGGCCTGATGGCCGCGGGCGAGGCGGGCTGTGCCTCGGTGCATGGGGCCAACCGTCTGGGCTCCAACTCGCTCATCGACCTGGTGGTCTTTGGTCGTGCGGCCTCGATCCGCGCGGGCGAGATCGTGGATCCGAACGCGCCCAATCCGGTGCTGAACCAGGCGTCTATCGACAAGGCGTTTGACCGCTTTGATGCCCTGCGCAACGCCAAGGGCGGCACGCCCACGGCAGAGCTGCGGCTGGAAATGCAGCGCACCATGCAGGCGGATGCGGCGGTGTTCCGCACCGACAAGACCCTGAAAGAGGGCGTCGAGAAGATGACCTCCATCGCGGGCAAGCTGGACGATCTGCATGTGACGGACCGCTCGCTGGTCTGGAACTCCGATCTGATGGAAACGCTGGAGCTGACCAACCTGATGCCCAACGCATTGGCCACCATCCACGGTGCCGAGGCGCGCAAGGAAAGCCGCGGTGCGCATGCGCATGAGGATTACGCCGCGCGGGACGACGAGAACTGGCGGGTGCATACCATCAGCCGCGTCGAGGGTGCCTCGGTCGAGCTCAGCTATCGTCCGGTGATCGTTGATCCGCTCTCGACCGAAGAAGAAGGCGGCATCTCGCTGGCGAAGATCGCCCCGAAAGCGCGGACCTTCTGATGCGGCTTGCGCCGATCCAATCCTGTGATGCAACCGCGTGTGCCCCGTTCGGCGCGCGCGGTCTGCGTCGGGTTGGGGAGGTGCAGCGATGATGGCCGTTCGCTCCGAATTCACGCAGGCCGGTGATTGGGCAGGGCTTGGTATCACGCCGGCAACCGCCCTGCGCGTGGTGGGCATGCGTCGGTCCGGCAATCATGCGATCACCAATTGGTTGCAGCGCAATGCGCCCGAGGGGCAGGCGCTGTTTCTCAACAATTGCCGTCCCGGGACCGATCCGCTGCGCAGCCGCAAGGGCATCGAGGTGTCCGGTCACTGGCATCGCGATGATGTCGCCGCCGCTGCCAAGGCGGCCGGGGAGGGCGCGTTGCTCTTGATCTCTTACGAGGACACGGTGCATCTGCGCTATTGCGCCGAGCGCCCGATGTCCGGCCCCTATGGCGACGCGGCCTTTGACGGCGATATCCTGATCTTCCGCAGTTTCCTGAACTGGAGCGCCTCGCTGCTGAAAAAGCTGCAAGGCAATGAAAATTACCGCTCTGGCGACCGGATGGCGGTGATGGCGCGGGCGCTGGCGACCTATGGCGACCTGCTGGCCGAGGTGGCGGAGGCCGACCAGACCGGCCATGTGCCGATCTGCTATGACCAATGGGTTGCCGATGCGGCCTATCGCGAAGGGGTTCTGGCGCGACTGGGCCTGCCGCTGCGCGACAATGGTCTTGGCGCGGTGCAGCCCTATGGCGGCGGCTCAAGTTTCCAGAAGGCGGCCGCCACGGCCGAGGATCTGGCGCCGCAGGCGCGCTGGCGCATGATGGCCCATGATCCCGAATATCAGGCGCTGCTGCGGCTCGCGGCGCTGGATGAGGATCTCTGCGCGCGCCTCACGCGCGCCTTTCCCGAAGACGCCGCCCGCCTGGCGCGCATTGCCGCGCTGCCCGGATTTGACGCGGAGGTCTTGCAATGACCTCTCGCGCCGACACGATGCGCAGCTTCTGCGCCCGAAATGATACCCGGATGGTCCGGGTCCAGCCCTCTTCCCCCGATCACCTGCGCCTTTGCGGTGGCGGTGGGCAGCCAAGCAAGGAGACAGATCATGGTTGAATTCGCACTCCCGAAAAACTCCAGGATCACCACAGGCAAGACCTGGCCCAAGCCCGAAGGCGCCACCAATGTGCGCAAGTTCCAGATCTACCGCTGGAACCCGGATGACGGCAAAAACCCCAGCGTGGACACGTATTTCCTTGATATGGACAAATGCGGCCCGATGGTGCTGGACGCGCTGATCAAGATCAAGAACGAGATCGACCCGACCCTGACCTTCCGCCGCTCCTGCCGCGAGGGGATCTGTGGTTCCTGCGCGATGAACATCGACGGTATCAACACGCTGGCCTGTATCTATGGGCTGGACGAGATCAAGGGCGATGTGAAGATCTACCCGCTGCCGCATATGCCGGTGGTGAAGGACCTGATCCCCGATCTGACCCATTTCTACGCCCAGCATGCCTCGATCATGCCCTGGCTGGAAACCAAGACCAACCGCCCCGCCAAGGAGTGGAAGCAATCCATCGAGGACCGCAAGAAGCTCGACGGGCTTTATGAATGCGTGATGTGCGCCAGCTGCTCCACCTCCTGCCCGAGCTACTGGTGGAATGGTGATCGCTACCTCGGCCCCGCCGCCTTGCTGCACGCCTATCGCTGGATCATCGACAGCCGTGACGAAGCGACCGGCGAGCGGCTCGATAACCTTGAAGATCCCTTCAAGCTCTATCGCTGCCACACCATCATGAACTGCGCCAAGACCTGCCCCAAGGGGCTGAACCCGGCCAAGGCGATTTCGCATATCAAGAAAATGATGATCGACCGCGCGGTTTGATCGGGACCGACAGGTCGCAGGTTTTGCCCCGTAGCCGTTTGGCTGCGGGGTTTTTGTTTGTATGCAGGTGGTCCGTCTGGCCGAAGGCCGGACAGCCCCCGACCCTCCCCGCGGGAGGGGGCTTCACCCCCACCCAGGCTCGGGGGCTGTCGTTTTCATCTTGTCTCTTTCGTTCAATTCAAAAATAGGCGGCCGCCCATGGGGCGGAGGGTCGGATGGGGTGGAAAGCCCCACGTCCGAACATGAGCTCGAATCGGACCCGCACCTGCACCCGGGTGAGGGTGGTCTTTGGCGGGCCGTGTCTCCTTGATCGTGCTGTCGCGACGCTCGTCAGCCTGACACGGGGGGATGAATATCACGGCAGCAGGGCGCGCGCCGGGGGCGCAACAGCCGCGATCCGTGCCAAATCTCTTCCCAATCGTGCCAATCCCGTGATCGGCTCTTTGATATCCCGGCGCAGGCTTTATCTCTGGTCTCAACAGCCCCCAGATATGCGAGATTTTCATGCAATACCGTAAGCTTGGCACCAGCGACCTCAATGTTTCCCGGATTTGCCTCGGCACCATGACCTGGGGCGTGCAGAACAGCTATGAGGAGGCCGCCGCGCAGATGGATCTGGCGCTGGAGCGCGGCGTCAATTTCTTTGACACTGCCGAGGTCTATCCGGTGCCGATGTCCGGTGACTATGCCGGCCGCACCGAGGAATATATCGGCCGCTGGTTTGCCGAACGGGGGCGGCGCAACGATGTGATCCTCGCCACCAAGATGGAAGGGCCGGGCGGCCCCTATCGCAGCCATGGGCTCAATCCTGCGGATGTGGAGGCCGCGGTGGATGGCTCTCTCAAGCGGCTCGGCGTTGAGGTGATCGACCTCTATCAGCTGCATTGGCCGCAACGCCAGCTGAACGCCTTTGGCCAGCGCGATTTCCAGCCGCATCTGCATCGCTCGCTCACCGGCGAGGACATGGAGGGCATGCTGGCGGCGTTGGGGCGGATGATCGAGAAGGGCAAGATCCGCGAGATTGGTGTCTCGAACGAGACCCCCTGGGGCATCATGCGCTATCTGGAGCTGCACCGCAGCAAGGGCCTGCCGCGCATCCAATCCAGCCAGAACCCCTATAGCCTGTTGCAGCGCCACTGGGATGTCGCCGCCGGCGAGGTCGCGATGCGCGAAGGCGTGGATCTGCTGGCCTATTCGCCGCTGGCGGGCGGGGCCTTGTCGGGCAAATACGCCGACGGGGCGCAGCCGGAGGGCGCGCGCTTCAGCCTGCCCTGGGGGGCCGAGGTGATGTCGGGCCATTGGCGCAACCGCGACAGCGATATCCTGCATCGCTATGTGGCGCTGGCCCGCGATCACGGGCTGACCCCGACGCAGCTGGCGCTGGCCTTTGTGAACAGCCGCCCCTATCTCGGCGCCAATATCATCGGCGCCACCTCGGTCAGCCAGCTGGAGGAATGTCTCTCGGCGGAGGATATCACCCTGAGCGAAGAGGTGCTCGATGTGATCGAAGAGCTGCACGACAGCCTGCCCAGCCCGTCGCTGAACCGGGCCGGGCGGCGCGACACGCGCTGAGGTCTTCGGGCGCCAGTTGACGCAGGGGCGATTGCAGGATCTGCATGCCGTCCTTGCAAAACTGGCGGATGTGGCGGCGGGGAATGCGGTGTAGGGTCCGCCGCGAGGGAGGCATTGAGAACCGATATGATCCGAGTACACACCATGACCGAACTGAAAACCGCCGCTCACCCCGTTGATGTTATCTCCCTCGACGCCCGCGCCGCGCTGGCCGCGCTGGATGAAGCCTGGTCCTATTATACGCCGGAAACCCCGGTGGTTCTGGCCGATGACACCACCGCCGTGGATGGTGTGCTGGACTACTACCAGGCCGCCTGAGGCGCGAAGATACGGCCCCCCAGGTCCGGTGGATGCTTGATCTCACCGGGCGAGGGGGCTAGACGCGTGCCATGCCGATCCTTCTGATCCTTTTGCTGTTTGGCACGCTGGGCTATCTGTACTGGCGTCGCAAGACCACCACGCTCACCCGCAATTGCCGCTGGCGCGCGGATCGTCGGGTCGGAGGCTGGCACTGCGCCTTTTGTGGCGCGCGGGATGCGGGCGAGGGCAGCCCGATCCATTGTCTGCGCGGGCAGGGCGAAGGGTCCTGACGCCGACAAGCGTGCCTGCGTCATGCGCAAAAGAAATATCTCCCATGCAGAAATTGACCCTTGATCGACTCAGGGTTTTGCCCGATATGCGCGTTCTAGACGCCAACGCACGCGCCTCTGTCGAAAGGGTTCAGATCCCTAGGGTTACGTAGCGACGGTAACGTCTCTGATGGAACTGAGCGGTCATATATGGCCGGGTCTTTTGGAGATGACCATGAATGCAAATGTGCTCGGGCAAATCGCCCGCGATGACGCGAGTCTTGCCCCCCGCCACCTCGCCTATATTGCCAATACGCGCTTTGATCAGCCGACGCTGGTGATCGACAGCGCCGCCGTGGCGCGCCAGTATCTGGCGCTGTCGCGCGGGTTGGGCCGGGCCAAGATCCACTATGCGGTCAAGGCCAACCCGGCGCCGGAGATCCTGCGCCGTCTGGTGGCGCTGGGGTCGAATTTCGATGCCGCCAGCCGCGCCGAGATCGAGATGTGCCGTGCCGCCGGGGCCTCTGCCGCGCGGATCACCTTTGGCAACACCATCAA
This sequence comes from Phaeobacter sp. HF9A, assembly GCF_011806385.1. Taxonomy (GTDB): domain Bacteria; phylum Pseudomonadota; class Alphaproteobacteria; order Rhodobacterales; family Rhodobacteraceae; genus Epibacterium. The sequence goes on along the minus strand of NZ_JAATOX010000019.1, from coordinate 24,959 downwards.
ACGCCCGGCCGATATCGTCTATGCTTACGATCTGGGCATTCGCCATTTTGCCGCCGATGCGGAAGAAGAGCTGGAAAAGCTGGCCGAGCATGCGCCCGGTGCCCATGTTTGCCTGCGGGTTCTGGTGGAGCCCACCGGCGCCGACTGGCCGCTCAGCCGCAAGTTCGGCAGCGCGCCGGAGATGGCGATCAGCCTGATGGCACGCTGCACCGCGCTGGGGCTGGTGCCGCATGGGCTGTCCTTCCATGTCGGCTCGCAAACCCGCGATCCGGCCATGTGGGACGGGGTGCTGGATCAGGTGGCCGGGATCTGGCAATCCGCCCAGGCCGCGGGCCATGCACTGAAGCTTTTGAACATCGGTGGCGGTTTTCCCGCCAGCTATGGCAGCGAGGTGATGGGCGCAGAGGCCTATGCCGCCGCCGTTATGGCGCGGGTTGATGCGCGCTTTGGCAGTGATGTCGAGGTGATGGCGGAGCCGGGCCGGGGTCTGGTGGCCGAGGCCGGTGCCATTGCCGCCGAGGTGCTGCTGGTGTCGCGCAAACATGACAGCGACCTGCACCGCTGGGTCTATCTGGACATCGGCAAATTCTCCGGTCTGGCCGAAACCATGGATGAGGCGATCCGCTACAAGATCACCACGGAGCGTGACCACGAGCCGACCGGCGCTTGCGTTCTGGCTGGCCCCTCCTGCGACAGCGTTGATGTGCTTTATGAAAAGCAGCCGGTGCAATTGCCGCTTGGCCTTCGGGCCGGGGATCGCGTGGTGATCCATTCCTGCGGAGCCTATACCTCCACCTATGCCACGGTCGGGTTCAACGGCTTCCCGCCGCTGGATGTCGTGGTGATCTGATCTGTTGTGATCCGGGGCCGGCCAAAGGCGCGGCCCCGGATCATTTCAGGGTCAGGCTGATGCGCGGAACGCGTCAAATCGGTGCGCTGAGCCTTCGCCCGGGGGGCTGCGGAACGCGCGCGCCTCTTTTCATTTGAAATGTGTAGGATAGATTGCACCCAACAGGGAGCCTATCCAGAGATGACATCAACCAAGACTTTTCCGATCCCCGCCGACGCAGAGGCGCGCCGCGCCATCAAGCCGGTCATTTGCTATCCGCCTGAAACGCTGCCGCGGCCGGATCTGGCGCTGTATCAGGCGGCACGGGAGGGGGCCACGAAGGTCGCCGAGGTTCTCGTGCCGGCGCGCGAGGCCGCCGTGTTCGAGGCCGAGGCCGGGCAATTTTTCCGCATCTCCTCGGTTGAGGGGCCGCAGGTGGGCGACCTTAACCTCTGGAATCGAAACGACATTTCCGAACGATTCTTTTCCGGCAAGACGCGGGCGCTGCATGGCACCCATGTCAGCACCGGAGAGCGGCTCTGGTCGAACCTGCCGTATCTGCGCCCGATGGCGACGATCCTGGCCGACACGCTGGAGTGGTACGGCATCGACGCCTATGGCGGCTCGGTGCATGATGTGATCGGCACCCGCTGCGACCCTTATACCGGGGCGCTGCTGCAAGGCGGGCACTACCATCACTGCTGCCATTCCAACCTGACCCGGGCGCTGGCGGATCATCTGAATATCCCGCTGATTGAGGCAGAGCCACATGTGCATGACGTGCTGAATGTCTTCATGTGCACCGGCTTTACCCGCGACACGGGGCAGTATTTCATGAAGGCAAGCCCGGTGCGCCCCGGCGATTATCTGGAGTTTTTTGCCGAGATCGACATCCTGGGCGCGCTGAGCGCCTGCCCGGGGGGCGATTGCTCGACCGAGCATTCCAGCGACACCGCCGCCTGCTATCCGCTCCGGGTCGAGGTCTTTGCCCCGGCGGAGGGCGCGCTGGCGGGCTGGCAGAGCCCGGCGCGCAATGGCTATGACGGCAGCCACGGGCGCTGAGCGCGCAAGGCTCGCAGCAAAAAGGGCCACCCGAGGGCGGCCCTTTTCAATGTCACTTGGCATGCCTGGTGAGTGGCGCAGGCAGCGGCCAAATCAGGCAAACGCGGCGGTGAGGGCGATTTCCACCATCTCACCAAAGCTGCGTTCGCGGTCTTCCGAGGGCAGCGCCTCGCCGGTTTGCAGGTGATCTGACACCGTCAGAACCGCCAGCGCCCGCCGCCCGTAACGGGCCGCCAGCGTATAAAGCTCTGCCGCTTCCATCTCCACGCCCAGAACACCGTGACGCACCATCTGTTCGTTCAGATCGGGGCGCTCGTCATAGAAGGTGTCGGAGGAGTAGATCCCACCCACATGCGGGGTGAGGCCCTGGGCCTCGGCGGCGGCAACGGCGTTGCGCAACAGCGTCCAGTCCGCGGTTGGGGCAAAGTTCAACTCTTTAAAGATGCTGTGGGAGGGCGTGCTGACGCTGGTGGCGGTCATTGCGATAATAACATCGCGGACCTTTACCTGAGGCTGCATGCCGCCACAGGATCCGATACGGATCAGGGTTTGGGCGTCGAAGTCGCGGATCAGCTCGTTGGCATAGATCGACAGCGAGGGCATGCCCATGCCGCTGCCCTGGATCGAGACCCGGTGCCCCTTCCATGTGCCGGTAAACCCGAGCATGCCACGCACCTCATTGACGAGGCGCACATCGCTCAGGAATGTTTCTGCGGCCCATTTCGCACGATAAGGATCGCCCGGCATCAGGACGGTTTCGGCGAAATCGCCTTTTTTTGCTCCAATATGAACTGTCACTTATTGTCGTCCCAGTTCAGATTTCGAGGTCGGAAATATCAACGCCCCGGCTGAGCGCGGCGTGAACCCAATGCGGTTTCCGGCCACGGCCTGTCCACGTTTCGTCAGGATTTTCGGGGTTGCGATATTTCGCGACGGCTTTGCTTTTGCGCGCGCCGCCTTTGGCGGGGGATGTCAGGACCTCATCCAGAGAGAACCCAAATTCGGCAGCCGCTTGTTCGACGGCTTTCAGGGCTGCATTGCGTTCACGTTGCTCGGCATCTTTCAGTGCCTTTTCAACGTCTTTCTGAAGCTGAAGCAGCTCTTTTCGGGACATTTCAGTCAAGTCGATGGACATTGTTTACTCCATAGGAAAATAGCCACGGATGATAATTCCGGGCTAGGCTTCCTATTAGACCGAATTCCAGATGCTATTCAGCATCTAATTGCGTGTTTTTCGAATTTCGGCGAAAAACAGCGCGAAATTTTACGTTTTCGCGTTTGTTTTTGCGAGTTCGACGATGTCCATCATGATTGAATTCAGCTCAAAGTTTTTTGGTGTATAGACGCGTGCAACACCTAGGTTGAGTAATTTCTCTGCGTCGTCATCGGGAATAATGCCACCGACCACAACCGGCACATCCGAAAGCCCGGCGTCGCGCAAACGCGTCATCGTGTCCTCGACCAGCGGCAAATGGCTGCCGGAGAGGATCGAAAGACCGACAACATGGGCCTCGTCCTGACGCGCAGAGGCGACAAGTTCCTCGGGCGTGAGGCGGATGCCGTCATAGGTGATGTCCATGCCGCAGTCGCGGGCGCGAAAGGCGATTTGCTCGGCACCGTTGGAATGGCCGTCCAGACCGGGCTTGCCGACCACGAATTTCAACCGGCGGCCCAGCTGGTCGGAGACCGCATTCACTGCCTCGCGCAGATGCTCCAGCCCCTCGGTCTTGTTGGAGGGGGAGGCAGAGACGCCGGTGGGGCCGCGATAGGTGCCATAGGCCTTGCGCATCTCTTCGGCCCATTCGCCGGTGGTCACCCCGGCCCTGGCGGCGCGGATTGAGGCGGGCATGATGTTGTCGCCATTGCGGGCCGCCTCGCGCAGGGCGTCCAGCGCTGCGGTGACCTCTGCGGTGTCGCGGCTGCTGCGCCAGGCGTTGAGCCGGGAGATTTGCTCGGCCTCCACCGCCGGGTCCACGGTCATGATGCCGCCATCCTCGGTTTGCAGCGGAGAGGGCTCTCCCTCGGTCCATTTGTTGACGCCCACCACCACGGTCTCGCCCGCTTCGATGCGGTTCAGGCGCTCGGCGTTGGACTCCACCAGCCGCGATTTCATATATTCGATCGAGGCCACGGCGCCGCCCATGCCGTCCAGTGTTGCGAGCTCCGCCCGCGCACCGGCCTTCAGCGCCTCGACCTTGCCGTCCACCACCGGGTTGCCGTCAAAGAGGTCGCCGTATTCCAGAAGGTCCGTCTCATAGGCCAGGATCTGCTGCATCCGCATCGACCATTGCTGGTCCCAGGGGCGGGGCAGGCCGAGCGCCTCGTTCCAGGCGGGCAGCTGCACCGCGCGGGCGCGGGCGTTTTTCGAGAGGGTCACGGCGAGCATCTCGATCAGGATGCGATAGACGTTGTTTTCCGGCTGCTGTTCGGTGAGGCCAAGCGAGTTCACCTGCACGCCGTAGCGAAAGCGACGGAACTTGGGATCCTCGACGCCATAGCGGTCGCGGCAGATCTCGTCCCAAAGCTCGACAAAGGCGCGCATTTTGCACATCTCGGTGACAAAGCGGATGCCCGCGTTCACAAAGAAGGAAATGCGCCCCACCATGGCCGGGAAATCCTCCGCCGGAACGCGGGGTTGCAGCTCGTCCAGGACCGCCTGCGCGGTGGCGAGCGCAAAGGCCAGCTCCTGCTCCGGCGTCGCCCCCGCCTCTTGCAGGTGGTAGGAGCAGACGTTCATCGGGTTCCATTTCGGCACGTTGTGATAGCAGTACTCGGCCACATCCGCGATCATCTTGAGGCTCGGCGCGGGCGGGCAGACATAGGTGCCCCGGCTGAGGTATTCCTTGATCAGATCATTCTGCACGGTGCCTTGCAGCGCTTTGATGTCGGCGCCCTGTTCCTCGGCCACGGCAATATACAGGCTCAGCAGCCAGGGGGCGGTGGCGTTGATGGTCATCGAGGTGTTCATCTGGTCCAGCGGGATCTGGTCAAACAGCGCCCGCATGTCGCCCAGGTGGCAGACCGGCACGCCAACCTTGCCAACCTCGCCCCGCGCCAGCTGGTGATCGCTGTCATAGCCGGTCTGGGTCGGCAGGTCGAACGCCACCGAGAGGCCGGTCTGCCCTTTGGCGAGATTGGCCCGATAGAGCGCGTTGGAGGCGCTGGCGGTGGAATGGCCCGCATAGGTGCGGATCAGCCAGGGGCGGTCTTTGGGGCGATCTTGCTGCGCTTGCGACATGGCGGACCTCGTGTGCTGTGCGTGGGTAATTATATTTCCTCAGCTGTGTATAAACTGGAATTTTGAAACCTTGTCAATTCGCCGCGTTGCGGCAATTTCCCGGCTGTGACCTTTGCAGGTGCAGAAGCCGCCCGCTTGTGCTTGTCATGGCAGGGGGGCTCGGTAACAGTGCGGCTATGACGCAGACCGTGGAATTACCGATTTGGGCCTTTGTGTTGATCCTGCTGTTTGCGGCGGTCACCTTTGCCTCGCATTTTCTGTTTCCCTCGGTGCGCTGGTTTTTTCGCCGCCGGCTGGAACGCGCGGTGGCGCGGGTGAACGAGCGGCTGGAACGCCCGATCGAGCCGTTTAAACTGGCACGGCGCTACGATATGATTCAGCGGCTGATTTACGATCCGCAGGTGGCGCAGGCAGTTTCGGATCATGCGGCGGCCAGGGGCATTCCTGAAAACGTCGCCTTTGAAGAGGCCCGCCGCTATGCCCGCGAAATCGTGCCCTCCTTTTCCGCCTTCACCTATTTCAGCTTTGCCATCCGGGCGGCGCGGTTTTTGTCCAATGCCATCTACAATGTGCGATTGGGCAGCTATGACGAAGGGCTGCTGAAGGCGATCGACAAGGATTCCACGGTGGTTTTTGTGATGAATCACCGCAGCAATATGGATTACGTGCTGGTGACCTATCTGGTCGCGAAACGCTCGGCGCTGTCTTATGCGGTGGGGGAATGGGCGCGGGTCTGGCCATTAAGCCGCCTGATCCGGGCCATGGGCGCCTATTTCATCCGCCGCAAATCGCAAAACGAACTCTATCGCAAAGTGCTGGCGGCCTATGTGCGGCTGGCGACGCGGGCAGGGGTGACGCAGGCGATGTTCCCCGAAGGCGGGCTGAGCCTGACCGGCGGGTTGATGCCGCCAAAACACGGGCTGCTGAAATATATCCTCGAAGGCAGCAGTGAGATGGGCAAGGACGTGGTCTTTGTGCCGGTGGCGCTGAATTATGACCGGGTGCTGGAGGACAAGGTCCTGACCAAGGCCGCCCGCAGCGGCACGCGGCGGTTTCGGGCGCGCATCGGATCGGTCATGCTGCGGCTGGTCTGGCAGTTCTGGCGCTGGATCACCGGGCGCTATCAGCGGGCGGGCGCGGCGGCGGTGAGCTTTGGCAGACCGCTGGCGCTGAGCGAGCTGGCGGCGGAACCGGGCCGCGATCCGGCGCGCGAGCTGGCGCGCGAATTGATGTCCCGCATTGGCGAGGTGGTGCCGGTGCTGCCGGTGCCGCTGGTGAGCTATATCCTGATCCAGCGCGGCGCCATGAGCCAGACCGCGCTGGTGCATGCGGTGGCCGAGGTCACGGCGCTGATGCCGCTGGCGCAGATCCACATGCCCGCGCATTCGCATGAATTCGTGGTCCAGAGCGCGGTGCAGCAGATGCGCCGCCGGGGGCTGATCCGCAGCAGCGGCGCGCAGATCATCCCCGAGCGCAGCCAGATGGATATGCTGCATTTCTACGCCAATTCCATCGCCCATCTGGTGCCCGCCGCGCTGGAGCCACCCGATCCCGGAGAGAGCAGCGCGGAAATTTCTGCGGGCGCATAGGCGTTTCTGCGCTCGCGAGGTTATAAAATTTCAAAATCATCACGAATGGGGTTGCAATGTTACCCGCTCATTCTTACCCATAAGGGGAGGACGCGATTCTGCGTCGCAGAATTTCACGTCATCGGGACATGAATCCCGGAGTATGAGACCAGGGGAGACCGGCATGGCTTTGGATACGCAGGACGGCATCATGAGCTACGACGCACCGCAGAAAGATCTGTATGAAATGGGGGAAATCCCCCCGATGGGCTATGTGCCGCAAAAGATGTACGCCTGGGCCATCCGCAAGGAGCGCCACGGCGAGCCGGACACCGCAATGCAGCAGGAAGTGGTCGATGTGCCGAGCATCGACAGCAACGAGGTGCTGGTTCTGGTGATGGCGGCGGGCGTGAACTACAACGGCGTCTGGGCCGCGCTGGGCCAGCCCATCAGCCCCTTTGACGGCCACAAGGCCCCCTATCACATCGCCGGGTCGGATGCGGCGGGGATTGTCTGGGCGGTGGGCGACAAGGTCACCCGCTGGAAGGTCGGCGACGAGGTGGTGATCCACTGCAATCAGGACGATGGCGACGACGAGGAATGCAACGGCGGCGATCCGATGTTCTCCACCAGCCAGCGGATCTGGGGCTATGAGACGCCGGATGGCTCCTTCAGCCAATTCACCCGGGTGCAGAGCCAGCAGCTGATGCCGCGCCCGAAGCATCTGACCTGGGAGGAAAGCGCCTGCTATACGCTGACGCTGGCCACCGCCTATCGGATGCTCTTCGGCCACGAGCCGCATGATCTGAAACCGGGCCAGAACGTGCTGGTCTGGGGCGCCTCCGGCGGGCTTGGCTCCTACGCGATCCAGCTGATCAACACGGCGGGCGCCAATGCCATCGGGGTGATCTCGGACGAGAGCAAGCGCGAGTTTGTGATGTCGCTGGGCGCCAAGGGCGTTCTGAACCGGCGCGATTTCAATTGCTGGGGTCAGCTGCCCACCGTGAACACGCCGGAATATGCCGATTGGTTCAAAGAGGCGCGCAAATTCGGCAAGGCGATCTGGGAGATCACCGGCAAGGGCAACAACGTCGATATGGTGTTTGAACACCCCGGCGAGGCAACCTTTCCCGTCTCCACCTTCGTGGTGAAAAAGGGCGGCATGGTGGTGATCTGCGCCGGCACCTCCGGCTTCAACTGCACCTTTGACGTGCGCTATATGTGGATGCACCAGAAACGCCTGCAAGGCTCGCATTTCGCGCATCTGAAACAGGCTTCGGCCGCCAACAAGCTGATGGTGGAGCGCCGTCTCGATCCCTGCATGTCGGAGGTCTTCTCCTGGGCGGAACTGCCCCAGGCGCATATGAAGATGCTGCGCAACGAACATAAGCCGGGCAATATGTCGGTGCTGGTTCAGGCGCCGCGCACCGGGCTGCGCACGCTGGAAGAAGTCGTGAACGGCTAATGTTTTATGCTGGTTTTGCGGGGAGATCCCGCGTCCGAGGCCCGGCTGCGCAGCAGCCGGGCTTTATTATCAAAATGACAGCTTCTATCTGGTCAGAGGCCAGTCTGCTGGTCTAAAACAGGAGTCACATCGGATTCGGCGGCCCTGCGGGGGGCAGGGGCGTCAGCCGTGTTTCTTATGTGTTTGGGTGAGGTCCTGTGGGGGAAGCGAGTCCTGTTTCGGATTGACAGAGAAGGTGCATGCCATTGCACATCATTCACCCCGCTCCGGCCCGCAGATGGTGGCCCGGCGCGTCAATCCGGTGGGGCAGAGGCCCGGGTGGTGTGCGATAAGGGCGAAAAACGCTGCGATTGGCGCGGCGGTCCTGTTGCTTTTTTCGCGGATTTACCGCACGTCAGCATGTGATGGTGAGTGGTTGGTAATGGTGAAACGTCAGACCCTGAATGCGATGCTCGAAGCGATCGAGGCGGCGAGTAACCTTGAAGAAATCAGGGAGTTGATGACGCGGTTCCGGGACCTTTTGGACCTTGGCCATGTGTCCTATCGCTGGGTGGACCGCTCCGATAGCATCTGTGGTTTCACCACATTGCCGCTGGCCTGGCAGGATCGCTATATCGCGATGCGCTATCATCGGATCGACCCGGTGGTGATCGCCTGCTACACCGCCTTTCACCCCGTGGACTGGCGCGACCTGGATTGGTCCACGCGGCTGGCCGCGGCGTTTCGCAAGGACAGTCTGGCGCATGGGATGGGCGCGCAGGGCTATAGCATCCCGGTGCGGGGGCCTGCGGGGCAATATGCGGTGTTCACCATCACCAAGAACTGCGACGGCCCCGCCTGGGATAAATTCGCCCGCAAGAACAGCCGCGATCTGATCCTGCTGGCCCACTACGTGAACCGGCGCGCGCTTGATTTTGAAATGAACTATTACCCGGCGCCGGAACAGCCCCTTTCGATGCGCGAGAACGAGGCGCTGAGCCTCTTGGCCGAAGGGCACAGCCGCGCCCGGGCGGCAGAGGCGCTGGAGATTTCCGAACATACGCTGCGGGTCTATATCGAAGGCGCGCGCCACAAGTTGCAGGCGCAGAACACCACCCATGCGGTGGCCAAGGCGATCGCGCTGGGGCTGATCGCGGTCTGATCGCAGAGCGGCGTTGCCCCCCCTGACCCTGGCGCTTGGGCGGGGCGCGTATCAATCCCACTGGTGCCGGCCCGCGGGCGGTTGTAGGGTCGCGCCATGACAGAAACACCCGCCCTTCAATTCTCCGACGATCAGGCGCAAGCCTTTGATGCCCTGACAGAACAGCTGCGCAAGGCTGGCGTCGATCTGGGCGAAGACCTGCTGCATCCGCCGCGCGGCGAGACCGGCGTTTCCGCCGTGATCGGTAAGGCGGGATCGGGCAAGACCCTGCTTTTGGCCGAGTTCTACAAGGCGCTGGCGGCGGCGGGGGTGGAGGTTGTCTCCGGCGATTACGAGAGCCGCAAGAAGGGCGACAAGCGCACCCTGGCGATTCTGGCACCGACCAACAAGGCCGCCAGCGTGCTGCGCCTGCGCGGGGTGCCCGCCACCACCATTCACCGCATTCTTTATACCCCGGTGTATGATCCGGAATACGAGCGCATCGCCGAATGGCTGGCGGGCGAGGGAGAGCGGCCCGATATTGACGGGCTGACGGACGAGGCGCTGGCGCGCGCGGCGGCGTTTTACGAAAAGAACAAATCCATCCCCGGCGCAATGGCGGCGGCGGGGCTGCGCGGGTCAGATTTCATCACCGGCTGGAAACGGCGCGAAGAGCCTTTGGACATCGGTTTTGTCGATGAGGCCTCGATGCTGGACAACCGCCAGTTCGAGGACCTGAAGGAGATCTTTCCGACGCTGGTGCTGTTTGGCGATCCGGCGCAGCTGGCGCCGGTCAACCAGTCCGGCTCGATGGTGTTTGACGATCTGCCCGAGGAGCGCCAGCTGATCCTTAACCGCATTCACCGGCAGGAGGCGGACAATCCGATCCTCGATCTGGCGCATGCCCTGGCGGATCCGCAGCTGGGGTTTGACGATTTCGAACGGATGGTCGAAGACAAGGCCCGCCAGGACGAGCGGGTGGTCTGGGGCCAGCGGGTGGAGGTCGACCTGATGGCGCGCTCGCCGGTGCTGGTCTGGCGCAACAACACCCGCATCCGGCTGATCAACGCCTTTCGCGCGGTGCATGGCGCGCCGGAGGATCAGCTTTTGGAGGGCGAGCCGCTGATTTGCGACGGGCTGGAGTTGCCGCTGAAACACCGCAAGAAACGGCTGGACCTGGAGGCGCGGGGCCTCATCAAGGGCGCGCAGGTGATCTACCTCGGCCCCGGTCGCAAGCCCGGGTTCTCGCGGCTGCATGTGATGGGCGCCGAAGATCCGCAGATCTCGGCCGCCTCGATCGTGAAGATCGAAAAACCCGATGAGGAAGAGCCGTTTATCCCCTTTGCCGCCCGCATGGGGGCGACCTTTCTGCATGGCGCGGCGGTGACGATCCACAAGGCGCAGGGCAGCCAGTGGGACACCACGCAGGTCTTTGCTCCCGACATCTATGCCGCCGCGCGGATGGGGCGGGGGGAAGCGGGGCAGCCCTTGTGGAAACGGCTGGCCTATGTGGCGATCACCCGCGCCCAGGAACGGCTGATCTGGGTGGTGCGCAACCGGCTGGCCAAACCCACTGGCCCCTTGCGGGTGGATGACCTGCGCCAGGTTGCGGCGCCGACCCTGACATTGGAAACCCAGGAGGCGGAGGCAAGCCCATGACACGATCCATCCTGATCACCGGCGCCAGTTCCGGTATCGGCCAGGCGGTGGCGGAGCTCTTCCTCGCGCAGGGCTGGACGGTCGGCCTGTTGGCACGGCGCGCGGATCGGCTGGCGGAAATCGCTGCCGGGCATCGCCGTGCCATCGTGCTGGCTGCCGATGTGACCGACCCCGAGGCGGTGGAGGCCGGTTTTGACCGCTTCTGCACGGAGGCCGGACATCTGGACGTGCTGTTTAACAATGCGGGCATTTTCACCCCGCCGGGGTTGATTGACGAGATCCCGCTGTCAGACTGGCTCGCCTCTGTGAATGTCAACCTCACCGGCATGTTCCTCTGCGCCCGGGCGGCGTTTTCGCGGATGCGGCATCAGCAGCCGATGGGCGGGCGGATCATCAACAATGGCTCGATCGCCGCCCATGTCCCACGCCCCGAAAGCACGCCCTATGCCACGACCAAATCTGCGATCACCGGGCTGACCAAATCGCTGTCACTGGATGGCCGCGCCTTCAATATCGCCTGTGGTCAGATCGACATCGGCAATGCCCGCACCCCGATGGTGGACGGGCTGGCGCAGCGCCATGCGGAGCTGAACCCCGAAGCGCCGCCGATGGAAGCCTTTGACGTGGCCGACGCGGCGCGGTCGGTCTTGCATATGGCGGATCTGCCGCTGGAGGCGAATGTGCAGTTCATGACGGTGATGGCAACGCGCATGCCCTATATCGGCCGGGGCTGAAGAGGCCATCGAGGGGGCGCGCGAAGGCCGGGGGTGCTCCCGCCCATTTGCCCTGCGCCTGACGGCACCTGGCCTCTGGTTGGGCCGGGCGCCGCGCGCGGGCGCGCGGCGCGGTCACACCCGGGATCAGCGGTCGCGCAAGAGCTGGAACCCTGCCGCAGCGCCCCATCCGGCGATGGCGGCGATCAACAGCGCCAGCACGCCATAAAGCGCCGGCTGTTCGCGCGAGAGGTTGAACAGGAAACGCTCCATCCCGACCTTGTTGACCGCGATCACCGTTTCATAATGCGACACCACCTTGCCCGCGCGGGTCAGGAAAATGCGGGTCTTATACTCGCCCTCGATCAGATCCGCGGGCATGCTGAGTGCGGTGCGGAACAGGGTTTGCTGATCCAGCGCCACGGTGTTTTCCCGCAGGCTGTAAAACCCGTTTTCCTCGCGGATGCGCATCAGCGCCGCGGTAAAGCGCTCGGCGCCTTCGATTTCGGAGCCAACGGAGCGGATCGCGCGGCGAATCGAGACCTTGTGGCGCAGATCTTCGGTGTCGCTCATCGCTTGGGAAAACGGCGCGCTGGTGGCGACGGCGTAAAAGCTGGGCGCGGAATCGACCGCGACGCTTTCGGTATTGATCCAGATCCCCATATTGCGGGTCTTGTGACGCACCATCACCGGCTCGTCGGGGCCGGAGACGGTCACCACCACTTCCAGCGGGGCGGTTGCGGGGATCGGGGCTTCGCGCTTGACGGCGCCAAAGATCAGGATTTCGGAGCCGTCAAAGGTGGCGGTGATCGCCACCCGATCCTGGCTCAGGCCAAGCACGATTTCCTCCGCCGGGGCCAGGGTGGCCCAGAACAGCGAACAGATCGACAGCAGGACAGCGCGCATCAGGGGCATTACTTGGCCTCCCGCAACGGGCTGAGGGAATAGAGCTCGGAAGGTTCCAGCAGCAGATCCAGCGCCAGTTTGGCGCAGACCAGAATGACCAGCAGGGCCAGCAGGATGCGCAGCTGCTCGGCCCGCAGCAGGGCGCCGATACGGGTGCCGAATTGCGCCCCCACCACGCCGCCCAGCAACAGCAGCACGGCCAGCACGATATCGACGGTCTGGTTGGTGATCGCATGCATCATGGTGGTGGCGCCGGTCACCAGGATGATCTGAAACAGCGAGGTCCCGACCACCACTTTGGTCGGCATGCCCAGAAGGTAGATCATCGCCGGAACCATGATGAAACCGCCGCCAACCCCCATGATGGCGGTCAGCATGCCGACAAAGGCCCCCACGAGAATGGGCGGCAGCACCGAGATATAGAGCCCGGAGGTGCGAAAGCGCATCTTGAACGGCAGGGCATGGATCCAGCTGCGTTGCTTGCGCGCGGCCGGTGCGCCACGTTTGGATTTGCGCAGGGCGTTGAGGCTCTCGATGAACATCAGCCCGCCGACGATGCCGAGGAAGACCACATAGCACAGGGTCACGAAGAGATCGACCTGCCCCAGCGATTTCAAGTAGTTGAAGATCACGATCCCCAGGGTGGCACCAACCAGCCCGCCCGCCTGCAAGATCATGCCCATCTTCAGATCCACCGTGCGGCGGCGCAGATGCGCCAGCACACCAGAGACCGAGGAGGCCACGATCTGATTGGCGCCGGTGGCGACCGCGACCGAGGGCGGAATGCCGATAAAGAACAACAAGGGCGTCAGCAAAAAGCCACCGCCCACCCCGAACATGCCCGACAGCACGCCCACCATGCCGCCGAGTCCGAGAACGAGAAAAGCGTTTACGGCGACTTCGGCGATGGGAAGATAGATATACATATGCTTGGGGCGTCTTTTATGGGCCAGTGAAGCACTGAAAATTTTGACCACGCGACATCCGCGGGGCGGGGTTTCATCAACTGTAGAGCAGACCGGTCGCGAAAGCGACAGCAGGCGAATGAAAAACGCCCTTGCGCTCGGATCTGAGGCAAGGGCGCTACAGGGGGCGAGGGGGCTCGCCCGCGGAACAGGAGGGTTAAGGGCTCAACGCTCCTTGACGTAGGGTTGCCCACCGGCGCGCGGTGGGATGGCGCGGCCGACAAAACCGGCCAGGATCACCACGGTCAGGATATAGGGCAGCGCGTCCATCACCTGCACCGGAATGGTGAAACCACCCAGCTGGATGCTCTGGAACCTGAGCGCGACCGCCTGAAGCAGACCGAACAGCAGACAGGCCCCCAGCGCGTGCCAGGGCCGCCATTTGGCGAAGATCAGCGCCGCCAGCGCGATATAGCCGCGCCCGGAGGTCATCTCCTTGACAAAACCCGCTTGCAGGCCGGTCGCCAGATAGGCCCCCGCGATACCGCAGAGCAGACCGCAGATGGCAATCGCCGCAAAGCGCAGCCGCACCACGGAGATCCCCGCCGTGTCCACCGCTGCCGGGTTTTCCCCCACCGCGCGCAGGCGCAGGCCAAAGCGGGTGCGGAACAGCACCCACCAGGTCAGCGGCACGGCGAGGAAGGAGACATAGACCAGGATGGAATGGCCGGAGATCAGCTCGGAATAGAGCTGCTGCACCACATTGGCATTGGCGATCAGCTCGCTGAGCGGACGGCCCGCGGCCTCGGCGTCGGTCGGGCCGATGGCAAAGGGCAGCTCGATGCCGTTGAAGCGGCCCTGTGTCAGCAGCGACGGCGTGCGCCCGCCCTGCTGGAACCAGCTCTCGGCGATCAGAACCGTCAGGCCCGAGGCCAGGAAGTTCAGCGCCACGCCAGAGATGAGCTGATTGCCGCGAAAGGTGATCGAGGCCAGCCCGTGCAGGGCCGAGAGCGCCAGCGAGGCGGCGATGCCCGCCAGAAGGCCAAGCCAGACATTGCCGGTGATGGCGGCGATCGCAGCGGAGAAAAACGCCGCCATCAGCATCTTGCCCTCAAGGCCGATGTCGAAAATGCCGGCGCGCTCAGAAAACAATCCAGCCAGGCAGGCGAGCAACAGGGGTGTCGCCATGCGCACGGTGCTGTCGAGCACCTGGATCAGGGTCAGGAAATCCATCAGGCGTTCTCCTTCCGCAGGGCAATGAAGATCTTCTCGATCGGCATGCGCACCATGTTGTCCAGCGCACCGGTGAACAGGATCACCAGGGCCTGAATGACCACGATCAGTTCAGAGGGGATATTGGTCCAAAGCGCCAGCTCCGCCCCGCCCTGATAAAGAAAGCCAAAAAGGATCGCCGCAAGGAAGACGCCAAAGGGGTGGTTGCGGCCCATCAGGGCCACCGCGATGCCGATAAAGCCCGCGCCCTCGGTGGCGTTGAGCACCAGCCGTTCGGCCTCGCCCATGACGTTATTGGTCGCCATCAAGCCGCAGAGCGCGCCGGAAATCAGCATGGTCACCATGATGGTGCGCACCGGCGAAATGCCCGCATAAACCGCGCCGCGCTCGGATTTGCCCAGGGCGCGGATCTCGTGGCCCAGCGGCGTGTGCCAGATCAGGCCCCAGACCACCACACAGGCGGCAAGACCGACAAAGAGCGTCACATTGGCGGGGGCGGATTTGGAGAACTCGATGCCGATCGGCGCCAGGATCTCGTGCAGCGAGGGCAGCTGCGCCGCCTCCTGGAATTTCGCGGTGGAGGGATCCATCGCGCCCTTGGGTTTCAGCGCATTGACCAGCATGTAGTTCAGAACCGCCGCAGCGATGAAGTTGAACATGATGGTGGTGATCACGATATGGCTGCCGCGTTTGGCTTGCAGATAGGCCGGGATCGCCGCCCAGGCCGCACCAAAGAGCCCAGCCCCCAGACCGGCGACCAGCAAGGCGATCGACCAATGCGGGAAGGGGATATAAAGGCAGACGATCGCCAGCCCGAGGCCGCCGATCATCGCCTGCCCCTCGCCGCCGATGTTGAAGAGCCCGGCATGGGCGGCCACCGCCACCGCAAGCCCGGTGAACAGGAAGTTGGTGGCATAATAGAGCGTATAGCCCCAGCCATAGGTGGACCCCAGCGCGCCTTTCACCATGAGAGAGAGCGCCTCGGTCGGGCTTTCGCCGATGAAGAGGATCACAAGGGCGGAGATAATCGCGGCCAGAAGCAGGCTGATCACCGGGATCAGCACCACATCGGCCCATTTAGGCATCTTTTCCATTTACGCGGCCTCCCCCGCGACGCCGGCCATCAGGAGGCCGAGTTCTTTTTCATCGGTCTGATCTGCGGCGCGTTCGCCCATGATCTTGCCGTCAAACATCACTGCAACCCGGTCGCTGAGCGACAGGATCTCTTCCAGCTCTACCGACACCAGCAGGATCGCCTTGCCCTGATCGCGCAGGGCGACAATCTGCTGGTGGATAAATTCGATGGCGCCGATATCCACGCCGCGGGTCGGCTGGCCGATCAACAGCAGGTCGGGGTTGCGCTCGATCTCGCGGGCGACAACGATTTTCTGCTGGTTGCCGCCAGAGAAATTCTTGGCGGCGAGCATGGGATTGGGGGGGCGGACGTCGAATTTTTCCATCTTGGCGGCGGTATCCGCGCGCAGGGCGGCGTTGTCCAGCAACAGGCCCTTTTTGTATTCGGCTTCCCGGTGATAGCCAAAGCCGACGTTTTCCCAGGCGTCGAAATCCATGATCAGACCTTCGCGCTGGCGATCCTCGGGCACATGGGCAATGCCCGCATGGCGCCGTGACCGTGCATCCGATCCGGCCCCCGAAAGCGGCAGCGGCTGGCCATTGATGCGGATCGTGCCGGTGCCGGGGCGCATGCCGCCCAGAACCTCCAGCAGTTCCGACTGACCATTGCCCGCAACCCCGGCAATGCCGAGAATCTCGCCCGCGCGCACGGTTAGGTCGATGTCCTTGACGCGCTGCACCCCGGCCTCGTCCACCACCGAGAGCTTCTCGATCTCCAGGATCGGCTTGCCCGGTGTGGCGGGGGTTTTATCCACCCGCAACAACACCTTACGGCCCACCATCAGCTCGGCGAGCTGTTCGGGGCTGCTTTCGGAGGTCTTCACGGTGGCGTTCATCTCGCCGCGCCGCATCACCGATACGGTATCGGTATATTCCATGATTTCGCGCAGCTTATGCGTGATCAGGATGATGGTTTTGCCTTCCGAGCGCAGCCGGTCGAGGATGCGGAACAGCTGGTCCGCCTCGGCCGGGGTCAACACGCCGGTGGGCTCGTCCAAAATCAGGATCTCGGCCTTGCGATAGAGCGCCTTGAGGATTTCCACCCGCTGCTGCATGCCGACGCCGATCTCATCAATGCGCTTGTCGGGGTCCACATAGAGCTCGTATTCTTCCTCCAGCTCCTTCAGCTCCTTACGGGCGCGCGAGAGCGAGGGCATCAGCAGGCCGGAATCCTCGGCGCCAAGCACGATGTTTTCCAGCACCGTGAAGTTTTCGACCAGCTTGAAATGCTGGAACACCATGCCGATTCCGGCGGCAATGGCGGCCTGGCTGTCGGGGATCTCGGTCTTGTTGCCCTTGATCCAGATCTCGCCTTTGTCGGCTTTGTAAAATCCGTAAAGAATGCTCATCAGCGTGGATTTCCCGGCACCGTTCTCGCCGATAATGCCGTGGATCGTCCCGGGTTGGACGCTGATGGAAATGTCCTTGTTCGCCTGGACCGGGCCAAAGGCCTTGGAAATGCCTTTGAGTTCGATTGCTGGTGCCGTCATCGGGGCTCCCCTGTCACCTCATCGCCGGTTCATGCAGCTAGAGCCTGCACGTTATATTCTTGTCAAGAGAAGGACCGGGACGGGAAATACCAAACCCGGAGGGCACATGGGCGTGACCTCCGGGCCATATTCTTGCCCCCCGCTGCCGGGCAGATGCCGATGGCGACGCGGGGGGCGGGTCATGTGGATCAGAAGTTCAGAACCGGGCAGCTGTCGTCGCTGGTATAGTCGTGAACCTTGATGTCGCCCGCGATGATCTTCGCCTTCGCGTCCTCGACAGAGGCTTGCATATCGGCGCTGACCAGATCGGCGTTGTTGTCGTCCATGGCATAGCCCACACCATTGTCGGCCAGACCGAGGGTGACCTTGCCAACCTCAAGATCCTCGCCCGCGCTCATGATGTTGTAGACGGCCACGTCAACGCGTTTCAGCATCGAGGTCAGAACCTTGCCCGGGTGCAGGTGGTTCTGGTTGCTGTCCACGCCGATCGACAGGATGCCTTCGTCGGCTGCGGTTTGCAGTACGCCAACACCGGTGCCGCCAGCCGCGGCGTAGATCACATCCGCGCCCTGGGAGATCTGCGCCTTGGTCAGCTCGGAGCCCTTGACCGGGTCATTCCAGGCCGCCGGGGTGGTGCCGGTCATATTGGCAATCACGGTCGCATCCGGGTTCACCGCCTTGACGCCCTGGGCATAGCCACAGGCGAATTTGCGGATCAGCGGAACATCCATGCCACCGATGAAGCCAACGGTGCCGGATTTGGAGGCTTCCGCCGCCAGCATGCCAACAAGGAAGGAGCCTTCATGCTCGGTGAAGCTGACCACATGCACGTTCGGCGCATCGACCCAGCCGTCGATGGTGACGAATTTGGTGTCCGGGTAGTCAGCGGCCACTTCGGCCAGCGGCGCGCTCATGGCAAAACCGGTGGTGATGATCGGGTTGGCACCGGATTCGGCAAAGCGACGCAGCGCCTGCTCGCGCTGGGCCTCGGACTTCATCTCGATTTCCAGGTATTTGCCGCCGGTCTCGTCGGCCCAACGCTGCGCGCCGTTAAAGGCCGCCTCATTGAAGGATTTGTCGAACTTGCCGCCAAGGTCGAAAATCAGCGCCGGATTCGCCAGCGCGGCGCCTGCGGTCAGTGCGACGGTGGCCACCGCGCCCATGAGCGATTTCATCAGGGTCATTCACATACTCCCAGTATTCTTGTTCTGCCCCGCATGGCGGGCGTGTCCGTTCTAAAAGGTGGAGCGATTTAGCCTCTTGCGCTGGTCCGGGGTCAACCCATTATTGACCAATCGGTTCAGAAAACAGGGCTTCCGCTAGGGAAGCAGCCGTTTCATGAGCAAAGCATCCGCCGCTGCCGCCGGTGGGCGCGGATAATAGGCTTTTCGAATCCCAACAAGCCCGAATCCGCATCGGCAGTATAACGCCCGTGCGGCGGTATTGTCTTCTGCGACCTCAAGAAAAGCGTCGGTGACGCCACGGCTTGCGGCTTTTTGCATCCAGTCCTGCATCACCTGCGCGGCCAGACCCTGGCGGTGATGATCGGGATGGGTGGCAATGGTCAAAAGCTCCGCCTCTCCGGCGATCTCGCGCGCCAGGGCAAAGGCGCGGGCGTCGCCGGTGAAATAGGTGAAGCGATCCGCCAGAAGGTCGGCGATCTCGCTGGCGGACCAGGGGCGCGACGGGCTGGGCGATTGGGTAAAGGCCGCCGCGTGAGTCGCGGCCAGCGCCTCGGCGCTTGGCGGCACGGTCGCTGCGGTCTCAGTCATCGAGCAGGGCCGGGGGCTGCTCCCGCGACGGCGCCGCATCGGCCTCGCGCAGATAGAGCGGCGCGGGCGGCGGAAGGTCGGGCTGGCCCAGCCGCGTGGCGGCAACGCGCGCGATCGCCTCGGCCATGGGATAGCGGGCGGCGGCGACGGTGCCCTTGCAGCGGGCCGCGATCCCGGCGGCGGCATGGCCGAGGCAGAGCGGCGCGTCGGGCAGGGGCGGCAGGCTCTCCAGCGTGGTCAGGCAGGGCGGCTGATCATTGATCTGCACATAAAGCATCTCGCGCCGCGCATCGAGGCTGGTCACCACAGGACCCTCGGCCCCGCAGGCCAGCGCCTCCAGGCTGGAGATGCCGATGGCCGGCTTGTCGAGCCCCAGCGCCAGCCCCCGCGCCGCCGAGACAGAGATGCGGATGCCGGTGAAATTGCCCGGCCCGATTCCCACCGCCACCGCGTCGAGGTCGGCCCAGGTTGCATCGCCCGCCGCCAGCACCTCTTCGAGCAGCGGCATCAGCCGTTCGGCCTGTCCGCGCGCCATCTCTTCCTGGCGCTGGGCCAGGATCTCGTCACCGCGCAGCAAAGCGGCCGCGCAATGCGCGGCCGATGTATCAAACGCCAGGATCAGCGCCTTGGCCGGGTCTTGGTCAGACGGCAACGGGGCGGACCTCGGTCACTTCGGGGATGTAGTGGCGCAGCAGGTTCTCGATGCCCATTTTCAGGGTCAGCGTCGAGGAGGGGCAGCCCGCGCAGGCGCCCTGCATATGCAGGTAGACAACGCCGCGATCAAAACCGTGGAAGGTGATGTCGCCACCATCCTGTGCCACCGCCGGGCGCACGCGGCTGTCCAGCAATTCCTTGATCTGGTTGACGATTTCGCCATCCTCGCCGGAGTGTTCAGCGTGGCCCGAGGCCTGCTGCCCGCCCTCGTCGATGACCGGCTGGCCGGATTGGTAATGCTCCATCACCGCGCCGAGCACTGCGGGTTTGATGTGATCCCATTCGACCGCGTCATCCTTGGTGACGGTGACAAAATCATTGCCAAAGAACACTCCGGTGACGCCACCCACGGCAAAGATGCGCTGTGCCAGCGGCGATTTGCCGGCGGCCTCGGCGGAGGGGAAATCGGCGGTGCCTGCTTCCAGAACGGTCTGGCCGGGCAGGAATTTCAGGGTTGCCGGGTTCGGCGTGGATTCGGTCTGGATAAACATATCGGCTCTCCATCAGGGTCACCGGGATATGCGCCTGCGCCCCGGGCCTGTCAAGTTTTGGAATGGTTCTAAATTAGCGGCTGCGGCGCGAATTGCAAGCCTTGGCATGTTGGCCGGGACCTTCGGAGGCGCGGCTCTGCGCGGGGGCCTGATGCGGGCGGCGTGGCTGTGAGAGGGGCGGGCGGGGCCGTCAGGTGATGGCCTCCAGCTTTTCCTTGGACATGTCGCCCGGCACGATGGTGATGGGAAAGGGCAGCGATCCGGCGGTGCGGATCAGCTGGCTGACGATGGGGCCGGGGCCCTTGCGTCCGCTGGCCGCGCCCAGCACCAGCACGCCGATTTCCGGGTCACTTTCGATCTGGGCGTGGATCTCGGGCACGATCTCGCCTTCGCGCACCACCAGCTCCGGGTCAACGCCCTGACGGTCACGCATCCATTTGGCGAAGACCTCGAAATGGGCGTGGATACGCTCGCGGCTCTCTTCCCGCATGACCTCGCCGACGCCGATCCAGTGGTTGAACTCATCCGGCGGGATGATCGACAGGATCTGCACGCCGCCGTTGGTCTTGGCTGCGCGCATGGCGGCAAAGCGCATGGCGTTCAGGCATTCTCGGCTGTCGTCCAGCACCACCAGGAATTTGCGCATGGAACCCTCTGCTCTCGTGTGACGCGTATATTGGCCGATGCGATGCCTCCGCGCAATAGATCCGTGCAGGAGGCCGGTCTGGAGCGGTGGCGCGCGATCCGCTGCCCGCGCGCCCGGCGCGCCCCTAGGCGCCGGATTTGGCCCAATCCCAGTACAGCTCGCGCACCCGTTTGGTCATGGGGCCATGGGCGTAGGTGACATCGTCAAAGGCGGTGACCGGGGTGACCTTGGACAGGTTGCCGGACATGAAGACCTCATCCGCGACCTCGAAATGGGCATAACTCAGCACCGTTTCATGCACGGTGACCCCATCGGCGCGCAGGTTTTCGATATGGCGCGCACGGGTGATCCCGGCGAGGAAGGTGCCATTGGCGATCGGGGTAAAGACCTCGCCATCCTTGACCAGGAAAATATTCGCGGTCGCGGTTTCGGCCACATTGCCCATCACATCGCAGGTGAGCGTATTGCTAAAGCCCTTGGCGCGGGCTTCGCGCAGCATCCGGGCGTTGTTGGGATAAAGGCAGCCGGCCTTGGCGTTGATCACCGCAGATTCCAGCACCGGACGGCGAAAACGGGTGCGGGTGAGCGTCGCGCTGGCGTCGGCCGGTGCCATCGGGATCTCCTCCAGGCAGAGCGCGAATTGCGTTGCTTCGGGCGAGGGGGCAATCACGCTCTGGTCGCCATCGGTGGCCCAATACATCGGCCGGATATAGACGGCCGCATCGGGCGCAAACCCCTTCAGCCCTTCCAGCGCGATTTCCACCATTTGGTCGGCGGGCACGGTGGCGGCCATCATCAGCGCCTCGGCAGAGGCATTGGTGCGGGCGCAGTGCTTGTCCAGGTCGGGGGTGACGCCGTCAAACCAGCGCGCACCGTCAAACACGGTGGAGCCGAGCCAGGCGGCGTGGTCGGCGGCTTTGATGATCGGCGTGTCGCCGTCATGCCAGGTGCCGTTGAAATAGGTGCGGATGGTGCTGCCGACAGCCATGGGAAACCTCGGGTCTTGGAAAGGGCAGGATTGGATACAATCGCGACGTTAGGCGGCAGGCCGGGCAAGGTCCAGTGCCAATTTGTCCCAAGGCACCGGCACCGCGCGGTCGGGGTCCGGGAGGGGGCACTTGCGCTAACATATCGTAAAATCAAGAAAATTGCGACATCCCCGAGACTCAGCGCCCCCGATTGCGCCATGATGAGCGCAGAAAAAGGCGAGTCGCCGCGGCGGATTTCGGCCTGAACGCGAACGCGGGATCTGAACGCGAATATGGGAAAGGGGGCCGGGCTGCCTGAAATGAGCAATGTTTTGCGCGTCGGTGGGGTCTGTCGCCACGGGGGCGACGCGGCGCAGGCCACGCAGCAGCTCTTGGCTGCGGGGCAGGTGGATGTGCTGGTCTATGACTACCTGACCGAGACGAGCATGGCGATCCAGGCCCAGGCCCGGCGGCAGGATCCCAAGGCGGGTTTTTTTGTCGAGTTTCTGAATGATGCGCTGCTGCCCCATCTGAAACAGATCGCCACGCAGCGGGTGAAAGTGATCGCCAACGCGGGCGGCGCCAACCCGGAGGCCTGCGCGGCGATGGTGATGCAGGCGGTCAAACAGGCGGGGCTTGCGCTTCAGGTGGCGGCGATCAGCGGCGATGATCTGATGCCGGAGCTGGACAAGATCGCCAAACGCGCGCCGCTGGATCTGGACAGCAAGGCGGAGTTTCCCCCGGCGGAGCGGATCACCAGCCTCAACGCGCAACTCGGCGCGGCCCCGGTGGTCGCGGCGCTGGACGAGGGGGCGGATATCATCATCACCGGCTGTTGTGCGGCCAGCGCCCTGACGCTTGGGGCGGCGATGCAGCATTTCGGCTGGGAGCCGCGCGATCTTCACTATCTGGCGGGCGGCGGGCTGGCCGGACATGTGCTGGCGGGCGGCGTGCAGGCCTGCGGTGGCAATTTCACCGATTGGGAGGAGGTCGCCGGGGATATCGCCTCATTGGGGGCCCCGATCGTCGAGATCCTGGCCGATGGCAGCTTTGTGATGACCAAGCCCGAGGGCACCGGCGGGTTGGTCAGCCCCGGCACGGTGGGCGAGCAGCTTCTCGGCGGGATTGCCGAGCCCACGGCCTATGCGCTGGCGGATGTGATCTGCGATGTGACCGCCCTCCAGCTGGAGGAGATCGGCCCCGACCGGGTGCGCCTGCGCGGCGCGCGCGGCCTGCCGCCCCCGGAGCGCTACAAGATCAGCGGGACCTGGCGGGATGGGTTTCGGATCGGTCAATATCTCACCTTCTATGGGCTGGATGCGGAACAAAAGGCCGAACATTTCGCCGCTGCGGTGCTGCACCGGGCGGCAGAGGGGGTGGCGGCGCGCAAGCTCGCCCCCTTCGCCGAAACCAGCGTCGAGGTCCTGGGCGGGGAGAGCCAGTTCGGCGCCCTGCGCGCCTCTGACGTGGCGCGCGAGGTGGTGCTGAAGATCGCGGTCCGCCACCCGGAGGCCAGCGGCACCATGGTTTTTATGAAGGCGCTGATGGCGCTTGAACAGGCGGCGCCGCCCGGGCTCTGCGGTTGTGCGGGCCTGCGTCCGCGCCCGGCGCCGGTGCTGGCGTCCTTTTCCTATCTGACGCCGAAATCGGAGGTGCCACTGAGCCTGCGGATCGGCAATGCCCCGCCGCGCAAGCTGCTGGAGCCCGCCCCCAGCCTGCCCCGGGATACGGTGAAGACCGTCGCGCCGCCGGATCCGCCCAGGGCGCCAATGGCGAAGGGGCCGACGGTCTCGATGCCGCTGTCGCGGGTGGCCTTTGCGCGCAGTTGTGATCTTGGCGATATGGTTGCCCTTGGCGTCATCGCCCGCCACCCGGAGCAGCTTCCCTGGATCTGGTCCGGGCTGACCCAGCTGCATCTGCAAGAGGTCTTTGGCCATTTTATGAAAAAAGGCGCGCGGATCAGGCGCTATCCGGTGCCTGGGCTGCATGCGATGACGATCACGATTTCGGGGGCGCTGGGCGGCGGCGGTTGCCGCTCGTTGCGCAATGATCCGCAGGGCAGGGGCTTTGCGCAGCTGGTGCTGGCGGCCCCGATCCTGATGGATTGGTCCCTGCTGAGCAGCGCACGTCAATAGCACCAGAGCGGCGACCGGGCCGGGCCTGGGCGTGCGGATGCTTGCCTTTGCCGCGTCTCTTGCGCCAGAGTGGCGGCCAACGCCTGTTGGGGTCTTCGGAGCCGCACCAACGGCCACCCCGATGACAAGAAAGAGCAGAATACAGCATGTCAGAGCCCGCCCCCGCCCCGGAGGTCGCCGCAGTATGTCACGGCGTCAAGGTCCCGATGTCCCGCTTCCTGAACGAGACGCGCATCAAGCGGATCAACGAAGCCCGCTATGAAGGGCCGGAGATCGCCGGTGCCCTGCATGTGGTGGGGCCCGAGGACAGGGTGCTGGAGGTCGGCGCCGGGCTGGGGATCGTGGGCGCGGTGATCGCGCAGAATGCCAAACCGCAAAAGGTGCTGTCCTTTGAGGCCAACCCGGAGCTGATCCCGGTGATCTCTGCCCTGCATCAGATGAACGGTCTTGAGGACCGGATCGAGCTGCGCAATCAGCTGCTCTTTGCGGGCGAGGATCGCCCGGCGGATATGGAGTTCCACCTGCGCAGCAGCTTTCTCGGCTCGTCGTTGATCAACGAGAGCGGGCGGCCCTCGCGGGTGGTCAAAGTGCCGACGGTGGATCTGGCCGAGGTGGTGGCGGAGCTCGAACCGACGGTTCTGGTGATGGATATCGAGGGCGGCGAGCTGGCGCTTTTGCAGGCGATGGACCTTGCGCCCTTTCGCGCCATCGTGATCGAATTTCACCCCGAGGTCTATGAGGTCGCGGGCATGCGCGCGTGCAAGAATGTCCTGCGCGCGGCGGGGTTTCACAAGGTGCAGGAGGTCTCCACCCGCATCGTCTGGACCTGCCTGCGCGAGGGGGATGTGGCGGGCTAACCAGGCAGCACGCGCAACCGCGCCGCGCCAGCGGCGCCACCGAAGGATGCGGCC
>NZ_JAATOX010000191.1 GCF_011806385.1 Phaeobacter sp. HF9A | reverse complement strand
CGCTTCGATCCGGTGCAGCGCCGCCAGGACCTCTGCCGGAGAGAGGCTGGTTTTCACCATGACGGCGGCGTTCACATAATCCGGTCCGGCCCCGGCCGGAAAGCAGGGCGTGCTGAAAAAACGGGAGACCGCACAAAGCGTCAGCGCCTCTGCGCGAAACTCCGCCAAGCACGATTGCAGGGTGGCGAGCGGTGTTATACCGTCGTTTTCAAGGTTGCTTCCGAGTGCCACAAGACAGATTGACCGGATTTCGGTCATTTTTGACCCCAATTCGCTAAGACCATAGACTTGCGGGACGTGCCAAATACATTAAATTAAGTCCACCCGCGCGATCGGAGATTTTTTACACACTCACGGAATTCGCTCGCGCGACACCAGAAGGACACATTTTATGTTTTACAAGGACGAACGGCTCGCGCTGTTCATAGATGGCTCGAATTTATATGCCGCTGCAAAGGCATTGGGATTTGACATCGACTACAAGCTTCTGCGCCAGGAATTTATGCGGCGCGGCAAGCTGGTTCGGGCTTTCTACTATACGGCGCTGCTGGAAAACGACGAATATTCGCCGATCCGCCCGCTGGTTGACTGGCTGCATTACAACGGGTTTTCCATGGTCACCAAGCCGGCCAAGGAATACACCGACAGCATGGGCCGACGCAAGGTAAAGGGCAATATGGACATCGAGCTTGCGGTCGATGCCATGGAGCTGGCGCCGCGTGTGGATCACATCGTGCTGTTTTCCGGCGATGGGGACTTCCGCCCGCTGATCGCCAGCCTGCAACGCCAAGGGGTCCGGGTCTCCGTGGTCTCCACGATTCGCAGCCAGCCGCCGATGATCTCTGACGAGCTGCGCCGCCAGGCCGACAATTTCATCGAGCTGGAAGAGCTGCGCGATGTGATCGGACGGCCGCCGCGCGAAATGCCCAGCGAGCCCCGCACGGTTGCGGCCGACAGCTGAGCCACCACACCACCACCACTCCAAAACAAGAACACCCGGCGTCCCAACCGCCGGGTGTTTTTTTGTGGGCTGGTGCGAGGCTCTGCCTCGCGCTCCGGGATATTTATGAAAAGATGAAGAGCGGTGATAGGATTTGCCGCTGCTCTGGACCTTTTGGGCAACAGGGCTTAGCTCTGGGGCGGACCCAACAGGCCGAGATCATGATGACCGAAACCGCTGCCAAACCTGCCCTGACCCTTTATCTGGCCGCGCCGCGCGGTTTTTGCGCCGGCGTGGATCGCGCCATCAAGATCGTGGAGATGGCGCTGGAGAAATGGGGCGCGCCTGTCTATGTGCGCCATGAGATCGTGCACAATAAATTTGTCGTGGACGGGCTGCGCGACAAGGGGGCGATCTTTGTCGAGGAGCTGGAGGATTGCCCGGATGACCGGCCGGTGATTTTTTCGGCACATGGGGTGCCCAAATCGGTACCCGAGGCCGCCCAGGCGAGGCAGATGATCTATGTGGATGCCACCTGCCCGCTGGTTTCCAAGGTGCATATCGAGGCCCAGCGCCATGCGGAGGCCGGGTTGCAGATGATCATGATCGGCCACAAGGGCCACCCCGAGACCGTCGGCACCATGGGGCAGTTGCCGGATGGTGAAGTGCTGTTGGTGGAGACGGTCGAGGATGTAGCACATGTCGAGGTGCGCGACCCGGCGCGGCTGGCCTTTGTCACCCAGACCACCCTGTCGGTGGATGACACCAAGGATATCGTTGCCGCGCTTCAGGCGCGTTTTCCGGCCATTGTCGGCCCGCATAAGGAAGACATCTGCTATGCCACCACCAATCGCCAGGAGGCCGTGAAAGCGGTGGCGCCAAAGGCCGACGCGCTCTTGGTGGTGGGGGCGCCGAATTCATCAAACTCCCGTCGCCTGGTCGAAGTGGGCGCCAAGAACGGTTGTGACTATGCGCAGCTGGTGCAGCGGGCCGAAAACATCGACTGGCGCGCGCTGGAGGGCATCAGGACCGTGGCGATCACCGCGGGGGCCTCGGCGCCGGAGCTTTTGGTCAATGAGGTCATCGACGCCTTTCGCGCGCGCTTTGCGGTGACGGTGGAGATGGTGGAGACCGCCGTGGAGAAGGTGGAATTCAAGGTGCCTCGGGTGCTGCGGCACGCGGGCTGACAGCGGCGCCTGAAGCCGGGCTTGGCTCCTCTGCGAGGGGGCTTGTAACTTTGCCATGGCGGGCTAGGCTTCTGGCAGATTTAGAATTGTCCCTGCCCGGTCATGCGGGCCTGTATTGAGGAGCCGCCCCGTTGATTTCGCTGCAATTTCTGATCACCGCCTTTGTTGTGGTCCTCGCGCCCGGAACCGGGGTCATCTATACGCTGGCGCTTGGTCTGGGGCGCGGTCGCCGCGCTGCGGTCTGGGCGGCCCTGGGCTGCACCTTTGGGATTGTGCCCCATCTGGTCGCCGCGACGCTCGGGCTGGCGGCGGTCTTGCATTCCTCGGCGCTGTTGTTTCAGGCGGTGAAGATCGCGGGCGTGCTCTATCTGTTGTATCTCGCCTGGCAGATGCTGAAATCCGAGGGCAGCCTGTCGGTGACCGCCGCCCGACCCGAGGCCCAAAGCGGGGTCAGGATCGCCTGGCGCGGCGCCCTGATCAATATTCTGAACCCGAAGCTGTCGATCTTCTTCCTGGCGCTGTTGCCGCCCTTTTTGTCGGGAGAGGCCGCGCGGGTGACGCAGGACATGTTGCTGCTGGGTGCGGTCTTTATGGGGCTGACCTTCGCGGTTTTTGTGCTCTACGGGCTGTTTGCCGCCGAGGCGCGGCGGTTTATTCTGGGCTCCGAGCGGGTTCTGGCCTGGCTCAACCGCAGCTTTGCGGCACTCTTTGCCGCCCTGGCGCTGCGGCTGGCGATGGAACGTGCGTAAAAACCCGCAACAGCAAGGAGCCCTGAGATGAGTGACCCCGAGACCATGGAGGCCTATGCAAAGGCGGCAGAGGATTACGCCAAGGGCTTTGCCCGCGCCAAGGACACCTTCCACGAGCCGGATTATGCGGCTTTTGTCGCGGGGCTGCCCGAGGGTGGCACCGTGCTGGATCTGGGCTGCGGCCCCGGTCACTGGGCGGCGCGGCTGCGTGATGACGGTTATCGGGTGGCCGCCGTTGATGCCTCGCCGGAGATGGCCGCCTATGCGCAGGCCACCTATGGCATTGAGGTCAGCGTGGCCGACTTTGAGGATATCGCGGTTGAGGCCATGTTTGACGGGATCTGGGCGTTTTTCAGCCTGCTGCATGTGCCGCGCGATGATTTCCCCACCCATCTGCTGCGCCTGCGCCGGGCATTGAAACCGGGCGGGCGTTTCACCCTCGGCATGAAGCTTGGCGAGGGCGAAGGGCGCGATGAGCTGGGCCGGTTCTATTCCTATTACCGCACGGAGGAGCTCCAGGATATCCTTGGGGTGCTGGGGTTCACCGTCCTGCACACACGATTTGGAGATGGCAAAGGATTGGCTGGTGCAGAGGAGAGCTTTGTCGTAGTGACCGCCCATGCCTGATTTATTTGCTTATACCGACGGAGCCTGCTCCGGTAATCCTGGCCCCGGCGGCTGGGGCGCCCTCTTGCGTGCCATGGACGGCGACACCGTCGTCAAGGAGCGCGAGCTGAGCGGCGGCGAGAAAGAGACCACCAACAACCGGATGGAGCTTCTGGCCGCGATTCATGCGCTGGAGAGCCTCGCGCGGCCCTCCAGGATCACCGTGGTGACCGATTCCGCCTATGTGAAGAACGGCGTCACCGGCTGGATTTTCGGCTGGAAGAAAAACGGCTGGAAAACGGCCGCCAAGAAGCCGGTGAAGAATGTCGAGCTCTGGCAGCGGCTGGATGCGGCGCAGGCCCGCCACGAGGTGACCTGGGAATGGGTCAAGGGCCACGCGGGCCATCCCGAAAACGAACGCGCAGACGAGCTGGCCCGCGCCGGCATGGCACCGTTCAAGAAGGGCGGCTGAAGCGCTACGGCCCCGCGCAACCTGCTGCAAGGAGGCGGATGCATGACCATCCTGACGTTGCTTGATTACGCCTCTGTTATCGTTTTTGCCGCCTCCGGCGCCATGGTGGCGAGCCGCGCACAGCTGGATATCGTGGGCTTTGCCTTCATCGCCTGCCTGACGGCGGTGGGCGGCGGCACCCTGCGCGACGTGTTGCTGGATCGAAACCCGGTGTTCTGGATGGGCGATCCGATGCCGGTCCTTTTGGCCTCTGGCGTCGCGGTGGTTGTGTTCTTCACCGCGCATCTGGTGGAGAGCCGCCTGCGATGGGTGATCTGGCTGGACAGTTTTGCCCTGGCCATTGCGGTGCCTGCGGGCACCGGCGCCGCGATGGAGCTGGGGCACGGGCCGGTTATTGTGGTATTGATGGGGATGGCGACAGGGGCGCTTGGCGGCTTGATGCGGGATGTGGTCTGCAATGAGGTGCCATTGGTGCTGAAACAGGGAGAGCTCTATGTCTCCTGCGCCATGGCAGGCGGGATCGTGGCGATCCTGTTGGCCGGGCTTGGCTTTTCGGTCGCAACCGCGCTGCTGGGCTGCGCAATCGTCACCTGGGGAATGCGGGCGGGCTCGCTGGCCTTTGGCTGGCACCTTCCGGTCTATAAATCCCGCCCCCCGCGCAGCTAGCGGCCTCGCAGCCATCTGAATATCCGCAAGGGACGACGGTGTGGGACGCAGGCTCTCCCGCCAAAACCGCATGCCCTGTCGGGCCCTTGTTTTGTTGGGCCGAGCGCGGTGGCGCGCCCGCAGGGCG
>NZ_JAATOX010000190.1 GCF_011806385.1 Phaeobacter sp. HF9A | reverse complement strand
CCGGGAATAGCCCGCCTGCCGTTCGACCCGCAGATCCGGCTGCCCCGGCTCATAGGCCAGCATCAGCCCCCCGGCCTCCACCTCTGCCGCCACGCGCGCGCCAAGGCTCTGGCGCAGGGCCAGCGCCTCGGCAAAGAGCACGATTTCCAGCCGGGCGACAGGGTCCAGGTCACAAGAGATCCGCTGGATGCCACTGCCATCCACCCGCTTGAAATTAAGCAGAAATCGCGCAGAACCATCGTCGCGCAGGTCAAAGGAAAAGAGTCGTGCCGCCATGCCCGCGAGCTATAGCGAAACCGCTCCCCGCCGCAAGATGACCCGTCGATATGAGCCGATTTTGACCCATCCAGCCTTGCACGCGCTTGGGACATGAAAAAGGCCACCCGCAAGACGCGGATGACCTTTCGGGGACCGATCTTGGCGCGTTTGCGCGGATCAGATTGCGGTTTTGACGCTTTCCTCAAGGTAGATTTCGCGCAGGCGTTTGGCGATCGGGCCGGGGGTGCCATCGCCCAGTGCCACGCCGTCGATCTCCACCACCGGCATCACAAAGGCCGAGGCCGAGGTGGTGAAGGCTTCATCCGCCTCTTTTGCCTCGTCGATGGTGAACAGGCGTTCCTCGATCTTCAGCTGTGCCTCGGCAGCCATGCGCAGCACCGCCTTGCGGGTGATACCATGCAGAATGTCATTGGACAGAGGCCGGGTCACGATGACGCCATCCTTGACGAAATAGGCGTTGTTGGAGGTGCCCTCGGTCACATGGCCGTCCTCGATCATCCAGGCATCATCGGCACCGGCCTTCTTGGCCATCATCTTGCCCATGGAGGGATAGAGCAGCTGCGTGGTCTTGATGTCGCGGCGACCCCAGCGAATGTCCTCGATCGAAATGACCTTGGCGCCTTTCTTGGCGGCAGGGCTATCGGCCAGACCGGGCTTGTTCTGGGTGAACAGCACCAGCCCCGGCACGGTATCTTCCGGCGGGAAGACAAAATCGCGATCGCCAGCAGAGCCACGGGTCACTTGCAGATAGACCAGCCCCTCGTCGATCCCGTTCAGCTCGACCAGCTTGCGGTGGATCTCCAGGAGCTCCTCCTTGGTGCAGGGCGCTTTCATCTCCAGCTCGGACAGCGACCGCTCCAGCCGCACCGCGTGGCCCTCAAAGTCAATCAGCTTGCCGCCCAGCACCGAGGTCACCTCATAGACCGCATCCGCCATCAGGAAACCCCGGTCAAAGATCGAGATTTTGGCTTCGGTTTCCGGCAGGTATTCGCCATTTACATAGACGGTACGGGTCATAGGTCAGGTCCTCGTGTGGTTTGCAGCTTTGTCGGGCCTTGATGGGGCGACGTCAAGCGATGATAGGTGGGCAAGATCAGCCCCAGAGCGCAGGGCTGGGCGGGTGCACGCCCGCGTCATCAAACAGCAGCGGCGTGTCGCGATCCTCGGCCAGCAGCAGCGGCCCGTCCAGATCGGTGACCAGCGCGCCCTGGGCCAGCAGGGTCGCCGGCGCCATCGCCAGTGACGAGCCAACCATGCAACCCACCATCACCTGATAGCCCTCGGCCAACGCCGCAGCGCGCAGCTTCAGCGCCTCGGTCAGACCGCCGGTCTTGTCGAGCTTGATATTGACCACGTCATATTTGCCCCGGAGCCCGGGCAGCGTCGCCAGATCATGGCAGCTCTCGTCCGCGCAGACCGGCACCGGCCGCTCCATGCCAATCAGCGCCGCGTCCTCGCCCGCGGGCAGGGGTTGCTCCACCAGCTCCACCCCGAGCCGCACCAGATGCGGTGCCAGCTCGGCGTAAACCTCTGCCGACCAGCCCTCATTGGCGTCGATAATGATCCGGGCCTCCGGCGCACCAGCGCGCACCGCTTCCAGGCGCGGCATATCCTCTGGCGTGCCGAGCTTGATCTTGAGCAGCGGGCGATGGGCATTCTGCGCCGCCTGTTTCTGCATCTCCTCGGGCGCAGCCAGCGACAGCGTATAGGCGGTGATCTCCGGCCCCGGCGCGGGCAGCCCGGCCAGCTCCCAGACGGGTTTTCCGGCCTGTTTGGCTTCCAGATCCCAAAGCGCACAATCCACCGCGTTGCGCGCCGCCCCGGCGGGCAGCAGATCCTGCAAGTCCGCGCGGCTAAACCGCTCCGGCAGTCCCTCGATCTCGGCGGTGACACTCTCCAGCGTCTCATCATAGCGCGCATAGGGAACGCATTCGCCCAAGCCCACATGACCGCCATCCTCAACGCGCACCGTCAGCACCTTGGCTTCGGTCCGCGACCCGCGCGAGATGGTAAACACCTGCGCCAGCTTGAACACATCCCGCGTAACGGTGATCTTCATCGCTATCCCCCCGGGCAATCCACCCGCATTTCATCTTTTCAAAAATATCCCCGCCGGAGGCGTCCGACATCGCGCCAGACGCCCCCGCCAAAGACAATAAGATCAGAGTGCCGCCAGCGCGTCCACCAGACGGCCAGCGCCATGACGATAGGGGTCAACGGCGGGCAGACCCATGCGATCTTCGACCTCTTTGAGATAGGCAACCGCCTCCTCTTCGCTCAGATGCTGGGTGTTCACCGAAACGCCCACCACCTGGCAGGCCTTGTTGGCACGCTGCGCCAGCGGCAGCGCCACATCGCGCAGCTCTTCCAGCGTCGGCACGTCATAATCCGGCAGACCGCGCATATGGCTGCGGGTCGGCTCATGGCAAAGGATCAGTGCATCCGGCTGGCCGCCATGGACCAGCGCCATGGTCACCCCGGAATAAGACACGTGGAACAGCGAGCCCTGCCCCTCGATCAGATCCCAGTGATCTTCGTCATTGTCCGGTGTCAGATACTCAATAGACCCAGCCATGAAATCCGCGATCACCGCATCCAGCGGCACGCCATCGCCGGTGATCAGGATGCCGGTCTGGCCGGTGGCGCGGAAGGAGGATTTCATGCCCCGCGCCTGCATCTCCTTGTCCATGGCCAGCGCCGTGTACATCTTGCCAACCGAGCAATCGGTGCCGACAGCCAGACAGCGCTTGCCGCTGCGCTTCACGCCATTGGCGATCGGATAGTTTACGGTGGGCACGCGCACATCATGCAGGGTGCGGCCATTGGCCTGCGCCGCCGCCACCAGCTCCGCCTCGTCGCGCAACAGGTTGTGCAGGCCGGACGCGATGTCAAAGCCAAGCTCAAGCGCTTTCACCAGAACCTCTTTCCAGGCCGGGGAAATCAGACCGCCACGGTTGGCCACGCCAATCACCAGCGTCTTGGCCCCGGCGTCCAGAGCCTCTTGCAGCGTCATCTCGGTCAGGCCAAGGTCCGCGCCGCAGCCCGGCAGGCTGATCTGGCCCACCGCATGCTCCGGGCGCCAGTCCCGGATCCCGATCGCAACCTTGGCAGCCAGCATGTCCGGCGCGTCACCTAGGAACAGCAGATAAGGGGTCTCGATCATTGCCAGCATCCTTCTTGGGGTTATCTCATAATCCGCGACAGATTGCGACAATGCCGGTGCAAAATCCTGCCTATTTCACTGCAATTTTCCCCATGCACGGAATATTCTTGCGCCCATCAGTCACTCAGCCGGATTTTCTCCCACCGATACACGAGATTACGCGCCATTCCACCAGTCCCTCACGGCTTCAAGAGCGCGAATTTTCTGCACCTGCAAAAGAAACTTGCCTTTCGACGCGCAACGAAATATCCAAATTAAAAATGATTTTGAAACTTAAAAACCCGGAGACCCTGCCATGAGCTTCCGCCTGCAACCGGCGCCGCCCGCCCGCCCCAACCGCTGCCAACTCTTCGGGCCGGGTTCCAACACCAAACTCTTCGCCAAGATGGCCGCCTCACAGGCGGATGTGATCAACCTCGATCTGGAAGATTCCGTCGCCCCCTCCGACAAGGACAGCGCCCGCGCCAATGTGATCGAGGCGATCAACACGGTGGATTGGGGCGCAAAAACCCTCAGCGTGCGGATCAACGGGCTCGACACCCCCTATTGGTATCGGGACGTGGTCGATGTGCTGGAACAGGCCGGGGAACGGCTCGACCAGATCATGATCCCCAAGGTGGGCTGCGCCGAAGACGTCTATGCGGTGGATGCGCTGGTCACCGCGATCGAACGCGCCAAGGGGCGCAAGAAGGCGATCAGCTTTGAAGTGATCATCGAATCCGCAGCCGGCATCGCCCATGTCGAGGCCATCGCCGCCAGCAGCCCGCGCCTCCAGGCCATCAGCCTCGGCGCGGCGGATTTTGCCGCCTCCATGGGCATGCAGACCACCGGCATCGGCGGCACGCAGGAAAACTACTACATGCTGCGGGGCGGTGAAAAACACTGGTCCGACCCCTGGCACTGGGCGCAGGCCGCCATCGTCGCCGCCTGCCGCACCCATGGGCTGTTGCCGGTGGATGGCCCCTTTGGCGATTTCTCGGATGACGAGGGCTATATCGCCCAGGCCAGACGCTCGGCCACACTGGGCATGGTGGGCAAATGGGCGATCCACCCGAAACAGATCGCCTTGGCCAACCAGGTTTTCACCCCCTCCGAAGAGGCCGTTGCCGAGGCCCGCGAAATCCTCGCCGCCATGGAAGAGGCCAAGGCCAAGGGCGAAGGCGCCACCGTTTACAAGGGCCGCCTAGTGGATATCGCTTCGATCAAACAGGCAGAGGTCGTCGTCGCCCAGGCCGAATTGATCGCAAGCAACGCCTGACCCCCCTTCTTCTAACCCGAAATATCCCGGAGCGCGAGGCAGAGCCTCGCTCCCTCCTCCCCGGATGCGTAGCCTCAGAACGGGGGGGGGCTCCCGCCCCTTTT
>NZ_JAATOX010000189.1 GCF_011806385.1 Phaeobacter sp. HF9A | reverse complement strand
GCGGGAGCACCCCCCTCCCCCCTTTTCCGTCAAGCGTTTGCAATTCCCGTGCAAACCGGCTTTTTATGCCGCAGGCAAAGCCATCGGCGCAGGAGATATGATCAATGGACTGGACCCAGCTACTCAACCCAAGCCGCCTGTGCCGCCCGGAGTATGAAAGCAAACCCGACCGGCCCGCCTATTTGCAGGATTACGACCGCATCCTGTTTTCCGAACCCTTCCGCCGACTGGCGCAGAAGACCCAGGTGCACCCGCTCTATGATCACGACCATGTGCATCACCGCATGATCCACTCGATGGAGACCTCATCGGTGGGGCGCTCGCTTGGCATTCAGGTGGGGCAGGCGCTGGTCAAGGACGGGCGCCTTGAGGACGGGTTGCAGCATGTGATGGCGGGCACCGTGCAGGCGGCCTGTCTGGTGCATGACATCGGCAACCCGCCCTTTGGCCATTCCGGCGAAGCCAGCATCGGTGCCTGGTTTGCCCGTCAGTTCGCGGCAAGGGCACCGGCATCGCGGCCGGGATCGCGCCGGAGCACCGGGGCGAGTTCGAGGCCTTTGAGGGTAACGCCCAGGGCTTTCGCATCGTCTCGCGGCTGGAGATGGGGCGACGGGAGGGCGGCATGCGGCTGTCCTATGCCACCCTTGGCGCCTTTGCCAAATACCCCTGCACCAAGGCCGCCGCGGAGGATGCGCAAACCGCCTATGTCGGGCTGAAGAAATTCGGCAGTTTCGCGGGCGAGGAGGCCCTCTTTGCCGAAGTCGCCAGCGCCCTGGGGCTGCCCGAGGAACGCACCCCCAAGGGGCTGCGCTGGTGGCGACGGCATCCGCTGGCCTTCCTCGTCGAGGCCGCCGACGACATCTGCTATCGCATTCTGGACCTGGAGGATGCCGCCACGGTGGGCGATCTCGACAGCGCTGTGGTCTCTGAAATCCTGGAAGAGATCACCGGCACCCCCAACCGCGCCCCGGATCCGCTGATGACGCTGAGCGACCGTACCGGCATGCTGCGCGCCATGGCCATCGGCGCCGCCATCGACAGCGCGGTTGCGGCCTTTCTCGACAATTACGATGCGATCATGGCGGGCACCTTCGACGATGGGCTGATGGAGGTCTCCAGCAAGGCCGAGGCCTTTGCCCGCCTCAAGGATATCTCCAACGCGCGCATCTTCACCGCACGGCGCAAGACCGAGCTGGAGGTGGTGGGGCGCAAGGTGCTGTTCACCATCCTTGACGAGTTCCATTCCCTGTTCCTGGCCCTGCGGGACTGCAGCTGGGACGCCGAAAAACTGTTGCAACAACATGGCTACTGGACCCAATTGGTGCGGGCGGTGGATCTGGATCTGCGCGGGGTGGAGGATGATTATACCGCCGCCCATGCGCTGACGGATTTTGTCTCTGGCATGACGGACCGCTATGCGCTGCGGGTGCGGGACATGATCACCGGGCAGGTGCCGGGCTAAAGGCGGCGAATAGGTCAGCCTCACTGACCTATTGTTTCGCGCACGAAACATTGGGTCAGGGATTGCGACCTATCATTTTGATTTTGTTCACAAACATGAACGCTTCGCCAGCACGGCGCGCGCCACGTTAACGCCATGAAAAAAGCCCCCTCCGACCGGAGAGGGCTTTCCTTCATTCAGAACCGGGCCGGTTTAGCCGATCTCGGCACCGTCTTCACGCCAGATCGCCACAACGGACGAGCGCGGCTTGCCGTTGCCATCGGGCCAGGAGCCGCCCGGGTGCTGCACGCCCGCAAAGGCGACTTTCTTGTCGGCGGACCAGCACAGGCCGGTGACTTCGGCGCCGTAAGGCACGGTCATGAAACGGGCGATCTCGCCGGTTTCCGGGTCACCGATCAGCATCTGGTTGTTGCCCATGCCGGCAAAGTCGCCTTCGTTCTTGTAATCGCCGTCGGTCTGGATCCAGAGCATCCCGTCGGAGGAGAACGCCATGCCATCGGGCGAGTTGAACATATTGCCCGCATTCACATTCGAGGAGCCCGCATAGGCGTCGTCGTGCACCGTCGGGTTGCCCGCCATCACATAGAGATCCCAGGTGAAGGCATCGGCGGCGTGGTTGCCCGCTTCCGGCGCCCAGCGCACGATCTGACCGTAGCGGTTGGCTTCACGCGGGTTGGGCCCGTTGACGGAGGTGTCATCGCCCCCTGCGTTCGGCTTCACGCCACGGTTCTTGTTGTTGGTGAGCGCGCAATAACCCTCTGCTTTCAGCGGGTTACAGGCGACCCACTCGGGGCGGTCCATGGTAGTGCCGCCGGCGGCGGAGGCCGCCATACGGGTGAAGACCAGGATCTCTGCCGCGTCCATGCCGGTGGTTTCCGGGGTCAGAGGCAGCCATTCGCCGGTTTGGTCATCGTTGAACTTGGCCACAAAAAGCGCGCCGTCGTTCAGCAGATCGCCGCCGTCCTGACCTTCGGCCCAGGTGCCGTTGGAGACGTATTTATAGAGGTATTCGCCGCGCTCGTCATCGCCCATATAGACCACAACGCGGCCATCGGCGGCGTGGACCATCTCGGCGTTTTCATGTTTGAAACGGCCCAATGCGCTGCGTTTCTGCGGCATCGAGGTCGGATCGGCGGGGTTGATCTCGGTCACGAAGCCGTGGCGGTGCGGCTCGTTCGGCTCTTTCGAGAGATCATAGCGGGGATCGAATTTTTCGTAGGCGTAGCGCCCCTCGCCGCCGATACCATAGCGCTTGTAGCCTTCGCCCTCGGGCATCTCGCCGGTGGCACCAAAGTAGCCGTTGAAGTTTTCTTCGCAGGTCAGATAGGTGTTCCAGAGCGTCTTGCCGGCGCCACAGTTGTTCATGGTGCCCTTGACGGTGCGACCCTCGGGGTCGGCGCTGGTTTTGACCAGATCGTGACCGGCCAGCGGACCTGCGATGTTCATCTCGGTTTCATGGGTGATGCGGCGGTTCAGCGGGCTGTCCTTCACCACGTGATAGCCATTGTCGCCGCGCGCGATCTCCATCACGGTGACGCCCTGCATGTTTTTCAGCAGGCGCACCTCGTCGGCGGTTTGCGGCATCCCTTCGGAGGCTTCCGGCAGGTTGATCTTGGGGTTCACATATTCGGAATTGACGGTGATGACTTCCTTGCCGTCGATCACAAACAGCTCCATCCCGTCGGTGTTTTCACCAAAGACCTTGTCGGACATCTCGACCGGGACGCCGCTCTCGGCGGAATAGGCGCCATCGGCCTCGGACCAGAGCGCATCGCCCCAGCGCACCAGAACCTGCGATTTGTAGCCCTCGGGCACATGCACGGCAAAATCGGTCGCGGTGTCGATCGGTGCGAAGGCGAATTTGGAGGCCCCTTCCGCGCGCGACGCGGTGGTGGAGGACATCAGCCCGGTGCCAAAGACCGCCGCGCCGGACCCAAAGGCCAAGGCGCCGCCGAGGAAGCCACGACGAGAGATCGCGCGCTCGACTACGGCGTCGAACTGGTTTGCATCGGGACGGGGATCCCGATGTTCGTCAAAATCATCCCAGGACAGATCAATGAGGGATTTGTCAGCCATGAGTTTTCCTTCCGCGCTGATATACTTCGATAATTCGGTATTGGCTGGGCAACCAGAGGCGATGGGCCCCCGGTCGAATCGTCGGCACTATCCCTGCCGGACGTATCAGCAACATGACGAAGGGACGTGGAACCGAATTCACGGCGGCGCGGCGCCAAATCCGCCGTCTGCGCCGGACAGGTGATTAAATTTTAGATCTATTGCCACGCTTTGGCGCCAAACCGTTTACTATTTCTTAGGTTGTTTTGATGACAGATTGCACAACCTTAACACGCAGGAGTTTCTTTATGATTGCTTTCCCCCGGCTTTGCCAACACTCCGCAATCGCGATCTGCGCGCTTGCCTTTTCCACGCAGGCGCCCCTGGCCCAGGCGGATACCAGTTCCCCCACCGGGGTCATGGTGATCAACGCCAGCGATGATTCAACCCGGGTCTGTCTCGGCGTGCAAAGCTCCCCGCCCGGGCCAGGAACCGCGGTCGTCGGGGTCGCCTGCGACGGCGATGCGCCGCTTTGGCATGTGTCAGAGCAGACATCCACCCCGCAGCGGATCGTCTTTGGCACCCCGGGGCAGCAGGAGCAATGCCTGGACGTGGATACAGCGCATCCGTCAAAGGGGACCCTGGTCCAGGTCTGGAATTGCGCCGGCAGCAGCGACACCAACCAGCTGTTCACCTGGTCCGGTCAGGGCGCATTGCAGCTGGCATCAAACCAATGGTGCGTGGATAGCGGTCTGACCCTTGGGGCCCAGGCCAGCATCAGCCCCTGTGGCGCGACCAGCGATGTCACCCTGTTTGCGCCGGTGCCGATTGACCTTGGCCCGTTTGACAGCGGCAGCTCCACCGGGCATCTGGCGGTCTTTATTCAGGGATCGCAGACATCTGGCTTTACCCAGCGGCTGTCGCTCTTTGGGGATGCGCTGAACTATGTCCAGACCGACAGCGCCGGCGGCGCAGCCGGGTCGCAATACGCGCTGAGCCACGTGAGCATTGACACCTCCGAAGGGGTGCCGCCGCGACTGACCTATTTTGGCAATGTGGAGTACGACATCAACGGCACCTGGACGCGCTCGCCCGTGGTTGTGGCCACCCAGCAGATGGCGGTCGCCGCAAACGGATTGGCCACCATGCTGGCGTCAAACGACGGTGGCTCGGATCAGGACAACAATGACACCACGGTGCTGTTCTCGGTCTGGCGCAACACCACGGATTAACCGACCCGACGGGCCAGCACATCCAGAAACCGCCCGCGCGCCTCTGGCAGCGGGCGGTTTCCCAGCGCCGGGGCGAGCTTTGC
>NZ_JAATOX010000188.1 GCF_011806385.1 Phaeobacter sp. HF9A | reverse complement strand
GATGATCGCCAATGCCGACCACGGGGTGGTGATCCGCAATGATCACGGCCCGGACATCCCGCAATTTGCCAATGAGGATCACATCCTGCGCAGCCGCCGCCCCGGCCCCGAGGGCTGGTGCGAGGCGGTGATGCAGATCCTTGAGCGATACGACCAGAACACCGCCCCGCCCGCCGGGAGCAGACATCAAGACCAGGAAGGAACCGCCCCGCATGGCTGATTTTCACCAGAACGGCAATATCGCCCAATTTCACAATCTGCGCAGCCGCCCGGTGGAAGAACTGGAATATGAACTCTCAACCTTTGCCCAGACCCGCAAGATTTCGCTGATCCTGCCCTGCCTCTATTCCGAACTCGAAGGCCCCGCCCTGCGCCATATCCTCGATGAGCTGGCCAAGGTGCCCTATCTGCATCACATCGTCATCGGGCTGGACCGCGCCAGCGAGGCCGAATATCGCCATGCCAGGGAATTTTTCTCGGTGCTGCCGCAGGACCACCGGGTGATCTGGAACGACAGCCCGCGCATGCAGGCGCTCGGCGCCCAGCTCGCCGCCCAGGGGCTGGCACCGCAAGAGCCCGGCAAGGGCAAGAACGTCTGGTCCTGCATCGGCTATCTGCTTGCCCATGCCGATAGCTCGGTGGTGGCGATCCATGACTGCGATATCGTGACCTACTCCAAGGAGATGCTGGCACGGCTGGTCTATCCGGTGGCGCATCCGGCGTTTTCCTATCAGCTCTCCAAAGGGTTCTACGCCCGCGTCGGCAATGGCAAGCTCAACGGGAGGGTCTCGCGGCTTCTGGTCTCGCCGCTGCTGATCGCGCTGAAACGCACCATCGGGGATCGCGACTATATCGACTATCTGCGCAGCTTTCGCTACCCGCTGTCGGGGGAAATGGCCCTGCGCATGCCGCTGCTGCCCGATCTGCGCATCCCATCCGATTGGGGGCTGGAGATCGGCGTGCTGTCAGAGGCCTGGCGCAACCTGGGCCGCAAGGCGGTCTGCCAGGTGGAAATCGCCGACAATTACGACCACAAACACCAATCCCTCAGCCCAGAGGACGCCAGCGCCGGCCTGAACCGCATGTCGATCGACATCTGCAAGGCGATCTTTCGCAAACTTGCCGCCGATGGCACAGTGTTCACCCCCAACGTCTTTCGCACCCTCAAGGCAACCTATTATCGCTCCGCCCTCGATTTGCTCGAAACCTATTCGAATGACGCCACCATGAACGGGCTCGAAATGGATCGCCACGGCGAAGAGAAAATGGTCGAGATGTTCTCCAACAACATCATGACGGCGGGGCAGGTTTTTCTGGAAAACCCGCATGAAACCCCGTTCATTCCCAACTGGAACCGTATCCATTCGGCCAATCCCAGCTTCCTGAGCGACCTCAAAGCCGCCGCACAGGCGGATGACGCGGACTATGCGCGGGGCTGACCGGCCCCCTCTTCTTCTAACCTGAAATATCCTGGGGTGAATTGGCCCAACGCGACGGACGCCGCATGTCGAAGGGCTTGAAACCGGCTTCCGCGCGCAAGCGACATGCTTCCGGGCCAAGAGGGGCAAAGCCCCTCCTCGCCCCCCCCCAAAGCGCCTCACCCGTTGGCGTGATTGGTGATCCAGCGGCACTGATAGGGCGCAAGCTGGATTTCATCTTCGGCGCCAAAGGCATCGCCACTCAGCAGATCCTGCCAGGCCTCACCTTCAATCAGGTTCAGGGCCCCGGGTGGCAGGGTGATGGCATCTGCGCTGACATTATGCAGGGCGAAAATCGACTGATCCCGATCCAGCGATTGCCGCCAGATCGCAAAGACCCGATCCTCCAGTTGCAGGGTGAACTGGGTCGCATTGGGATGAAACCCCGGCTGGCGTGCCCGCAGCCGCAAACGCGCCGACAGGGCCGAGAGCACCTGCGCCTGGTCCGTCTCCGGGTCGGCCAGACGCGCGGTCAGCTCCGGGTAATCCCAGCGGTGGCGGTTGATCGCCCGGTTCATGCCCCGGCGTGCCACGGCCTCGTGATCGTTGGCGGTGGCCAGCATCGCGTGGATGTAAAAGGCGGGTATGCCCTCCAGGCTCATCGGGATGGTTTGCGAGCAAATAAACCGCGCCACCTTCAGATCAGTCTCGCCAGAAAAGCTCCGGCTCATGGCGTCAAAAAACGTGCAGTTCACCTCATAGGGGGCCTCGCCGCCATCCGGCAGCGCCCGCATGGAAACCAGCCCGCCGCTGTCCTTGACGCAGGCGATCATGCGCTCGCTTTCCTCGGGCGGCAGCACCCCCTCGGCGGGGCGCATGCCAATTCCGTCATGGCTGGCGGTAAAGTTCAGATAGGCACAGCCCAGAGGCGCCGGAGGCATCGCCCGCGCCCAGCGCAGCAGGAACCGCGCCGTGCCCGCCAGCATCGCATGCAGGATCAGGGGCGGCAGCGGAAAGTTATAGACCACATGGGCCTCGTTGCGATTGCCGAAATAGCTGAGGTTCTCGGCCCGCGGCACATTGGTTTCGGTCAGGAGCACCACCGTCTCGGTCGCGTAATCCGCCAGAAGGCG
This sequence comes from Phaeobacter sp. HF9A, assembly GCF_011806385.1. Lineage (GTDB taxonomy): Bacteria > Pseudomonadota > Alphaproteobacteria > Rhodobacterales > Rhodobacteraceae > Epibacterium. Next base: position 2,359 of record NZ_JAATOX010000188.1, on the reverse strand, counting down.
CAGCAGCTGCACGATGGCATGGGTCTGCGGCAGGTGGATCGAGCTGCTCCCCACCTGTTTCCAGATAAACGCCACCGCATCCAGCCGGATGATGCGCACCCCCTGATCGATATGCAGCCGGATGATGCGCAGGATTTCCAAGAGCACCTCGGGGTTTTCAAAATTCAGATCGACCTGATCGTGGCTGAAGGTGCACCAGACATGTTTCGCGCCATTTGAGGTCTCCACCTCCTGCAACAGCGGCGTCGTGCGCGGTCGCACCACCTGCGACAGGTCATCCTCCGGGCTGGCCTCGTAGAAGAACCGATCAAAGGGCGCCTGCCCCTGACGGTAGGCATTGAACCAGGCGCTTTGCGAGGAGACATGGTTCAGCACCATATCCGACATCAAATGAAAGGCGCTGCCGATGCGGCGAATATCCGCCCAATCGCCCAGCCCCGGATCGACCCTGCGATAGTCGGTGACGGCGAACCCATCATCCGAGGTATAGGGAAAGAACGGCAGGATATGCACGCCGTCCACCACGCCCTTCATATGGGTCAGCAGGAAATCATAGAGCAGATCCAGCGGCTTATGCGTGCCATCCAGGATAGAGTTGCCATAGGTGATCAACAGCGCATCGCGTTCCGACCACAGGGTGTTGCCCGGGGTGCGCGGGCGTTTGCGCCGGTGGCTGCCCTCGGGCCAGAAGGCCTCCACCACCTTGGAGCCGAGGATCTCCGCATCAAGCTCTGGATAGATCTCGCGCAGCAGCCGCCCCAGACGACCCCCGAATGATGCGCTGCGTTGCGCCATATGCTTTCCTCCCTCGGTTCTGCGCGGCTGTTTTCCGCTTTTCCCTCAGCGGCTTCCCCTTCGGCGGGGCTCTCTTCAAGCCTAGGCATTGCGACCGGGCGAGGCAAATCTTCCCGCCCGCCACAGGCCGCCCGCCGCGCGCGGTGACCAATTTGCAGGCATATTGCCGCCCCGCCGCGACGCCGATCGGAAATCACCGCTCCGCATGGAAGCAAATTCTGCGCAAACGGCTGCAAGGGCCGCGCTCTCGGGGCTTGATCGGCGGCGCCGTTAGCGATAACGATGACGGCGAGTGATAGCGGTATCAATAGGGTGCCGCGCCCGGAAACCAAACCGGAGTTATTGTCAGATGACCCTGAAGATCGCCATCAATGGATTTGGCCGCATCGGCCGCAATGTTCTGCGCGCCCTGCTGGAAAACGACACTAGGGACGTCGAGGTGGTTGCCATCAACGACCTCGCACCGCCCGCAACCCAGGTGCACCTGTTGAAATACGACAGCGTCCATGGCCGTCTGGCCGAGGATGTGGTGGTCGAGGGTGACATCATGAAGGTGGGCCGCCACGAGATCCGCCTGACCGCGATCCGCAACCCCGAAGAGCTGCCCTGGTCCGACGTCGATATCGCCTATGAATGCACCGGCTTGTTCACCAGCCGCGAAACGGCGGCAAAACACCTGGCAAACGGCTCCCAGCGGGTGCTGATCTCCGCCCCCGGCAAAGAGGTAGACCGCACCGTGGTCTTTGGCGTCAACGACAACGCCCTGACCGCCGAGGATGTGATTGTCTCCAACGCCTCCTGCACCACCAATTGCCTGGCGCCGGTGGCCAAGGTGCTGGACGAAGCCTTTGGCATCAAGACCGGTTACATGACCACCATCCACGCCTATACCGGCGACCAGCCCACCCATGACACCGCGCATAAGGATCTCTACCGCGCCCGTGCTGCGGCGCTGTCGATGATCCCCACCTCCACCGGCGCCGCCCGCGCCATCGCCGAGGTTCTACCGCATCTCAAAGGCCGCCTGGAAGGTTCCGCCATCCGTGTGCCCACCCCGAATGTCTCGGTTGTGGATCTGACCTTCGTGCCGGAAAAAGCCGCCACCGTCGAGAGCGTGAACGCCGCCATTCAGGCCGCTGCCGCAGCGGGCCCGCTCAAGGGCATCCTGGGCTATGAAGAGGCGCCGCTGGTCTCGATCGACTTCAACCACAACAGCCATTCCTCGATCTTCGCCGCACCGCAAACCGCGGTCACCTCCGAAGGTCTGGTGCGCGTGGTCAGCTGGTATGACAACGAATGGGGCTTCTCCAACCGCATGATCGACACCGGTCGCGCCATGGGGAAATTCCTCTAAGCCACATCAGCCAATCCAAGGATCAGAGAAAGGGCTGCGGCAGAGATGTCGTGGCCCTTTTCAGCTTCTGGAAATACCTCGGAGCGCGAGGCAGAGCCGCGCAGAATCGTTTGATCGCAGATCCAGGCCCGCGCGATTGCCCGCCTGCGCAAACCTCCCGCGCCTTTGCCCGCTGCCCTGCCCTTGCAGGCAGGACAGCCCAAAGCCTTG